>JAPLBB010000047.1 GCA_026392945.1 Actinomycetota bacterium | reverse complement strand
AAATAACCTTGCTCGCGATACCAAGCAATTGAAACCTCACCATTTCGCTTTGAAAGCTTTGTATTATCTTGGCCCATTACGAATGGTAAATGTGCAAACAAAGGATATTGATCTGGCGTAACTCCCATTGCTTGATAAACCCTGATCTGTCTTGGAGTAGATGAGAGTAAATCTTCACCTCTTAGTACATGAGTAATCTTCATTAAAACATCATCGACAGCAACTGCAAGTGTATAAAGTGGTGAACCATCTGCGCGTGCTAGTACGAAATCTGGCACAAACTCATGATCAAACTTAACTTCACCACGTATTTGATCAACAAAAACTGTCTCTCCTTGTGGCATTCGCATTCTTACAACTGGTTTTCTGCCAGCTGACTTATATTCATCAACTTGAGTGTTTGAAAGATCACGGCATTTTCCGTCATAACCTGGCGCTTTGTTATTTTTCATTTGAATTTGCCGGCGCTCTTCCAGCTCTTCGGAACTGCAGTAACAGTGGTAGGCATCGCCTTGATCTAAGAATTTTTGTGCCCACTCTGAATAAATCTCTAATCTTTGAGATTGTAGGTAAGGTCCAAACTCACCGCCAACTTCCGGACCCTCATCCCAATTAAGCCCTAGCCACTTTAAGGTATCGATTGCAGCTTGGATATATTGATCTGTAACTCTTTCCCTATCAGTATCTTCAATTCTAAATATTAGTTTTCCACCGGTATGGCGGGCATATGCCCAATCAAAAAGAGCGGTACGAATATTTCCAACATGTAAGTCTCCGGTTGGTGAAGGGGCAAACCTAACTCGAACCTGCGATTTACTGGACACGAGGAGAAACCTTATTAGTAAGTGTGCCTAAACCTTCAATTGCAACTGAAATTGAAGCCCCAGCTGGCATTGGACCAATTCCGGCAGGCGTACCAGTCAAAATAACATCACCAGGTAAGAGCGTCATCACATTTGTTACAAACTCAATAATTTGTGGAATTTTAAAGATCATTTCAGATAAAACTGAAGACTGTTTAACCTCACCATTTAATGTTGCAGTAATTTTCTGATCCCCTGGTATGAACTCAGTTTCGATCCAAGGTCCAAGCGGACAAAAGGTATCAAAGCCTTTAGCACGACTCCATTGACCATCCTTTTTTTGTAAATCTCTAGCAGTAACATCATTAGCTATTGTGTAACCATAAATAACATCTTTTGCCTTGGCAGCCGGAACCTCTTTACAAATTCGGCCAATTACAATTGCTAATTCAACCTCATGATCAACGCGCTCACTCATATTCGGCCAAACTATTGTTTCATTTGGTCCAATTACAGATGTATTAGGTTTAATAAAGATAATCGGTTCAGTTGGAACAACTGAGCCCATCTCCGCTGCATGGTCGGCGTAGTTTTTTCCAATACAAACTACTTTACTTCTTGGAATAACTGGCGCTAATAATTTTATATCACTTAATTTTAGAGTTTTATCCTGTGGCACAATTCCAGAATAAATCGGATCACCCCGTAATATCAATATTGAATCCTGATCATTTAAAATACCAAATAATGGATCTGCTCCAACGCCCAACTCGGCGGGGGCAGAAAATCTAACGATACGCATTAGAGCATCTTACAACTGTTAACTCATTTTCAGTTTCAGGGTATTACAGTCCGCTCCGCCACTGCTTAAGAAATTCCTCTTGTAATCCAAACATCTCTTTTTCTTCGTCTAACTCCTCATGGTCATAACCAAGTAGATGTAAAACACCGTGAACGGTAAGAAGTTGAAGTTCATCCGTCAATGATTGCTTTCCGTTTTTCTCAGCAAAGGCTGGACATAAAACAATATCTCCGATCATGCCTGGTCCATTAGAAGCTGAGTTTGGTTTCATTTCATCCATTGAAAATGAAAGTACATCAGTTGGTCCTGGTAAATCCATCCACTTGATATGAAGTTGAGTGATTTCATCCTCATTAACTAAACGAATACTTAACTCTGAATCTGGATGGATTCCTAACTTACTAAGTGTGAAATCTGCGAGAGATTTAATCCCAACCTCATCGCACTTATATGTCGAATCATTTATTAACTCTATTTTCATAATCTACTGCCTAATATTATTGAGTTAATTAACGATCACCTTTTCCGCTTCGAATTGGAAAGGTGGATTTGGAAATATTCTCATCCCAACTTCCATAAGCGGTAACGATGTCTCCAACTAGTCGATTTCGAACAACATCCTCAGCATTTAAATGTATAAATGAAATATCATCCACATCTTTTAAAATATCCTGAACTATTTTTAGTCCAGATTGTGAATTATTTGGCAGATCTACTTGCGTCACATCCCCAGTAACTACCATTTTAGAGCCAAAACCTAGGCGAGTTAAAAACATTTTCATTTGTTCACCGGTGGTATTTTGGGCTTCATCCAAAATAATAAATGCATCATTAAGTGTGCGTCCACGCATATAAGCAAGAGGTGCAACTTCAATTACGCCAGAGTTCATAAGTCTTGGAATTGCATCTTGATCAATCATGTCATGTAGTGCATCGAATAAGGGACGAAGATAAGGATCAATTTTTTCATGCAGTGTTCCAGGTAAAAATCCTAAGCGCTCACCCGCTTCAACAGCAGGGCGGGTTAAAATTATTCGGTTAACTTGTTTCGCCTGAAGCGATTGAATTGCTTTTGCCATTGCAAGATAGGTTTTTCCAGAACCAGCCGGCCCAATTCCAAATGTAATTGTGTTGGCATCAATTGCATCAACATACTTCTTTTGATTTGCTGTTTTTGGGCGGATAGTTTTTCCACGGTTACTTAAAATATTGAGAGAGAGCACCTCTGCTGGATGCTCAGCTGGGTCTTGTTTAATCATTCCAATTGATCTACTAACCATATCAACAGTTAAACTCTGACCACTTCGTAAAATTGCAATTAACTCATCAATTAAATCAACGAACTTTTTAGCTTCCTCAATCTCACCTTTTACATATATTTCATTTCCACGAACCGTAATTGAAAGATGTGGGAATTGATTTTCTAGAATTCTAAGATGAGAATCGCTTGGTCCAACGAGTGTGACCATGGGAAATGCGGCCGGGACTTTAATTACGATTGGATCCATTACGAGAACTCTATATTTAACCTGGCGGCCATGCGAACGCCCGGCCGGCTAACAGGTGTAAGTGAGCGTGGAAGACAGACTGACCAGCGTCAGCTCCAGTATTTATGTTCAATCGATAACTTTCTAGACCTAATTCACTGGCAATCTCAGCTGCTGCTTTAAACAATTCGGCGGTCAAGTTAGCGTCAGTATTAGAGACCTGTCCAATATTTTCAAAGTGCTTATTCGGAATTATTAGAACATGGGTTGGCGCCTGTGGAGTTATATCCTTAAACGCAGTTATCAACTCAGTTTTTTTCACGAAAGTAGCCGGAATATCACCATTAACTATTTTACAAAATAAGCAATCCATCTCTACCAACGCCCTAACTTAGTTTGAACTGCTGCTAGTGCCGCAAACCCTGCATGAGCAGAACGCAGTACCGGCACCCCTAACCTAACTATATTTGAGCTTATGCCTTTAAACATCAGCAATTCCTCATCGGTTATGCCACCCTCGGGGCCAATTATTAAATAAATGCTCTGGATATCACTAGGTATGTTTACATCCGAAAAATTAGTAGAAGCTGATTCATGAAAAATGAGTGAAAAAGGAACAGAACTTAACTCTTTGCCTAATTGTTTTGAACTAACAGATTTACTTAACTTAGGCATGACAACTCTTCGTGCCTGCTTACAAGACTCTTTAATTGTTAACTCCCATTTATCTAAAGAATCTGACTGCCATTTGCTTATTGACCTATCAGATTGCCAAGGAATAATTCGGTCAACACCAGCAACTGTAATAAGCTCTAGCATTTCTTTGTTACGGTCAGATTTTGTAATTGCTTGCACAATAACTAACTCTGGTTTATTCGACTTTTTTTCACCCCTATTGCTGACTTTAATTAGTAAAGTTTTTTTCTCTATCTCTGTTATCGGTCCAGAGACCCAGTTACCTGAGCCATCAGAAATCATAATTTCTTCACCAATTTTCACTCTCAAAACCTTAATCGCATGATGTGCTTCATCTTTATCTAGGAGTTGAGAATTTCCACCACTTAAATTATCTACAAAAAATAAAGGTAGCACTACCGGAAGGCATTTCTAACTTTACTAAAAAATCCTTGATCTTCATTTGTATGAATAACTACCTTGTTCGGTTGATCGTTTCTAAGTTCAGCAAATTTCTTCAGTAAATCACTCTGATCTTTGTTTAACTTGCCCGGTGTCGTTACCTCAACATGAACTATTAAATCACCTCGGCCAGAACCACGTAATTTAGTTACGCCTAGTCCTTTCAATAAAACCGTAGAACCACTTTGAAGTCCTTCAATAATCTGCACACTTTGCATTCCATCTAAAGTTTCAATCTCAACCTTTGTTCCTAATGCAGCAGATGTCATTGGGATTCCGATTGAAATATGAAGGTTATTTCCATCTCGAACTAAAAACTCATGTGGTGTTTCAACAATCTCAACGTATAAATCTCCAGCTGCTCCACCACCAGGACCAACTTCACCTTGACCGCTTAACTGAATGCGATTACCGGTTTCAACACCGGCTGGAATTTTAATTGGAATACTTTTGCGTGATCGAACTCTGCCATCACCGGCACACTCACCGCATGGATCAGAGATTACCGAACCAAATCCTTGGCAACTAGCGCACGGTCTACTGGTCATAACCTGTCCCAAAATGGATCTAGCTACTTGTTGTGTTTCACCCCTACCCTTACAAATATCACAGGTTCGAGGGCGTGAATTATTTGCACAGCCACTTCCGCCACACTTATCGCAGGCAACCGCAGTCTCCACATTTAAATCACGTTCACACCCAAAGGTTGCTTCATATAAATCAACTTCTACTTTTATAAGTGCATCTTGACCGGGTCTATTTCTTGGACGAGGTCCGCGTTGTTGCCCACCGCCAAAAAATGCATCCATGATGTCGCCAAAACCAAAGCCGGCATTTGAAAACCCGCCACCGAAACCATTTCCACCAATATCATAATTTTGGCGCTTATCCGGGTCACTTAGAATTTCATAAGCAGCAGTGATCTCTTTAAATTTGTCAGAAACTTTCGGATCTGGATTTACATCTGGATGATAATTTCTAGCTAATTTTCGGTATGCCTTTTTAATATCATCAAAGCTTGCATCTCGATCTACACCAAGAGTTTCATATAGATCAGCCATATTTATTTATTCTCCGTCAAAAAACGTCCGACATAATTGGCGACTGCATTCACAGCAGTTATTGATGATGCATAATCCATTCGAGTTGGCCCTAAGATTCCAAGAGCGCCGATATTTGCATATCCAACTGTTACTAAACTTGTACTTCGCAAACTTTTCTCACTTTGCTCATCACCTATTTGGACTCTTACTGAAGAATCTGTTCCAGAAAGCAATCTGAGTAAAACTACCTGCTCCTCTAATGCCTCAAGGATTGGATGAATACTTCCTGATAAATCCTGATTCGATCTGGCAAGGTTCGATCTACCAGCCAAAACTACTTTTTCCTCTGGCTGTTCCACTGCCATTTCAATCAAAGTGGTGATAATTACGACAACATTAGTTTTGTCATTTGCACGATAGTTTCTAGACAATCCTTCCAAATTACTTGCCACGCTAGAAAGGGATTGAGTCGCAATAGATTGGTTAACTTTTTTATGCAAATCAGATAGAGCAGCTTCAGTTATTTCGAATGGTAATTCCACCACTCTTTGTTCAACTCGACCAGCATCTGTAATCAGAACAATCATTACTCGAGTTGGATTTAAAAGCACTAGCTCAATATGACGAACCTTAGCTTTCATAAGAGATGGATACTGCACAACCGCTACTTGCTTTGTTACTTGAGCAAGCAGGCGAACTGTTCTAGAAATTACATCATCTAAATCAGTTGCGCCATCTAAGAAATTTTCAATTGCTTTGCGCTCTGCCGGAGATAGTGGCTTAATCTCAGCAAGTTGGTCGACGAAAACTCGATAACCCTTATTTGTTGGAATTCTTCCGGCACTTGTGTGAGGTTGAGTAATTAGCCCGGCATCTTCTAGAACTGCCATTTCATTTCGGATAGTTGCTGGCGAAACACCTAACCCAGATCTCTCAGCTAATGTTTTAGAACCGACTGGCTCTTCCGTAGCAACATACTCATCAACTATTGCCCTCAGGATTTCTAGCTGTCGACCAGCGACCTTATTACTCATAAGCCAACGCTACTACAAGAGGATTTCACGGACGATTCGGTCTGCAATAAGCCGTCCTTCTAAGGTTAAAGCTGCTCGTCCATTATCCCAATTACCTTCATCTAGGTGACCACTTTTTACATATCCAGATAAATCTAAAATTTGTTTTTCATTTAAAGTACTTTTCTCTACACCGCTTGGCAGTCGGATAGAAAGCATTAGGCGTTCACTCTCAATTTGTGATTCTTGAAGATCTTCCGAATCAGCAACTGGTGCCTCTCCAGCATCAATTTTTTGTTTATATAGGTTGGGATGCTTAACATTCCAAAACCTTTTTCCATTTATATGTGAGTGAGCACCAGGACCTGCTCCCCACCAATTATGACCAAGCCAATAGGCAAGATTATGTTTGCTTTCAGAGTTGGGCTTAGACCAGTTACTTAATTCATACCAATCAAATCCAAACTTCGTAAATGCATTATCCGCCATAATATATTTCTCTGCAGTTAAATCATCATCTACTGGGCCCACTTCGCCCCGCTTAATTTGGGCGGCTAACTTTGTGCCCTCTTCAATGATTAATGCATAAGCGGAAATGTGGGTAATCGGAAGTGAAAGTGCGGTATCAATAGTTTTTTGCCAGTCTGCCTTTGATTCCCCAGGGGTACCGTAAATTAAATCAACTGAGATCTCTTTGAAGCCCACATCACTAGCCCATTGTGTTACTTGATAGAGATTATCTGGATTATGTGTTCTATCTAATGTGGCCAGAACATGGGGTACTGCTGATTGCATTCCAAATGAAATTCTATTAACACCAGCGTTATAAAAATTCTCTAATTTTTCCCTATCTACAGTGTCTGGATTGCTCTCTAATGTAATTTCAACATCGCTAGCTAAATCAAACTCAGATCCGATCGCAGTAATTATTGATTCAATATCTGATGCCTCCATAAGAGATGGTGTTCCGCCACCGAAGAAAATAGAGGGCACAGTTGACTGATCACCCAACTGCTTGCGCGCAGATTTAATCTCAGCTATTAAAAGATTTGTATACGAATTAGTTATGCTTTTTAGACCAGTAGTAATTTGAAGCTCACTTGGTGTATAGGTATTGAAATCACAGTAACCGCACCGTTTTATGCAATAAGGGATATGAACATAAAATGCGAGATTCACTTACTTTTTCTTTTCACTCGCTTTATCAGAATCAGTGGTCAATGCGGCAATAAACGCCTCTTGTGGAACTTCAACTCTGCCAACCATCTTCATTCGCTTCTTACCCTCTTTTTGCTTTTCAAGAAGTTTACGCTTACGAGTAATGTCTCCGCCATAGCACTTTGCTAATACATCTTTTCGAATAGCTCTGATGTTTTCTCGAGCAATTACTTTTGCACCAATCGCTGCTTGGATCGGTACCTCAAACTGTTGACGTGGGATTAACTCTCTTAATTTTGCAGTCATGGTAACGCCATATGCATATGCCTTATCTCGGTGAACAATCTGACTAAATGCATCAACTTTTTCACCTTGCAATAAAATATCAACTTTAACTAAATCTCCAGCCTCTTCACCTATTGGTTCATAATCAAGGGAGCCATAACCCTTTGTTCTAGATTTGAGTTGGTCAAAGAAATCAAAAACAATTTCAGCAAGTGGGAGCGTATAACGAATTTCAACACGATCCTCAGATAAATAGTCCATACCTTTTTGCACACCTCTGCGTTGCTGGCAAAGCTCCATGATCGTTCCGATAAATTCACTAGGTGCCAAAATAGTGGCCTTAACAATTGGTTCTTGTACTTCTGCGATTTTGCCGTCTGGGTACTCAGATGGATTTGTAACAACTATTTTTTTGCCATCATCTAACGTGACCTTATAAACCACGCTAGGGGCGGTAGATATTAAAGTTAACCCGGCTTCTCTTTCAAGTCTTTCTCTTACAATCTCCATGTGCAATAGACCTAAGAAACCACATCTAAAGCCAAAACCAAGTGCGTCAGATGACTCTGGTTCAAAAACTAAAGCAGCATCATTTAATTGTAATTTATCTAATGCTTCGCGGAGCATTGGATACTCAGCCCCTTCTAATGGAAATAATCCAGAGAAAACCATTGGCTTTGGATCTTTATAACCAGCAAGAGCAACAGTGGCTGGATTGTTGTAAGTGGTAACAGTATCTCCAACTCGAGACTGCCTTACATCCTTAACGCCAGTAATCAAATAACCTACTTCACCAACACCTAATCCCTTACTTGCCATAGGCTCAGGTGAAATTACTCCAACCTCAAGCATTTCATGTCTAACTCCAGTTGAATACATCTGAATTTGATCACGTGGAGAAAGATGTCCATCAACTACACGAACATAGGTAACCACTCCACGATAAGAGTCATAAACTGAATCAAAAATTAATGCTCTAGTAGGAGCTTTTGGATCACCAATTGGTGGTGGAATTTGCTTAACAATTTCATCAAGTAGCGTTTCAACGCCGGCTCCGGTTTTTCCAGAGACTCGCAAACAATCTTCTGGTTTGCAGCCAATTAAATTAGCAAGCTCGATAGCAAATTTTTCAGGTTGAGCTGCTGGTAAATCAATCTTATTTAACACTGGAATTATCGTTAGATTATTTTCCATCGCTAAATAAAGATTAGCTAGGGTCTGCGCTTCAATACCTTGCGCACAATCAACAAGTAGTACCGCACCTTCACACGCAGCAAGAGATCGGGAAACTTCATATGTGAAGTCAACATGGCCTGGAGTATCAATCATGTTTAAAATGTATTCTTGGTTATCAATACCTGATCGCCACGGCAATCTAACTGCCTGGCTCTTAATTGTGATTCCTCGCTCGCGTTCAATATCCATACGGTCTAGATATTGCGCACGCATATTTCGATCCTCTACAACACCGGTAATTCCCAACATACGATCTGCCAAAGTTGATTTACCGTGATCAATATGTGCGATGATGCAAAAATTTCTAATTTGCGCAGGATTTGTTGCAGCAGGCTGCGGTGCTTTTGCAATCGAGATGGCAGGCATTTATGCCTTAAGAGTGTCTAGAAAATTAACGAACGCCAGCTTTGTTGGCCAACTTCGCCATTGCTGACTTTTTGTTTGCTGCATTATTGGCATGGATTACGCCTTTTGAAACAGCCATATCTAATGAACGAGAAGCATCGGTAAATTCTGCTTTAATTTTCGCAGCATCTCCGGCAGTTACCGCATCACGAAATCTACGAATGGCAGTGCGAAGGGCTGAGCGATAAGCCTTGTTGCGATCCTGCGCCTTATTGTTGGTACGAATTCGTTTGATCTGGGACTTGATGTTTGCCACTGAAGATTACCTTTTCTCTTTTATCTCTTAAAAACATATTTAAGAAGAACGGAAGGGTATCAGCGCATGGCCATTACGCTCAAACTGAGCGTGATTATCTAGCGCTTTTTGCCGCACTTACGGTCATAACCGCCTGCTCTAAGGCGTAGATCGGATCCGAGGCTGCTCCTTTGATATCGGCATCAGCTGCTGCAATTGCCACAACCGCCTTAGCTAATCCACCCTCACTCCAACCAGTTAACTGCCGCCGTGCTTTATCAATTTGCCAAGGTGCAATAGCTAATGTGGAAGCTAACTCAAATGATTTAGCACTACGTGAAGCTCCGGAAACTTTTGCCAAGGTCCGAAGGGACGAAGCAAGTGCGCTAACAATTAAAACTGGATCAGTCCCAGTTGAAAGTGCATTTCGTAAATTTATTAAGGCAATTGCAGTTTTACCGTCTAGGGCAGCATCTGCGACATCAAAGCCAGTACTTTCGACTCTACCCATTTGATATCTAGCCACATCGTCCTCATCAATAACTTTCTGTGATGGAACATCAGATGCAAGTTGAGAACAGGCCGCGCTCAACTCTCGTAAATCGCTGCCTAATGAATCAATTAAGGCGTTAACTGCTTCAGTGCTTATTTTACGTTCTAATCTCTTAAACTCTGTACGAACAAAATCAGATTTCTCACTCTCTTTTTTTATTGCCTCGGCAGCTATAATCTCAGGATTAAGTTTCTTTATTTTATCTATCAGAGCTTTGCCTTTGACGCCACCTTTATGCCAAAGCACCAAGGTTAGATTCTCATCTTGATTTTCTAAATAACTAATTACCTCATCACTACATTCAGCCGTTAAATCTTGCAAATCTTTAATGACAACAACTCGGGCTTCAGAAAAAAGTGAAGGAGCTAGGCTGTCAGTAATAAAACCAACCTCTAGTTCATCTGCAGAAAATATACTTGTTTGTGCGCCACCTTTTGTGGCAATCACTTGGGAAATTGCGCGGTCAGCAAGCAGGCTCTCTGCGCCTTGTATCAAAACTAACCCCACCTAATTTGCCACCATTCTTTTCCGGTAACCCTGATCTTATTAGGTGAGGCAAGTGCTAGCCCACCTGATTGGTCTGTGCGCCAGACTGAAATCTGACGGTCCTGAAGTTGGGTGATCAGATCTGGTGAGGGATGCCCATACCTATTACCTGCACCAACGCTAATTAGGGCAACTTTAGGTTTGAGCAAATCTAACATTGGCAAATATTGATAACTAGATCCATGGTGAGAAACTTTTAAAACATCAACCGGAGTTAAATCACCAGAATTAGTGATTATTTCCTGGACGGGTGGCTCTATATCTCCGGCAGTAAATAAAGATAAATCCTTACTCTTTATAAGTAGAGCAATACTTGAATTATTAATTTCTGAGCCATCCCCAGGCAGTGATTGAAAATCTTGTCCAGTCGCATTAGGCCATAAGACCTTAATCGATAAGGTATTGGCTGGGAATGCAAAGCTATCTCCTGCTTTTACCGTTCTAGTTTTAATCCCATTGAGTAAATTCATGACTAATTTCGAAGACTGCTCTGGCTGTAAGTTACTTGAAATCCAAACCTCTCCAATATCTCTTCCCTTAATTACAGATAAAACTCCGCCGACATGGTCAGCGTGAAAATGAGTTAGGACCAGGAGAGGAATTTTCTTAATCTTTAATTGATGTAAGCATCTATCCATCTTTACTGGATCTGGACCAGTATCTATAACTAATCCACTTCCCCGCCCAAGGTTGATCACTAAGCCATCACCCTGACCAACATCACAATTAGCAATTTGCCAGCCTGGTCCTGGCCAGATGTATGAACTTAGAAGAAGTTGTAGAACAAATAAAGTTAAAACAAATATAGCGATAATTCGCTTTTTCGCAAGAAGTAAAATAACTAAAATTAAGAATAATACCGAGAAGACTCCACTCTGGTTAAAGGTTATTACTGAAAACTTATTCATCTGCTCACATACCCAAACAATCCAACTTGCCAGCGGCGTAACAATTAAAATTAAAAGATTTGAGATAAATCCAGCTGTCGGTGACAATATTGCTGCGATGAAACCAAGGATTGTGATTGGTGCTATTACTGGCGCAACTAGAATATTTGCTGGAATTGTTGCAAGAGAGAATTGACTAGACAGTAATATGATCACTGGAAAACAAAAGACTGTTGCACTGACTGGAATTAGTATTGCCTCTAGTATCCAGGGGATCTTTATGTATCTGTCTAATTTACTGTTTAAGTATTGAGGCAAAAGAAGAATTCCGGCAGTTGCCAATACCGAAAGTGCAAAACCTGGATCAATAGCTTGAAAGGGGTCAAGTAACACCAGAAGTGAGATCGCACAACCCAGTGATGGGATCCCAAATGATCTATCACCTAAAACTTTGGCGATTAAAACTACTGCGGTCATTACTGCCGCTCGTAATACAGATGGCGTAGGTCGAACCAGAAATATAAAAATCAATAAGATAAAGAAAACCAAATAAAGCCGTACCCGTAATCTCTTAATAAAGTATTTAAGAAACCAGAGCAGGAATGTTGCTACTAACGCAAAATTTGCTCCACTTACAGCAGTTAGGTGAGATAGGCCAACTCTTCGCATATCTTGAGTAAATGATGAATTCTGCAACGAGGTATCACCCAGCACTAGGCCTGGGATAAGGGATCCGGCATTTGTTGGTTTTATCAAACTCTTAAAACTATCTCGGGTTGTTGTTGTAGCTGTAAATATCTTTCTAGCGCTGCCAATTACCTCTATGGTTCCAGTTGAGATTAATAGAGCAGCTACCTTGCGCTCTTTGCTTTTAATTACCCGAACCTCTGCCCGGATAGCTTGATCAATTGTTAATGGCTGACTTAAATCAAATTTAATGCGGGTAGGCAGATCCACCTTCGCTTTACCTATCTTGGTCAGTTTAAGTAGAGCGCTGTATTGATCATTTAATTTGTTTGATCCAACCACATTGCCCTCTTTCGTAATGGGATCAGTTTGAACAATTCCTTCAATTTGTACCTTGGTATTGAAGTAACTAATTAGTAGCTGATTATTTAAGGCAAGTTGCCTAATGCTTATTACGCTTGAACCAACCAATAAAGCAATTAGAAGAAAAATGACTGAATTTCTTCGAAAATAGATTATTAAAGTTGCTAGAGTAAAAATTAGTATTAATCTGATGCTTGGAATAAAGCCAACTAAAGCAGCACCTAGCCAGATCGAAAGACCGATTAAAAGTAATCGGTAATCTATAAAACTCGGAGTAAGGACTTTATCTCTTCGAATTTTGCGCCACCTAAACCTGAGATTTTTTTAAGCTCATCCACTGAGTTAATCCGGCCAACCTTTGTTCGATAATCAATTATTCGCTGGGCAGTTACAGGACCGATTCCTGGCAAGGTATCAAGTTGTGTGATTGTGGCGCGATTTATGTCAAGTGGGTTATCAATGGTTATTTTCTTTGGAGCAATTTTACCGGATGAAGGTTTTGGTGATCCAACTAATATTTGCTCTCCATCTACTAAAATTCTAGCTAAATTGATATCACTGATATCTACCCCGTTGCGTTGATTACCTGCTGCCTTAATCGCATCAATTACTCTAGAGCCTTGCGGTAATTGGTAGACACCAGGATTATTCACTTTTCCAGCAACATTAATAATTAAGTCAACGGGTGATTCAGAGATCTTTTCCTGAACCATATCCTGACTTAGACCTGGTACTAATGCTGGTTGCATACTTGGTCTTGAATTTAAAAAATAAAAGCTACCTATTCCTACTGTTAATATAAATACAAGTATTAAGCCCTGTTTTTGTTCTTTATCAATATTGAATTCGATCACTGGCTAATCAAATATTATTTTCTACAAAGCGTGGAGGTATCCTCAAAGTTGTGGAAATCTAAGCTAATTTTGTAGATCAGAGGGGTATTTAATATCTTTAAGTTTATTCTTAAAACCACGAGCAGTAATCAAGTCTTTTAAATATTGAGGTATTTCATATATTTTAATTGGCTTAGTTTTAACAAATAGTAAGAAGATAAAGGACCAGAATCCAAAGAGATAAGCCATAACTGCCCACCGAAGTAGGCCACGCCCCTTGGCCCATGCGAAGAAAACAACAAAAGGAATTGAGACCAGGTTAATTGTGTACATATTTACCTCTTATCTAGTGGAGTTGCCCACTACTGATAGTTAAACAAGGGGCACTGACAGTAGATTTGTGGCATGAAAAACCCAGACGCGATCGTGATTGGGGCAGGCGTGGTGGGCGCTTGCACCGCGCTGTCTCTAGCCAATGCGGGAATAAGAGTCTTAGTAATTGACCGAGGTCCTGTTGCAAGTGGCACAACTGGGGCAGGTGAAGGAAATATTTTAGTTTCTGATAAAGAACCAAGTCCAGAACTTACCCTTGCCATCAGATCAAGAGATGCTTGGTTTGAAATAGATACAGATATCGGCGGCGGATTTGAACTTGAAGCAAAGGGCGGAGTCGTAGTTTCAAGAATTACAAAGGGAATCTCTGACCTAAAGAAGTTGGCGTCATTGCAAAAAGAAAATGGTGTTGAAACGATTGAACTTGATGCTTCTACCCTGCAAGAGGCTGAACCATTTATCTCAAAGGATGTTAATTACGGAGTTTTATATCCAGGTGATGCTCAATGCCAGCCAATGTTAGCTGCAGCTCAAATTATTAGAGCAGTCAAGAAACGTGGTGGTCAATTTATCCAAGGTGAGAATGTTATTAAAATAAATTCAAATTCTGGCTCAGTAGTTGGTTTAACAACTGATAAAAACACTTATTCCACTCCAATTGTTATAAATGCAACTGGAACTTGGGCAGGTGAGGTAGCAAAGTTAGCTGGCTCATATTTACCAATAATGCCAAGGCGTGGCTATATTTTGGTTACATCACCTGCACCAAAATTTATTAACCACAAAGTTTATGATGCAGATTATGTTGCAAATGTTGCTAGTGGTGAAGCAGATCTTCAATCATCAGCGGTAATTGAAGGCACGGCAAGTGGCACAATTTTGATTGGTGCTTCTAGAGAACGTGTTGGATTTAAAAATGATTTAAATATCGCAATTCTGCGACAACTAGCACGGCAAGCAATCTCGCTATTTCCGGTGCTTACCAATATTCAATTACTCCGGGCCTATCGTGGCTTTAGGCCATATGCACCAGATCATCTTCCAGTAATTGGTGAAGATGCAAATGTTTTAGGGTTATGGCATGCGGCCGGCCATGAAGGTGCAGGTATTGGTTTAGCTCCCGCAACTGGTGAATTAATCACCGCGCAAATTACTGGCAACGTTCCATTTATGGATCCAATGCCATTCTCACCAAAACGATTTAAAGGTGGTGAACATGTCGCAGTCTGAAATCCAATTTACCTTCGATGACAAAACTATTTCAGCATTAAGCGGACAGTCAGTAGGAGCTGCACTGCTTGCCGCAAATCAACGCTCCCTGAGGAAAACTAGATTTAATAAAGATAAACGCGGAATTTTTTGTGGAATTGGTGTTTGCTTTGATTGCTTGGTTGTAGTTGATGGCATTACAAACCAAAGAGCGTGCATAATAGAAGCAAAACCCGGCATGAAAGTTCAAACTCAGGATGGCTCAAATGCATAATGTTGTAATTGTCGGTGGCGGACCAGCCGGACTAAGTGCAGCTCTTGCAGCTGCGGCTGCAGGTGCTCCAGTCCTATTAATTGATAGTAATTCAAGATTAGGTGGGCAGTATTGGCGAAATTCTGTAGATGAGTTAGAAAATCAAAATGAACAACACTTTGATTTGGCAACTGGATTGCTTTTGATAAATGCTGTCAAAGCAAGAAAAGAAATTGAGGTTTGGTCAGAGGCGCAAATATGGAGTGCGACAAATGATGAAGGAAAGAATACTCTTCGAGTTATTCATCAAGGCAAAGAGAAGATCGTAAATACTGCAAACTTAATTCTTTGCACTGGTGCATATGACCGAACCCTCCCATTCCCAGGTTGGGATATACCCGGAGTTATGACTCCTGGTGGGGTTCAATCGCTATTAAAAGGACATGGAGTTCTTGCCGGTAAACAAGTTGTCGTTGCTGGAACTGGCCCATTCTTACTGCCAGTTGCTGCTGGAGTTATTAAAGCCGGTGGTGAAGTTGTTTCACTTATTGAAGCAAACAAATCACGTAGGTGGGTATCTTCATTTATTGTAATTTTAGAAAATTTAAGCAAAATAAAAGAAGCTTTTTACTACATTAAAACAATTAGCCGAGGGAAAGTAAGGGCTCAGTTTGGCTACGCAGTAATAGCAGCCCATGCTGCAGATAATGGTGAATTGGAATCTGTAGATATTGCAAAAATTAATCGTAATTTTAAAGTTAAAAAGGTAAAAAATATCAAGTGTGATGTTGCCGCAATTGGCTGGGGCTTTACTGCCGATACCTCTTTGGCTGGTTCTCTTGGTTGCAAGCAGGTAGTTGCAAAAGATGAATCTGTTGTTGTTTGGGTTGATAGCGAACAGCAAACAAATATTCCAGGTGTTTTTGCCGCCGGTGAAATTACTGGAATTGGTGGCTCTGATCTTTCAATGGCCGAGGGTGTAATTGCAGGTATTGCTGCAGCTAAATTTGTTGGCTGCAAAGTAGATATTTCAAAAGCTCATCGTAAGCGCCGAGCAAAAAGACAACGCTTTGCAAATGCATTGATAAAGGCTTATCCGATCAAAACGGGTTGGCAATTATGGCCAAATGATCAAACAACTATCTGTAGATGTGAAGAGGTATCGCTTGGCGATTTGAAATTCTCAGTAGAAGAGTTAGGGGCAACTGATTCTCGAACTGCCAAACTATTTACTAGATGCGGAATGGGTCTGTGCCAAGGGCGCATCTGTGGTCGCTCTGTTGTAGATCTAGTGGCAAAAGAACTAAATGTCTTACCTACTGATATTGATCGCATTTCTGCCGTGAATCGGCCGATCATTACCCCAATTCCACTTGGTGTTTTAGCACAGGGCGAATAAGGTTTAGCCATGACAACTGCGAAACCATGGCATGGAGTTTTAACTGCAACCGCACTTCCATTTAGAGCTGATCTATCAGTTGATTACGATAAATACGCAGAGCACATTAAGTGGCAGGCTGCTAATGGAGTTCATGGCGCAATTCCAAACGGATCACTTGGTGAGTACCAAGTATTAACTCCGGAAGAGAGAACGAAAGTATTAAAGACTGCATTAGATGCTGCCCCAGCCGGATTCAATATCGTGCCAGGAGTTGCAGCATATGGCGCAGCTGAGTCTCGCAGATGGACTGAACAAGCAGTTGAGATGGGTGCAAAGTGCGTAATGTTGCTACCGCCTACTGCATACCGCGCAAATGATGAAGAGATCATTGCTCACTACAAAGAGGTAAGCAAAGTTGGCGTTCCAATAATTGCATATAACAATCCTTTTGATACAAAAGTAGATTTGACTCCGCAACTAGTCGCTCGAATTGCGGATGCTGCTGAAAATGTAGTTGCGATCAAAGAGTTTTCTGGCGATGTGCGCCGAGTTTGGCAATTGCATCACTACGCTCCCCGCATTGAGGTTTTAGTAGGAGCAGATGATGTCCTACTTGAGTTATCAACTGGTGGAGTTGTTGGTTGGATTGCTGGATTTCCAAATGCACTGCCAAAAGAATCGGTTGAGCTATATAACCTTTGTCTAGCCGGCAAGTATGAAGAAGCAAAACCAATTTATGCTGCTGTCCATAACCTGTTCAATTGGGATAGCCGTAAAGAGTTTATTGTCGCAATTAAGGTCGCTATGGAGGCAGTCGGTCGCTATGGCGGGCCAACTAGACTTCCACGTTTACCACTACCAGCGAGTGATCTTGCTCAGCTGAATAAGGATATTAAGCAAACATTAGATTTCTATAAAAATAGAAAATAATTTAATGCAAAATAGTCTGCGTACCGTTACTACGGTTGAATCGCACACTGAAGGAATGCCTACCAGAGTTGTAACAAGTGGAATTGAAGAGATTCCAGGCAAAACTATGTTTGAAAAACGGCTCTACTTTATGGAGCACATGGATCACCTTCGCCAATGGTTGATGTATGAACCTCGTGGCCACCCAGCTATGAGTGGAGCAATTCTGCAGAAATCAACCAGACCAGATGCTGACTGGGGTGTTGTTTATATTGAAGTCTCTGGCTGCTTGCCAATGTGTGGACATGGAACTATCGGTGTTGCAACTGTTTTAGTGGAGAAGAAGTTAGTGCCCGTTATCGAGCCAATTACAACCGTCCGCCTAGATACACCAGCTGGTTTAGTAACTGTTGATGTTCAAGTCAAAAATGGCAAGGCCGAAAAAGTTACTTTGACCAATGTACCTTCATTTTCATATCAACTAGATCAAACTGTAGATGTCCCAGGTTATGGAAAAATAAAGTATGACATTGCATTTGGTGGAAATTTCTATGCAATTATTCCAGTAGAACGTATTGGTATTGAATTCAAGCATGAGAATGGACAAAAGTTTTTAACAGCCGGCCTTGCAATCAGTGATGCGATAAATCAGCAAAACAAACCTGTTCACCCAGAGAATCCAGCTATTGCTATCTGCCACCATATCGATTTTATCGCTCCAGGAAATAACTCGCTGCATTGGAAAAATGCCATGGCTATTCACCCAGGTTGGTTTGATCGATCACCTTGTGGAACTGGAACAAGTGCTCGGCTTGCCCAAATGGTTGCTCGTGGTGAGTTTAAAGATAACGATGTTCTAATTAATGAATCTTGGATTGGCTCACAATTTGAAGGTCGAGTTAAGGAACATACAACTGTGGCGGGATTACCGGCAATTATTCCAACAGTTACTGGTCGAGCTTGGATTATGGGTGAGGCAACTTGGGTATTAGATCCAAATGATCCATTTCCGAATGGGTTTATTGTTTAAAGCATTGTTAAAGTAATTCAATTTTTCTAGCAAGTGCGCCACCAACCATCGCATGCAGTTTCGTTCCCTCTGGCAAATACTCTTCAGAGATTATTTCACCCTGTTCATGAACTGCGCTTACTAAATCTCCTCGATTGAAAGGAATAATCGCATTGATTTCAACCTTAGGTTTTGGCAATGAGGATTCAATTGCCTTAATTAATGTATCAATGCCATATCCAGTACGAGCAGAAATTGCATAAGCATTACTCTCTTTTCGCAGGAGCTCCATTAAAACCTCAGGTGCGGCTACATCTGCTTTATTAATTGCAATAATCTCTAAGATCTCACCACCACCAATTTCACCAATTACTTGCCTGACTGCCCGTAGCTGCTCCATTGGATCTGGGTGCGCTCCATCAACAACATGAACAATTAGATCAGCCTCAGAAACCTCTTCAAGTGTTGATTTAAATGCCTCAACTAACTGGTGAGGTAAGTGTCTGACAAACCCCACTGTGTCAACAAATGTATAAACCCGGCCATCAGCACTTTCAGTCTTTCTAACAGTTGGATCCAGGGTCGCGAACAATGCATTTTCAACTAAAACATCTGCGCCAGTTAAACGATTTAAAAGTGATGATTTACCGGCATTTGTGTAACCAGTAATAGCAACGGAAGGAATGTTGTTTCTTCTTCGTTCATTTCGCTTAATGTCACGTGAGGTTTTCATATCTTTAATCTCACGCCGCAGCTTAGACATTTTGTCATTAATTCTTCTTCGATCAGTTTCAATCTTTGTTTCACCAGGTCCTCGTCCGCCGATGCCACCAGCCTGGCGAGATAGAGATTCACCCCATCCGCGAAGTCTTGGCAACATATAAGACATCTGTGCAAGCTCTACCTGCGCCTTACCTTCTCGGCTTTTAGCGTGCTGAGCAAAAATATCAAGTATCAAAGCAGTTCTATCAATAACTTTTACTTTAACTTTTTGTTCTAATGTTCTTAGTTGTGCTGGTGATAATTCACCATCACAAACCACAGTATCTGCCCCAGTTGCAACAACTGCCTCTCTAACCTCTTTGACCTTTCCGGATCCAATAAAGGTTGCCGAATCTGGTTTGTCTCTTCGTTGAATCAAAGCCTCCATTACGTGTGATCCAGCAGTTTGGGCAAGGGCGGCTAACTCTTTAATTGAGTTATCAGCATCTTTTGCACTTCCTTCTGTCCAAACGCCAACTAGTACAACTTTCTCAAGTCGTAACTGTCGATACTCGGCATCAGAAACATCTTGCAACTCTGTTGAAAGTCCGTTGACTCTTCGCAATGCCTGCCGGTCTTGTAAATCTTGGTTATTACTTTCTGGATTCTCTGTTAACTCATAATCTGCAACCGCTTGGGCGTTTTCTCGAATTAAGGTGTCAATATCAATCTCTAGGCTATCATCTTTATCAAACTTTGAATCACTCACAAATATTTATCCAATTCGACATCTTTAACTAATTCTGCTGGTCCGGTTAGTGTGGCATTACTGTGTCCATCAATTTCAACAATTAACTTCCCACCTGGTGGATTAATTACCCATTTAATTGGCAATTGCTTCCTATTCTTAATCGTGGCAGCAAGTGCTACCGCACATGTTCCAGTACCGCATGATTGAGTCTCACCGACACCTCTTTCAAATACTCTCATCTTGATTTCCCCATTATCTAAAAACTGGGCAAACTCAATATTTACACCCTCTGAATACTCATCAATTGGTTCAACCTTTGGGGCGACTTTTAAATCTCCTGCGGATGAAGTGTCATCGGTAAAAACAACTGCGTGCGGATTGCCTATTTCAATATTGAAACCCTGGTACGAATTGTTATTTGCTTCAACCGTAATTTCTCCTAACACTTGGCTAACTTGTCCCATATTTACTGAGATGTCACCACTTTCTGGAACGGCGAGAAACTTCCGACCAGCTCTGGTATTTATTGCATATATTCCACTTGGTTGATGTCCTCGATCAGTTAAATATCTAGCCATTACCCTGATTCCATTGCCACACATCTCGGCTACCGAGCCATCGGCATTTGAATAATCCATAAACCATGCACCGTCTTTTTTTACGATCTTTATAAAACCATCACTGCCAATTCCACTATTACGATCACAAATTCTTTTAATTTGATCTGCAGTAAAGGTTAATTTGTTTTCTTCATCAAAAACCAACACAAAATCATTATGGGTACCATGGCCATAGGTAGCTTGAATCATTAATTAATACTAGCCAAGAGTTTTTCAAGTCGGGCTGCGTTTGATTCTGGGGCTAGCCACTTAATTCTTTCATCCCTTGAAAACCAAGTTTCCTGCCTTCTGGCATAAGCCCGGGTAACTCGCTTTGTCTCCTCTTTGGCAAAAGCTTCATCACTTTCACCATTTAAATAATTCATAATCTGCATATAACCAAGTGCTTTTTTGGCAGTGCCAGATTGTTCTAACCCTTTAGTCATAAGTGTTGAAACCTCGCGCGCAAAACCCTTTGCCCACATATCCTCAACGCGCTTATCAATTTTCTCATCAAGATTGCCTCGATCTAATACCAAGCCAAACTGTTTTGCATCTGGGTATTTACTACTCTCCTGCCTTGGCAGATTTGCCGTAAAAGGTTTGCCAGTTAATTCAATAACTTCAAGTGCGCGAATAACCCGCCGAATATTCTCCTTTGGAATTGCCAGAGCTGCAGCTGGATCTAGTTTTCCTAATTTTTCATGCATAACATCATTTCCTAATTTTTCTGCCTCATCCGTAATTTTCTGCCTTACTGCTGGATCAGTATCTGGAAAATTTAAGTCATCTAAAATTGCTTTTATATAAAGACCAGTGCCACCAACCACCACAACTGATTTGCCGGTACTTAATATCTGATCAATTTTTTCTCGGGCAATTTGTTGATACCAAGCAACATTTGCCTCATCTTTGATATCCAAAACATCAATTAAGTGATGAGTGATACCGCCCCGTTCCGCATTATTTAATTTTGCCGTCCCGATATCCATACCTTTATATACCTGCATAGAGTCCGCATTAACAACCTCAGCATTTATCTCTTTTGCTAGTGAAACAGCTAACTCACTTTTTCCAGTTGCAGTAGCACCACAAATAATTATTAAACTCATTTATTAAAGTGATTTTAAAGCAGCTAGAGTTGGAATGCCTAACAAAATCTTTTTGTCCCCATTATCTTCAACCCAAGCAGCATGAGCTGCTGCTCCCCTTGTTTTCTTAACTGCCGTAGGTGCGCCAGCAACAATGTGATTAGCAAAAGCTTCTAATACTTTAACCTCTACTAAATCACCAGGCCGTGCAGCCTTACTTGAGTTATCAAAATGGGTAAGGCGGAAATCAGCGCTTCTGCCATTCATTCTATTTTGGTCATGATCATGTCGTCCCTCTTGGCCTGAGACAAGTAGTTCAACTGTTTTACCAATCAACTTCTCATTCTCACTCTTTGAAATTTCCTGTTGAATTTTATGCAGCTGGTTATAACGATCTGCCATTACATCATCTGGTATTTGATCAGCCATTGTGGCAGCTGGTGTGCCAGGACGCTTTGAGTACTGGAATGTGTAGGCAGCTGAGAATCTTGCCTGCTTAACCAAATCAATTGTGTCAGCAAAATCAGCATCATTCTCACCTGGAAAACCAACAATTATGTCGGTAGTAATTGCTGCATCTGGAATCATTTTTCTAACATTATCGAGAATCCCAAGATAGCGCTCTCTTCGGTAGGAGCGGCGCATAGCTTGCAAAACTTTATTGCTACCAGATTGCAATGGCATGTGTAGGTGAGGCATTACATTTTTAGTCTCTGCCATTGCTGCGATTACATCATCAGTAAAATCTCTTGGGTGCGGCGACATAAACCTAACCCGCTCTAATCCCTCTACTTTTCCGCATTCACGTAGCAATTTGGCAAAAGCTTGTCGATCACCAAAATCAACTCCATAAGCATTAACATTTTGGCCAAGTAAGGTTATTTCAATAACACCCTGGTCAACTAAAGCCCTAACCTCAGTCATAATGTCACTAGCTGGTCGATCTTTTTCAATTCCCCGCAATTGTGGAACGATGCAAAATGTGCAGGTGTTGTTGCAACCAACTGAAACGGAAACCCAAGCTGAAAAAGCAGAGTCACGTTTTACTGGCAGAGTTGATGGAAAGTGTTCAAGTGATTCCTTAATCTCAACCTGAGATGCCTCTTCGATTCTTGCCCGCTCAAGAAGTGTTGGTAATGAGCCAATATTGTGTGTGCCAAAAACAACATCAACGTAAGGTGCGCGCTTGATAATTGCATCCTGATCCTTTTGCGCCATGCAGCCACCGACAGCAATTTGAAAGTTTGGATCACTTTTCTTGCGAGGTGCTAAGAAGGAGAGGTTTCCATAAAGTTTATTGTCTGCATTTTCTCTAACTGCGCAGGTGTTAAAAACTACTAAATCAGGTTGAGTATCAGCCAACGCTTGGGTGTAACCGGCGCTAATTAACAGCCCAGAGATTCGCTCGGAATCATGGACATTCATCTGGCAGCCATAGGTCTCAACTACAAAGGTAGGCATTGCGTAATTCTACTTGCTAATTAACTCCAGTTAACTCCCGCATAATTCTTGCGCAAATTCCATGTCCATATCCTTTGCGGGCCAAGAGCCCTGAGATCCTTCGATAAACAACCTCTGGGTCTAAGTGCGCGATTGAATTGTATTTACGTTGCGCAAGGAGAAAAGCTTGGTTGTATTCAGACTCATCATCAATCTCTTCAATTACCTCATTGATTATGTCTTGGGAAACTCCCTTAGTTCGAAGCTCACCGGCAATTACTCGCTTGCTTAACTTCTTTGCCCGCTGCCTAGACTCTGACCATAATTTGGCAAACTCAAGATCATTTAATAAACCTTGCAATTCAAGTGAATCTAAAACTGCATTGGCGATATCTGAATCAGCCCCACGCTTTAGTAATTGTTTATGCAACTCATCCCTACTCTTAGCACGAGGTGCGAGAGCGTATAACGCAATCGACATCGCCTCTGAGTAGGGATTAGTTACTACCTCTTGAGATTTCTTCAAGGTATTTTTGTGTGAGTTAGTGATTAGAACTCAACATCAGCGGTTGCTTCATCAACTGCTGCTACTAAGGCAGGATCTACCTCAGTTGGCACATATGAAGCTCTGATCTTGGTTTCAATATCATTAGCTAGATCTGGATTATCAATTAAGAATGCACGGGCATTCTCTTT
>JAPLBB010000032.1 GCA_026392945.1 Actinomycetota bacterium | reverse complement strand
CACGATTGTTGGTCGTAACTCTGAGTATGACCTTGCAGTAATTTCAATTAAAAAAGGATTTCTACCAGAAATTCCAACAGGTGATTCATCTTCTATCTCAATAGGAGATCCAGTAATTGCATTTGGTTCACCACTTGGCTTATCTGGAACTGTTACCAGCGGAATTGTTTCAGCATTAAATCGACCAGTAACAACTGGTTCTGCTAATGCTGAAAGTTATATGGATGCAATTCAAACCGATGCCGCAATTAATCCAGGTAACTCTGGTGGTCCATTAGTTGATTCGCAAGGAAGAATCGTTGGCGTTAACTCAGCTATCGCAACCTTAGGAGCGACTGCAACATCTACTGGAAATATCGGCCTTGGGTTTTCAATTCCGTTTAATCAGGCAAAACGAATTGCAAATGAGTTGATTGCAACTGGAAAATCAAACAAACCAATAATTGGGGTTTCATTTGATCCGGCATACACCGGTGTTGGCGCCAAAATTTACATATTAAGTGCGGGTAAAGCGGCTGAGCGAGCTGGCATGCAACTTGGCTCAATTGTTAAAACAATTGATGGATTTAAAATCAGTGATGCAATAAGTGCGATTGTAAGAATTAGATCTCACGCACCAGGTGATTTAGTAACAGTTACCGCTGAATTACCTACTGGTGGATCTAAAACTTATACATTTAATCTCGATTCGGCCCCAGCACTTCCATAAGTTCTATACTCTCCTCATATGCTAAATAAGAGGAGAGTATTATTACTAAGCAACAAAAAATAATACGATTAGAACTCTTATCAGCATTCTCTGGGGTTTTAATTGCAGTTCAATCCCGGATTAATGGTGAGCTCTCTGCTCAAATGGGCGACAGCCTTGAGGCAGCCATTGTTTCATTTTCTACCGGTTTAGTTTTTGTTTCATTAATTGCACTCTTTAGAAAAGATGTCAGATTAGGGTTTAAAGAAATATTCTCCGCAGTCTCTGCTAAAACATTACCAAGATGGCGGTTAGGTGCTGGGGTATTAGGTGCATCATTTGTTGCGATGCAAACCCATGTTGTACCAATATCAGGTGTTGCCCTATTTACAGTTGCATCCCTGGCTGGTCAAACAGCTATTTCACTTTGGGTTGATCATGTTGGTTTGATTGGTTCTGGTAAAACTTTAGTTACTCGCCGTCGAGTTATTGCGGCACTAATAACTATTGTTGCAGTAATAGTTTCTGCCTGGGATCGGTTTTCACAAAGTGATTTTTCAATCGCAGCTATCTTTTTAGCAATTGTTGCTGGCGGCTGGGTTGGCGTTCAGCGAGCATTAAATGGACAGATTAACTCTTATTCGAAAAAAAGCTTTGCCACATCATTACTTAATTTCATAACTGGCACAACATTTTTATTACTTCTACTTCTTTTGCGATCACTATTTACTGATCATTCAATTATGAACTTCTCATCCGGCCCATGGTGGATGTTCTTAGGTGGCTCAATTGGGGTTGTCTACATTGCATTCTCAGCTGTGGCAGTTCAACATGTTGGAGTTTTAGAGTTCACCTTATTTAGTGTTGGTGGCATGTTAGTTGGCTCATTACTGATTGATTTCATAGCGCCAACTCTTGGAACAAGTATTTCTTGGTATTTAATTGCTGGTATTTTCTTAACCTACCTAGGCGTAATTGCAAATGGTCAGTCGCGTTTTTCCCGCAAGTAATTTAATAACGCAGAGATTAGTGATGCACTAATAAAGAAAAACGCTAGGCCATAGGAGATATCTTTCACCCAAGAAATAGAGCCGGAGTAAAAACCAGCCATGGTGATTCCTACTCCCCACAAAAAAGCACCAAGTGCGTTTGCAGTTAAAAACTTGTAGTAATTCATCTTCACCGTGCCGGCAATTGGCGGCACAAATGTTCTAACCCACGGGATATAGCGCGCGATTACTACCGACCACCAGCCATATCTTTCATAAAAGCGCTCAGATTTAACCAACATCTGCTGCATTCGTTTTGAGTTTCGCCTCTGAAAGTAAGGCCGGCCAATCTTTCTACCCAATACATAACCAACCTGGTCACCAATAAATGCAGCCAGAAAAACTGCAAAAATTAAAATAACAATATTTACATCACCTCGAGCTGCAGCTACTAATCCGGCAGAAAAAAGCAGTGAATCCCCTGGCAGAAAAAAGCCAACTAAAAACGCGGTTTCAATAAAAACTATGCCAGCAACTACTACGTAAAAAAGAAAAGGTGCTACAGGTGATAATTGATCATCAAATGATGCAGCAAAGTTAATCATTGCTTAGGTGACTTTTTAACAGCGGCAGCAACTTTAGCCACAACATTTAGATCAAATACACTTGGCACAATAAAGTTAGCATTTAACTGCTCTTCACCTACACATGATGAAATTGCCTCTGCCGCAAGGACTAACATTTCATCGGTAATCTTTGAGATATTTGCATCAAGTAAGCCTCTAAAAAATCCTGGAAAGACCAAAACATTATTTATTTGATTTGGCTGATCACTTCGACCAGTTGCAACTACCGCTGCATACTTTCTGGCAACTACTGGATCAATCTCAGGATCTGGATTTGCCAAGGCAAAGACGATGGAATTTTTAGCCATTGATTTAATATCATTTTCTTTTAAGACATTAGGTGCACTTACGCCAATGAAAACATCAGCATCTTTCATTGCCTCATGGATATCTCCTCTAAAGGATCCAGGTGAGCAGTGTTCAACAAACCAGGTGCGCATTGGATCTGCGGTGCCTTTATTTTCAAAGACTAAGCCATCTTTATCAAAACCAATTATGTTGGTAGCACCCTTTGCCACCAACAATCTTGCAACTGCTGTTCCAGCAGCGCCAACACCACTTAATACAATCTTGGTTGACTTAAGATCTTTTTTAACAAGTTTTAACGCATTTGTTAAGGCCGCAAGAACCACAATCGCTGTTCCATGTTGATCATCATGAAAAACTGGAATATCTAATAGATCGCGAAGTCTGGCTTCAATTTCAAAACAACGTGGTGCTGAAATATCCTCCAGATTAATACCACCATAGACCGGTGCAATAATTTGAACTGTTCTAACGATTTCATCAATATCTTGGGTATCAAGACAGACTGGCCAAGCATCAACATCGGCAAAGCGCTTAAATAAGGCTGCTTTTCCCTCCATCACAGGAAGGGCGGCTCCTGGTCCAATATTGCCAAGACCTAATACGGCAGAGCCATCAGTAACAACTGCAACAGTATTTCGCTTAATAGTTAATCGTCTTAAATCAGATGGATCTGCTGCAATAGCTTGCGAGATTCGAGCAACACCTGGTGTGTAAGCACGGGATAGATCATCACGGGTTTTAAGTGGCACCTTCGATGAAACTTCAATCTTGCCGCCTAAATGCAGTAAGAATGTGCGGTCTGAAACTTTTCTAACATTTAAATTTGGATTCTTCGATATTGCAGCGGTAATGGCTTCGGCGTGCTCGGCATCAATTGCATCGCAGGTAACATCGATAACAACTCGATCTAAAACTGATTCAACAACATCGAGGGCGGTAATTGAAGCACCGGCGGCAGATATTGCTTGGGTTATTTCCGAGACTGGTTGGGCTGAGGCAGGACCATCAACTCGAATTGTGATTCCATAACCAGGGCTTGTGCTGGCCATTTAAACAACACCGTAAAGCCGATCTCCGGCATCACCTAAACCTGGAACGATGTAACCCTTTTCATTTAATCGCTCATCTAGCGCGCCAGTTACTAATTTTAATTGTAATTTAGAAGATGCAAATGCTTTCTCTAATACTGCAACACCTTCTGGAGCTGCCAAGATACAAATTGCTGTTATATCTGTTGCACCCTTTGCTGCTAAAAATTCAATCGCAGAAACTAAGGTGCCACCCGTGGCAAGCATCGGATCTAGGATGTAACACTGACGATCAGTTAAATCCTCTGGCAATCTATTTGCATATGTAGTTGCCTTTAAAGTTTTCTCATCCCGCACCATGCCAAGAAAACCAATCTCAGCAGTTGGAATTAATCTAGACATTCCCTCTAACATTCCAAGACCTGCTCTTAAAATTGGAACAACCACTGGCTTTGGTTTAGTCAGGTGTGCGCCTTGAGCCATCGCAACTGGTGTCTTCACAGTTACCGCTTCAGTTTTAACCTCACGCATTGCTTCATAGGCAAGTAAGGTAACAATCTCCTCGGTTAAGCGCCGAAAGGTTGGTGAATCAGTTTTTTCATCCCGTAGCACCGTTAGCTTGTGAGTAATCAGCGGGTGGTCTGCAATATGAATTTTCACATAATTACTCTACAAGCCCAGCGCCTTACTACCAATTAATGCAGATTAAAGGGAGAATAATCAGGTAGCACTTGAGCATAACTTCGGCGAAAGGGTGTGATCTAAATGTCAGTAGATTTTGGTTGCATCGCCTGGCATGAAGAAGGCCGGTGGAGTGTTAACTCGCTGACTTCAACCCGCGATATCGGCTCAATAATTGATTCAATAAAAGCGCAACAAACAAATGGTGGCGCAATTGCACTAATTGCAATTGAAGATGAGTTTGTAATTATTGCAAGAGCCTTAGGTGATCAAATGCAGATGATGATCTCAGATGTTACCTACGCACTTGATTACGAAGTTGCGGCAGAGTTAATTGAAGTTTTAGATCTTGAGTTTCCTGAAGAAGAGGATGAATCACAACCAGGGGGAGATTTAGATTTACTAAATGATTTAGGTGTAAGTGAGATGGAGTTATTAAGCATTCTCGATGACACTGAGTTATATCCAGATGAACAGCTTGAAGCAATTGCAAATAGATTAGGTTTTGGTGAACAATTTAATCAGGTGATTGAAAGCAATTAGTGGATTACAATTTAATAATGCAGGCGGCTTTATCGCTTGCAAAGGTTGCGGCTGACAAAGGCGATGTCCCAGTTGGCGCAATTGTTGTTAATGAATCTGGTGAAATATTAGGAACTGGCCAAAACTTACGAGAGCAAAATAATGATCCAACTGCTCATGCAGAAATTGTTGCTCTAAGAAATGCCTCAGAAAAATTTGGCAGCTGGCGACTTGATGATTTAACAATTGTTGTCACCTTAGAGCCATGCGCGATGTGTGCTGGTGCGATACTGCAATCTCGAATTAAAAGATTAGTTTTTGCAGCTTGGGATGAAAAGGCTGGCGCAGTGGGGTCGGTGATGGATGTAATTCGCGATCCAAGAGCTTTAACCAAGGTGGAGGTTATTACTGGAATTATGGAAAAAGAGTGCAGTGATGTTTTAAAGGATTTTTTTAATACTAAGCGTTAAATAACAATCTCATAAGATGGATTTAAAATAATTAACTGACCATTATTTTCACCCACCATACCTTCAGCCCGTAATTGAGCACCAACCTCAAGACCGGTAATTTCACGACGACCTAAGAATTGCAATGTAACTCCGCCAGTTTCATCCCAAACCTCAACCTCAACTGATGGAGATGCATTAGCAGGAGCTGATTTAATTGAGTTAACGCGGCCCTGAACCTGAGCACGTTTGCGCCAGGTGATATTTCCAATTGGCAAGATATTTTCAGCGTAATGACTAACTGGTGCAGCTTTTTTATCTAAATCAATACTTGGAACTTTTGCAAATGCGCTCTGAGTGCGTGCTGGCGTTTCTGTCTTTACCTCACTCTTTTTATGTTCTGGGTGAACTAGCACAGCTTGGCCTGAAAGAATTTTTTCAACATCAAAGGGAACGATTGTGGCTACAACTCGTTCAAGTTGTGAAATTGGACTAGCAATACTTTCAGCGGTTTGATCATGAAGTAGCCAGCCTAAGAATTTAGAGTATGAACGTCGTGGTAATAAAAGCGTTAACTCAACATCAGGGGATGCGGTAGCTCTAACTGCGTAATCAACTGCAGCGTTTGCAAGCCGGCGATCTGGACAATCAATTAACTCAAGTGGCACATCAGAGCATGCTTCATTTTTGGCCCACTCTCTACTAATCGCTTCCGCCCTGCGATCATCAATTACAAAGTGAACCGCAGATAGATTTCTTGGATTTAATGATCTTGCGTATCTAATTGCGCCAATTGTAGCTAGATCAAAGTTATCAATTAATACTGTTACATCATGTCTAGTAATTGAGGTGGCGCGGGAGTTTTGCACCGTAATATTTAAGGCACCTTGTTCTTGCGTGTATTGACGACGCAACCTTAAAAATATCATTACCAAAATTGGGGTAATAACTATTACTATCCAAGCACCTTCGGTGAATTTAACAATTGCAAAGATAATTACAACAACTAGTGAAATAAATCCAGATAAACCATTAATAACAAACTTATAGCGCCATCCTTTATCTCTATGAGTTGTGGCATGTTTTGCCATACCAAAGCCAGTTAACGTAAAGGCAGTAAATACACCAAGAGCGTAAAAAGCTACTAAGTGTTCAACCGATGCACCGGTTCCAACTACTAAAACCATTGCAACCACAGTTAACAACATAATGCCGTTTGAGAAATTAAGTCTATGTCCACGCTTGGTAAGCCAGCTTGGTAGATAACCATCATTAGCTACGAAGTTAACCAAGATTGGAAAGGCGCTGTATGTGGTGTTTGCACCAGCAAATAAGATCAACATGGTTGCTGCCTGTACCAAAATAAAGAAGGCACTGCCAAATGCGCCATCTCCCAAAATTGATTTAGCAATTTGAGAAAT
>JAPLBB010000022.1 GCA_026392945.1 Actinomycetota bacterium | reverse complement strand
CTCCACTGCGCCAAGTAATTTCTTTGCTGCTTTAGCTGGTGAAAAAGATTTCCCATTAACAATTGATCAATTAAATCAATTAATTAAAAACCCAGCAGATTTTGCTGGCAGCGCCGTTGAGCAATCACAGGCGATAGCAGAGCAAATAAAAAAAGTAACAAAGGGTGAGATAACTAAGGTTGAATTACAAACTCTAATTTAAAGTATGGAAAAAGATCCTAAGGTTGCAGCGCAAGTAAAGTTGATATTAAAGTTAATCAAAGAGTTATCACCTGGCAACACAGTTGAGCTACGTATTCCTGGTTATGGCGCAATCCAATGTGTGGCAGGTGGAAATCACCGAAGAGGAACACCACCAAACACAGTTGAGATGAGTGGGCCAACCTTGGTTAAGTTAATTAATGAGCCAAAGCTTTGGCCTGAGCTGGTCGCCGCTGGTTTGATCAGTGCATCTGGAATTGCCAGTGATTTGTCCCCAGTTTTCACCCAAGCACAAGCCTTATACGAGGCTAATTAGGCTCATTTGGCGAAAGATAGGGGGTATTGGTTAATCTTTACCCACGACAGAAAAGATGATTGTGAAGGAGGCCAAACTCATGGGACGTGGCCGATCAAAAGCAAAACACACAAAAGTTGCCCGGGATCTTAAGTACTCAAATCAAGAGATGGATCTTGAGAATTTGGCAAAAGAGTTACACGGTGAGTTACCTGCAAAGAAAAGTGATGCAAATGATGATCCTTATGCAGATGATAAATACAACCCACGTAATTAATTAAATTAAATAAGTAGTACGGTTTACTAATGCGCCCCACCCCATATGTTGCATCCCTTCGAATCTATGAACCAATAGATTCATTTGCCCCATCTGATCAACTACGGTGGTCACAGATTGCAATTACCTCTCCTACTGGCTGGGATGAACAACACCGCGCTTTGACTCGAACAATTAATTCAGAGCCTCCTGCCCTAAAACCAGATGGCGCTCATGTATTAGATCATGAAGGAAAAAGATATGTTGCCCCTTGGTCAACTACGGCAAGATGCTGGGCAGCATTAGATGATTTTAAATCCACTCTGCCACCATCTGTAATAAAGTTTTTTATTCCGCAAACAATTGAGGATTCAATTAGAAGCTCAACTGAAATAGTGGAAGATAAGGTCTCACATATTCTCACCTGTACTTGGAATATTCCGCCTAGGTGGTTTTCATTGTTTAGACCAGATGAGCGGATGCGCGGAGAGAACGATGATGGTTACTTCACCATTATGCGAACCTCAATTGCAAATGCTAAACAACGAGCTTCCTTTACCCATGACGCAGTATTAAATGCATTTGGCTCTGGTCAGGTTGAGGGTGAGGTAGCGGATCTAATTGATTGGCTTGAGATCTTTGATACCGCCTCAATAGTTGAATTAGATTACGGCGGTCTTGCTATTTATTTAAATAACTTACTCATTGAAAATGGTGAGGCCGGCTTAGATGCTGACACATCAATTGAGGATGTGAACTCATCCATTGCAGGACTTGCCTCCGGTGATGGATCTTTGGCCGGGCGTGGTTATGAAAGATTGGTCTCGCGCTGGCGCAAGGTGGCAGCCTTAGAATCTGCAACCTAAGTTGAGTACTTGTCCTTAAAATAGATAAACGGGATACTTACCCCATAAGGTTCAAAGCGGACATTTAAGGCCAATAGTGGAAGGGATATATGAGTCAAAGTAATTACTCACTATCTGCCTCTGCTGGCAGTGCGCAAGAGAATCTATTAACGCCAGCTGAAGTTGCCACATTATTTCGCGTTGACCCAAAGACAGTTACGCGGTGGGCAAAGGCGGGCAAGTTAACCTCAATTAGAACATTAGGTGGTCACCGCAGATATAAAGAGTCTGAGGTTAAAGAGTTACTAAAAGCAACAACCCCAAACCAGTCAGGTGGTAATTAATAATGAGTGAAGAGAATAAAAACACCCCAGTTGATCCAAAGGCGAAGATGTTAGAGGCGCTCGCAAAGAAACAAAAGGGCGGCAACAGTGGCAAAGCTGGTGGACCAAGTAGTGGTTCAAAGATTGGTGCTGGCCAAACTGGAGGAGCAGCGCCAAAGATGCATCGCCGCAAAGCTGGCTCTGCTTAATTTGTGCTCCACCTTAAACAATTAACATCAGATCAACAGACAGGTGTTCTGGCTTTAATTAAATCAGCAACTGATCATGACCTGATCCCACCAATCTCAGATCACATTTTGTTACACCTGCGTCACGGTGGTGATAAATCAGATTCACATTTAGTAATTACAGATAACCAAAAAATCATCGGTTACGCCCACTTAGATCAAACCGATTTAGTTGCAGGTCCGGCCGTTGAGTTAGTGGTTGATCCAGAACATCGCCAATCTGGAATTGGTAATCAATTACTAAGTGAGGCAATAAAGATCTGTGGCAAACGATTACGTCTTTGGTCACATGGTGACCTACCAGCAGCAAGCAAACTTGCAATTGCAAATAACTTTATAAAGGTAAGAACTGTTATTCAAATGAGTAAAGCACTGGGTGAGATAACTGCGATAAGTGAGATTGATAATGCAATTACGATTAGAACTTTTCTACCTGGGCTTGATAGTGATAATTGGCTCACCTTAAATAACAAAGCTTTTACCAATCACCCAGAGCAGGGTAATTGGAGTATTAATGATTTAAATCTGCGTCTTAAAGAGGATTGGTTTGATGAGAAGGGCTTTTTTATTGCTGAAAAGCAAAACCTAATAGTTGGTTCCACTTGGACCAAGATTCATGGCGCAACCTCACATCAACATAATGGTGAAGATTCCCATGATCATCCAGCGATCGGTGAGATCTATATAACCGCAGTAGATCCAAGCTTTAATCGAGTTGGTATTGGCAAAGCCTTAACTACAACCGCACTTAATTACTTAAAGTATCAAGGATTAAACCAAGTAATTTTATATGTTGATGAAGAAAACAAAGCTGCAATAAATCTCTATCAAAGCCTTGGCTTTAAAGAGTTTGGTAAGGATCTGCTCTTTAAACTGCCTTAAATTGCAACTGGCGTAATTGCAGCTGCTAACTCATTGTATGCAAGATCAATCTTATTTTTTGTCTCTTGATCTAACTTAAAACCAACTGGGCCACGTTGGTTGGTATTACTAAATACTCCTTG
>JAPLBB010000009.1 GCA_026392945.1 Actinomycetota bacterium | reverse complement strand
TATCCTGAGGATAAGGCGGAAGAGGTTATTAAGGTGATTGCGTATTGGAACCGTCTATATGGATACGCACTCCTATTAGTAACTGATGAGTACCCAGCTTTTTCACTTTAGTTAACGAGTTGTAACCTTATTTTTAACGGTTCCCTTTGGCCGGTATGTGGCTCGAGGCTGAGCCTTGGGAAATGAGCCATCTAACTTAAAGTTTTTCGCAACCATTAGTAAAATTAATCGAGCTTCAGCAAGTGCAAAATACTCACCCAAGCATTTTCGACTTCCACCACCAAATGGAAAGTAAGCACCCCTTGGCAATGATTTCTCAAACTCTAAGTTATGCCAGCGCTCTGGTTTCCATTCCTCTGGATTCGGAAAATAACGTGGATTTCTATGCGTTACGTACTGGCTAAGTAAGACATGCGCACCCTTTGGAATTTTAACTCCATCAATTACACAATCAACAGTGGCAATTCTTGGTGCTACCCAAACTGGGGGAGCAAGACGCATTGTCTCTTGCAAAACCGCAATTCTTGGTGCTACCCAAACTGGGGGAGCAAGACGCATTGTCTCTTGCAAAACCGCAGAGGCAATTGGTGAGCTCTGCTCTAACTCTTGGTAGGTAGGAGTTCGATTCTCTTTTATCCAATCCGCCCGATCTGCTTCATCTTCTAAATCTTTTCTGATCTTTGGGTTTTTTGAAAGATATGAAAATGCCCAACTCATAACATTCGCAGTAGTTTCATGGCCACTTAATATTAAAGTTAATACTTCATCACGAATATGATCAACTGAGATTTGATCCCGCATTTGTAGCAAAATTCCTAGTAAATCATCATCCGTATTATCTTTGCTCTCCAACCGCTTATTGATAATCGCCTCGGCAATATCAACTAAGCGATCTGAGGCAATCTCAAACTCTTTAAAGTATTTAATTGCAGATTTATCAAATCTTTCAAGCCCTGGGAGCATGGTCCGCTCAATACGATCAATTGCAACCTCCATAGACTCAGCAATCGCGTCGGTATATTGATGAGAATCTAACCCAAATAAGCAGCGAGAGACGATCTCAAGCGTGAGCGCCATCATCTCCGGCGCTAGATCAATACTTGATTTAGAACGCCAATTGTTTGTGTGCTCATTAATTAGGTTGTGCATAATCGCAACATAGGAGTCTAGATTTCCATGATGAAATGGCGGTTGCATCATTCTGCGGTGAGCTAAGTGAATTGGCTCTTCATTTGTAAGTAATCCTTCTCCTAATACTTTACGCATCCTGGCAAAGCCAACTCCCTTAACAAAGTTATGTTGCTGAGCAACAGTTACTTCATGCACACCAATTGGTGAGAAAAGGCCGATGAATAATCTTCTAGATAAGAAGAATGAGCAGTGATCACCATACCTTCGTTGCATTTTGAGTAAAAACTTTGGTGTGTTAACCATAAAAGTTGCAGTAATAAAATCTGAAAGTATTGGATTAGGGCCGGGTAGATTTTCGTCGCCAAACCAACTTTTTCGAAAAATTGGATCAGGTATCGGTGCATACTCAACTGGACGGGGTGCGGAATAAGGCTTATTTGCCTGAATCGTCATTTCACAAGAATAGGCACATTACGAGGTAATTAAAATGAGTTTTAGACATAAATTTGGTTAATTTCTTTAAGGTGAGTTAACCTTTGGCCATGTTAATCACAGGTGTTTGCGCATCACTTACTTCATTACGCCTGTCATCACTCCTTCTTACCTGCCGCGGCGGGGCCAAGTAACCGGTCCCCTCGTCGCGGAGGTTGGTCACACCGGCAGACCACTTTTAACCGACGAGGAGAAATAAATAAAATGAGTAACTTTCCAGAACAAAGTAAATCGGCAATGCCAGTATCGCGTTATGCCCCATTTAATCCATTTCCAAATAATGGTGGCTTAACTGATCGCACCTGGCCAAGTAAAACAATGACAAGTGCACCTAAGTGGTGCTCAGTTGATTTACGAGATGGTAATCAAGCCTTAATTGATCCAATGGATGCTAATCGCAAACTTGCAATGTTTAAGTTGTTAGTCAAGATGGGTTACAAAGAGATTGAGGTTGGTTTTCCAGCTGCTAGCCAAACTGATTTTGATTTCATTCGCAAAATTATTGAAGAAAAGTTAATTCCAGATGATGTAGTAATTCAGGTTTTAACCCAAGCCCGTAAACCTCTAATTGAGCGAACCTTTGAATCAATTAAAGGTTCAAAGCAGGCGATAGTCCACCTATATAACTCAACCTCAACTTTGCAGAGACGGGTTGTATTTGGCCAAGATAAAGATGGCATAAAGAAGATTGCAACCGATGGCGCTCAAATCTGTTTGGATTTAGTAAAAACTGTGCCAGGCACTTTGGTCTCATTTGAGTACTCACCTGAGTCATACACTGGAACAGAGCTTGAGTATGCAGTTGAGGTTTGTAATGCGGTCAATGATATTTGGAAGCCAACACCTGCCTGGAAAACTATTATGAATTTGCCAGCCACAGTTGAGATGGCAACTCCAAACATTTACGCAGATTCAATTGAGTGGATGCATCGCAACTTAAAGTATCGCGACAGCGTGATCTTAAGTTTGCACCCACATAATGATCGCGGCACTGGTGTTGCAGCAGCAGAGCTTGCCTACTTAGCAGGAGCAGATCGAATTGAAGGAACCTTGTTTGGTAATGGTGAGCGAACTGGAAATGTTTGCCTTGTTACCTTAGGTCTTAACTTGTTAAGCCACGGCATTGACCCAATGATTGATTTCTCAGATATTGATGAAATCAGACGAACAGTTGAGTACTGCAATCAACTTCGAGTTCCGGAGCGTCATCCATATGGTGGAGATTTAGTATTTACTGCATTTTCTGGTTCGCACCAAGATGCAATTAAAAAAGGCTTTGAACATCTAGAAAAAGATGCCACCGCTGCAGGCGTTGATAAGGATAAATTCACCTGGGCGATTCCATATCTACCAATTGATCCAAAAGATATCGGCAGATCTTATGAAGCTGTTATCCGAGTAAATAGCCAATCTGGTAAAGGTGGAGTGGCTTATTTAATGAAGCATGAACACCAATTAGATCTGCCTCGTAGATTACAAATTGAGTTCAGCCAAGTTATTCAATCCCTTACCGATACCGAAGGTGGTGAGGTCTCACCCGATGCTATGTGGCATACCTTTGAAGATGAGTATTTGCCAGCAAAGGATAATCAATGGGGCAGGTTTAAATTAGCTGGCCTATCTCAAACATCTCAGATGGATAAAGATGTTGATCTATCGATCGAATTACTTGATAAAGGAGCTAGTCAAAAGTTAACTGGCACCGGTAATGGACCAATTGCAGCATTTGTTGCAATAGTTAATGCTTATGAGCCAAAACTTTCAGTCAGAGTTTTAGATTATTACGAGCATGCATTATCTGCTGGTGGAGATGCGAAAGCTGCCGCCTATCTTGAGTGTGAGATCGCTGGGAAGGTTTATTGGGGAGTTGGAATTGATCCAAGCACAACTACTGCAGCCCTTAAAGCAGTAATCTCTTCAATCAATCGAGCAGTTCGCTAACTAACTCTGTCTTACTCCTCTAGTAACTTAGGGGTATGTCTTTATACCGCGATCAGGCGATTGTGCTGCGCACCCAGAAATTGGGGGAGGCAGATCGCATTATTACTTTATTCACCAAAGATCATGGTCGAATAAAGGCGGTAGCAAAAGGAGTACGTCGTACCAAATCTAGATTTGGCGCACGTTTAGAGCCTGCAAGTTATGTTGATCTACAGCTTTATACCGGCCGAACCTTCGACACTATTACTCAAGTGGTAAGTATTGAAAATTACGGTGATGTTTTATCAAGTGATTATCAAAGCTGGACAGTGGCTAGTGCAATTTTAGAAGCAGCAGAGCGATTTACCCAGGCCGAGCATGAGCCAGCGCTGCAACAATACTTATTAGTTAGCGGCTCACTTAAAGCATTAGCTGAGAAAAGATATGACGCATCCTTAATACTAGATGCTTATTTATTAAGATCATTATCTGTTGCAGGCTACGCCCCATCATTAACAATTTGTTCTCGCTGTGATGCACCCGGTCCACATAAGTTTTTCTCACTTCAAGGTGGTGGCTCCGTATGTATTACCTGCAAACCATCTGCCTCAGCTTCACCATCACCAGTAACCTTGCAATTGATGGCTAATTTATTAACTGGTGATTGGGATCAAGCGCAATTAAGTGAAGCAAAAAATCGAAGTGAGGCATCAGGCTTAATCGCCGCCTATCTGCAATGGCATCTAGAGCGCGGTTTACGTTCTCTGCCATTAGTTGAGAGAATTAGTCGTGGCTAAAAAAGTAACTCCGCCAAAACCGCATCGAAGTGGCGTAAAGGCGCCAAAGATGAATCCAAAGCAAATCCCGCAACATGTTGCACTGGTTATGGATGGCAATGGCAGATGGGCAAAGCAAAGAGGATTAGCAAGAACAGCCGGACATGAAGCTGGTGAGGCTTCATTACTAGATATGGTGCATGGCGCAATTGAGATTGGTGTTAAAGAGTTAAGTGCTTATGCATTCTCAACTGAAAATTGGCGCAGATCCCCCGAAGAGGTTAAGTTTTTAATGGAGTTTAATCGCCAAGTTTTACGAAAGCGCCGGGATGAGATGAATGATCTTGGTGTAAAGATCCGCTGGGTTGGTAGAGAAAAAAGATTATTAACAGGTGTCTTAAAGGAGTTAAAAGAGGCACAAGAGTTAACTAAGAATAATAAAGTTTTAACCTTAAATATGTGTATTAATTATGGCGGTCGGGCCGAGATGGTAGATGCAGCTGTTGCCATTGCAAAGGATGCAATACGTAAAAAAATTAAACCTGATTCACTTACAGAGAAATCAATTAATAAATACCTCTACGCCCCTCAGATGCGTGATGTTGATCTGTTCTTAAGATCATCAGGTGAGCAGCGGACTAGCAACTTTCTGATGTGGCAATCAGCTTATGCTGAGATGGTTTTCTTAGATGTCTTGTGGCCAGATGCTGATCGCAGAACTCTTTGGAAAGCAATTGAGATATATGCCGAGCGCGAACGTAGGTTTGGTAAAGCTTAAATCAACATTTTTGGCATAAGCCAAAAAGTTCAACTACGTGCGATACCTTTTTAAATCCATTGTTCTTAGCCACAGTATTAGCCCACTTTTCAACTGCGCTTCCTTCAACTTCAACAGTCTTGCCGCAACTTGTGCAAACTAGGTGATGATGATGGCCGGTTGCGCACAACCTATAAAGAGCTTCACCATCATCTTTTCTTAACACATCAACAGTATTTTCTGATACCGCTTTTTGTAAGGCACGGTAAACGGTAGCCAGGCCAGTTGATTTACCTTGCTTCCTCATCAACTGAAATACCTCTTGCGCACTAGCAAATCCGCCAGCCCGCTCCAGAGTGGTAATTACGGCCGGAAGTGATTTACTCATGCGGCAAATTAGCTACTACTAGCCACATCACAATGATTCCTACAAAGGTTGCAACCATTGTTAACTTTGAACTGTGCTTAGCATGGGCCTCTGGCAAGATGTGCGAGGTTGCTAAGTAAATTAACATTCCCGCAAATGCAGCAAGGTATAGACCAAGTAGTGGATCGCTAATTGAAATATAACTACCAAAAGCGGCACCGCTAATTCGCATTAAGGCATCAACTCCTAGTAGCCAAACACCTCGCTTGGTCCAATTGCCACTCTTAATTAATAATGAAACAGTATTTAATCCATCGCTAAAGGCATGAACTATGAGTGCTACAAATATTGCAAACCCTAAAGAGTTGCTAACTTGAAATGCTATGCCAAGAGCGACACCATCTAGAAAAACATGGCCGCTCATGGTTAGTGCGCCAACCGTTCCAGCTAAGTTATGAGTGTGTTTATGATCATTTGCGTACTCAGAATCACTTGGTTCATGTGAGCCAAGAGCTCTTTCAAATAGGTGCAGCAACATAAAGCCTGCAATAAATGCCACCGAAACGGCAGGGGCGTGCAGAATTTCATTGGTGTTTAATTCAAAAACCTCAGGGAGTAGGTCGAATGCGACTAGACCTAATAAGAGACCGGCGGCTAATCCAAGAACTATGTGGAGCCGATCTTTTGACTTAATAGCGAGCAAACCACCTGCGGTGGTTGCTAGAGCAGTAACTGCAGCAAGTGCGAGGGATATATTCATAAATAGAAGATACCAGAAATGATAATGATTATCAATATCAATATGGGCTAGGCTAGAAGGACTGCCAAATGATCAGATAGATATGCCAAGCCTCTACACTTATGTTCAATAGCAAGCCGCCGACAGCCAGCCGGATGGAGATCAAATGGCGCAGGATCGTTTAGAGACAATTGTTTCATTAGCCAAACGTCGTGGCTTTGTTTACCCCTCATCTGAAATTTATGGTGGCCTTAGAGCTTCCTGGGATTACGGTCCATTAGGTGTTGAATTAAAAAATAATATTAAGCGCCAGTGGTGGAAATCAATGGTGCAAGGCAGAGATGATGTGGTCGGTTTAGATTCCTGCGTAATCCTAGCCCGGGAAGTTTGGCAAGCATCAGGACATGTTGAAACATTCTCTGATCCATTAACTGAGTGCACAAGCTGCCATAAGCGCTACCG
>JAPLBB010000037.1 GCA_026392945.1 Actinomycetota bacterium | reverse complement strand
TAACCAAAAATCCCCATTACTTTTAATTACTACTTCAACGAGAGCAGCTGATCTACTTACAGCAGAATTAAAATCCTTAGTTGAACCAGAAAGTGTTGTAAATTTTCCAGCTTGGGAAACTTTGCCACATGAGAGATTAAGTCCTAAAGCAGATACCGTTACTGAAAGATTTAAAGTTTTAAATCAATTGAGTGATAATAAAATTAAGCTTGTTGTTTGCTCGCTTAGGGCACTTATGCAACCAATAATTGTAAACCCTTTAGAAGATTCACAAGTAAGAATTCAAATTGGCAATCATTTCTTAATGAATGATTTAATCCAAAAGTTAATTACCTTTGGCTTTACTAGAGCGGATTTGGTCGAGCGTAGGGGAGATCTTGCTGTCCGCGGTGGGATCTTAGATATATTTCTTGCAGACAAGGAACATCCGATTCGAATTGATTTTTTTGGAGATGAAATTGAAGATATCTCCTACTTTGCAATTGCAGATCAGCGCTCACTCGATAAAGTAACGAACGAGATTATAATTTATCCATGTCGAGAACTTTTAATCGATGATCAGTTAAAGAAAAAGGCTTTGAAGTTAGGCAAAGATTTCCCACAAATTAATGAACTAACTGAAAAAATACTTCAAGGGATAAATTTTGAAGGTATGGAATCCCTTGCTGCCGGGTTAGTTGATGAATTTAAAAACATTGTTGATTTTTTGCCAAATAAGAGTCAGATCTGGATTATTGATGAGCCCAGAGTTAGAACTAGATCTGCTGATCTAGTAACAACAAATGATGAATTCTTATCTGCTGCATGGTCAAACCTTGCTTGGGCAGAGGACAAAGAAATTTATGCACCCATTGAGTTAAGTAAGCAATTGGGAAAGGGCGGGTTTTATAAGCTCGAAAAGGTAATAGAAATTGCTGATGAATATGGCTATCAAATACGCAATCTAAACCTTTATGCGAGTAATCCCGATGAAAAGGTTATTGAATTTCTAGAGGACATTAATAGCTATGCCAATAAATATGATGCAGCAATTTTAGATATTAAAAACTGGCACAAATCTGGCTTTAAAGTGATATTTACCGCCCCGGCATTGGGAACGCTAAAGAGATTTTCAGAGTTACTAAATACCAGTGATCTTGCGAATGAGACTATCCAAACTAGTGGCATTGCTGATAAAGGTAAGTTAATTACATTAGTAAAATCGGATTTGCAATATGGCTTTATCAGCGAAAAATACAAGTTAGTAGTTATTACCGATAAAGATATATCTGGACAGCGCTCACTAGATAAAGGTCTGGCAAGAATGCCATCACGGCGTAAAAAAGCAATTGATCCATTGCAACTTAAAACCGGTGACTATGTTGTGCATGAACAACATGGAGTTGGCAGGTATTCAGAGCTAATTAACCGGACCATTAACGGCATTTCTAGAGAGTATTTAGTTATTGAGTATGCCTCATCAAAACGGGGTCAACCAGCAGATAGATTATTTGTTCCTACAGATACTTTAGAACAAGTTACTAAATATGTGGGCGGTGAAGCACCTGCACTTCATCGAATTGGTGGCGCTGACTGGCAAAGCAGCAAGCGAAAAGCGCGCAAAGCAGTCAAACAAATAGCAGCTGAATTAATTCGCTTATATGCCGCTCGAATGAGTGCTCCCGGTTTTGCATTCTCACAAGATACTCCTTGGCAGAAAGAGTTAGAAGAAAGTTTTGCATTTGTGGAAACTATTGATCAACAAGCAACGATTGATGAAGTTAAGCGCGATATGGAAAAACCAAATCCAATGGATCGAATTGTGTGTGGTGATGTTGGTTATGGTAAAACTGAGATTGCAGTTAGAGCGGCTTTTAAAGCTGTGCAAGATGGCAAACAAGTTGCAATTTTGGTTCCAACAACTTTGTTAGTTCAACAACACTTTAATACTTTTTCAAATCGATACTCAGGATTCCCAGTACGGCTGGCAGCTTTATCAAGATTTAATACTCCGAGCGAGGGCAAGGAAATTATTGCTGGCCTAAAATCTGGTGCAGTTGATGTTGTTATTGGTACTCACAGGCTGCTTTCAAAAGATATTGAGTTTGCAGACCTTGGCTTACTAGTTGTAGATGAAGAACAAAGGTTTGGTGTGGAACATAAGGAAGAGTTGAAGAAAGCTCGAACAAATGTTGATGTGCTGGCTATGTCTGCAACACCAATTCCAAGAACGTTAGAGATGGCAATTACTGGCATTAGAGAGATGTCGAATATAACTACCCCGCCAGAGGAACGCCATCCAGTTTTGACTTACGTTGGACCATACGATGAAAAACAAGTAAGTGCTGCCATTCACCGAGAGCTTTTACGAGACGGGCAAATATTTTTTATTCATAATCGAGTTGAAAGTATTGAAGCGGTTTCAGAGCGAATTAAAAAACTTGTACCGGGCATAAAAATTGGCATTGCTCATGGCCAGATGAATGAGCGAGTACTTGAAGATGTTATTTTGTCGTTCTGGAATCGCGAGTTTGATTTACTACTTTGTACAACCATAATTGAAAGTGGAATTGATATTCCAAATGCAAATACATTAATTGTTGATCGCTCTGATTTATTTGGTTTATCTCAGCTGCATCAGTTACGCGGCCGAGTAGGTAGAAGTAGAGAACGAGCGTATGCATACTTTTTATATCCAAGTGAACAACCGATTACCGAATTAGCACACGACCGGTTAACTACGATTGCTACGAACACCGATTTAGGGGCTGGAATGCAGGTTGCCTTAAAGGATTTAGAAATAAGGGGAGCCGGTAATTTATTAGGTGATGAGCAATCAGGCCATATTGCTGAAGTTGGATTTGATCTTTACATGCGCATGGTGGCAGATGCAGTAGATGAATTTAAAACTGGATATTTTGATGAGAAACC
>JAPLBB010000050.1 GCA_026392945.1 Actinomycetota bacterium | reverse complement strand
ATCAATGGTGCAAGGCAGAGATGATGTGGTCGGTTTAGATTCCTGCGTAATCCTAGCCCGGGAAGTTTGGCAAGCATCAGGACATGTTGAAACATTCTCTGATCCATTAACTGAGTGCACAAGCTGCCATAAGCGCTACCGCGCAGATCATTTAGAAGAGGCTTATGAAAATAAGCATAAGAAAAAACCTGCTTCACTAGAAGAAGTTAATTGTCCAAACTGTGGCACCAAAGGAAAGTTCACCGCACCTAAACAATTTTCTGGCTTACTTAAAACCTATCTTGGACCAGTTGAAGATGAATCAGGCCTTGCATATTTGCGGCCCGAAACTGCGCAAGGAATCTTTATTAACTTTGATAATGTGGCATCGACCTCTAGAAAAAAACCACCATTTGGTATTGGTCAGATTGGTAAATCATTTAGAAATGAAATTACCCCTGGAAACTTTATCTTTAGAACTCGCGAGTTTGAGCAGATGGAGATGGAGTTTTTTGTAGTTCCCGGAACTGATGAAACTTGGCACCAATATTGGATTGATACCAGACTTAATTGGTATAAAGATTTAGGAATTAATCCAGATCGACTTAGAATTTTTGAACATCCAAAAGAGAAACTTTCTCATTACTCAAAGCGAACAGCTGATATCGAGTATAAGTTTGAGTTTGCTGGCACTGAGTGGGGTGAATTAGAAGGTATTGCTAACCGAACTGATTTTGATTTGAAATCACACTCCAGAGCATCGGGCGAAAACTTAACCTGGTTTGATCAAGAGAAAAATGAACGTTGGACACCATATGTAATTGAACCAGCGGCCGGTGTTGATCGATGTGCATTAACTTTCATGATGGATGCATATACCGAAGATGAAGCGCCAAACTCTAAAGGTGAGATGGAAAAAAGAGCGCTGATGAAATTAGATTACCGTTTAGCACCAGTAAAAATTGGTGTGCTGCCTTTATCTCGCAATGCCGACCTTTCACCAAAGGCAAAGGATCTAGCTGATTCACTGCGCAAAAATTGGAATGTTGATTTTGATGATGCTGGTGCAATTGGTAGAAGGTATCGCCGTCAGGATGAGATAGGTACCCCATTTTGTATCACCGTTGATTTTGAAAGCTTAGATGATCAAGCAGTAACAATTCGTGAGCGTGATTCAATGGCTCAATCTCGAATTGCAATTGATCAGGTGCAAAATTATTTAGCGCCTAAATTATTAGGTTGCTAATTGATAACGCAGGTTAAGCCACTTCGTCTGCCAATTTCTAATGGCAACTTTAAAAATAATGAGGTAGTTCTTTCTACACCAGTAGTACTTGCTCCAATGGCAGGAATTACTAATGCTGCCTTTAGAAGATTATGTCGGGAGCAAGGGGCGGGATTATTTGTCTCTGAGATGGTTACCGCTAGAGCGTTAATTGAACGACGCGAAGAAACTTTCAGATTAATCAAACCAGGCGTTGGTGAAACTCCTAGATCTATTCAGTTATACGCTGTAGATCCAGTAGTCCTTGGAAAAGCGGTAGATCTACTTGGTAGTGAAAACCTGGCTGATCACATCGATCTAAATTTTGGTTGCCCAGTTCCTAAGGTAACAAGGCGCGGTGGTGGCGCAGCTCTTCCTTATAAACGTAAATTATTTTCTGCAATTGTTGAATCTGCAGTTACTGCTGCAAGTAAGTATGGAATACCCGTTACGGTAAAGATGCGAGTTGGTATTAATTCAGATCATCAAACATTTTTAGAGTCAGCAAAATCAGCTGCTGACCTAGGAGTTGCTTGGGTGGCTCTTCATGCTAGAACTGCTGCGCAGTTATATGAAGGCAGATCTGATTGGAACAAAATAACCGAGTTAGTTGAACATCTTTCTGCAACAGATGTTCCAGTACTTGGCAATGGTGATATCTGGTCTGGCCAAGATGCAATTTCAATGATGGAACAAACCGGCTGTGCTGGCGTTGTAGTTGGCAGAGGATGCTTGGGACGTCCTTGGCTATTTGCAGATTTAGTTAGTGCTTTTAATGGTGAAAATAATCGGGTTAATCCAAACTTGTTTGAGGTTAGACAAATTATGTTGCGCCATGGTCAATTATTAGTTGAATACTTTGAAAATGAAGATCGAGCGATGCGAGATATTAGAAAACATATGGCTTGGTATTTAAAGGGTTTTTCAGTTCCGCGGGAAATTAGAGCTTCCCTTGGCATGGTCGGATCGTTAGAGGAGATGGCGCAATTACTTTCTGGCGTTGCCGATCAACCATATCCACAAGAAGTCGGCGATGCTCCGCGGGGAAGAACTAGTCATGGTCGCGAGGTTAAATTGCCCGATGGCTGGCTAGATGATCCAGATGAGTTTGCCACAATCACAATTGATGATGCTATTTCAGGTGGATAAAGTAATTGTTTATTTTTAAATTAATTAGAAGAGTTATCTCTTTTGTTCTATTACTAGTAATTGTTATTCCACTTTATGTAGCTGGCAGTATTTGGTATACAGCGAAAAATAGTAAGCCAGAAAAATCAGATGTGATTTTAGTAATGGGTGCTGCCCAGTTTGATGGCCGGCCAAGTGAGATTTTGCTGGCTCGTTTAACGGAGACAAAAACAGTTTTTAAATCTGGATTTGCGCCAAGAATTTATACGGTAGGTGGAGGAGCACCAGGGGATAGAACGACTGAGGCTGCATCAAGTAAGGCTTGGTTAACGCAAAATGGTGTAAGTAAATCAAAGGTGATTGCAATTGCTAAAGGTCGTGACACATTAAGTAGTACAAAGGCTTACGTTGAACAGATGAAAAAAGCTAAATTCGATTCAGTGTTAATTGTTACCGATCCTTACCACTGCTACCGAGCACTTAAAATGGCTAATGATCTTGGAATCAAAGCTACTTGTTCGGCTGTGGAAAGTGGTCCGGCCGCAAACTCTGGCTTTAAGTATTTAGCACGAGAGACTGGCGCATATTTGGCTTATGCAACTGTTGGACGGCTAGGAATAAAGTTAAGCGATAGATTAATCGCCGAGAATCTATACTCTTAAGCCATGGAATTTCTACCAGCACTTGATTTACTTTCCACCTTAGTTTTTGCTTTGGTCGGCGCTCGAATAGCAGCTGATAAAGGTTTAGATTATGGTGGTATTGCATTTATTGCCGCAGTTGCATCACTGTCAGGTGGCACCTTAAGAAATCTATTTCTTGGACTAACACCGATTTGGATTGTTGATCCTTGGATAATTATTTCAGTACTAAGCGCAGTATTGATAACTTTAGTTTTTAGAAGAGTTACTAGAATCGGAAAAACTCTATTGGTAATGGATACTTTAGGACTTGCCGTTGCCACCATATCCGGATCACACCTTGCCTTTGAAGAAAATGTTTCGTGGTGGGCAGCGATAATTCTTGGTTTAATTACCGCGGTAACTGGTGGATTACTTCGCGATGTTCTCTGCCAAGTAGAGCCTGTGCTTTTACATCGAGAAACGATTGGAACCTCATCATTAATGGGAGCAATTACTTTTGTCGCACTTCATCAACTTGAAGTTTCTCAAACCATTTCAGCAATAGCTGGGGCAGCAATCGTGGTTATAACTCGAATTGTCTCTATCTACTTTGATCTACATTTACCAAAATTTAATAAGCAAACAAACGCTTAATTTGTTGCAGTTTCTTAAAGTTTTACAGACCGATAGGATTACCAAATGGTGATTAGAGCAGCTGCTGAACATCCTGGTTACAGCGCATTTGATCGCGCCAGATTTTTAGATGAACCAGCAAAACGTGGTGGCCGAACAGAGTTTGCTAGAGATCGCGCCCGAATAATTCATTCATTTGCACTTCGCCGCCTTGCTGCAAAAACTCAGGTTGCAGTTCCATGGGCAACAGATTTTCCACGAACCAGACTTTCTCACTCACTTGAGTGTGCTCAAGTAGGACGCGAGTTAGGAGCTGCTTTAGGTGCTGATCCAGATTTAATGGAGGGTGCTTGTCTTGCCCATGACATCGGACATCCACCATTTGGTCACAATGGTGAAGAAGCTTTAAATCAAATTGCAGATTCATGCGGTGGCTTTGAAGGTAATGCGCAAAGTCTTAGATTATTAATTCGGCTAGAAGCAAAAACTGTTTTGCCAGATGGAAAATCAATTGGTTTAAATTTAACTAGAGCCTCCCTTGATGCTGCTACAAAATATCCCTGGGGCAGAGTAAAAGATGCTAAAAAGTTTGGTGTTTATGAGGATGATCTTGAGATATTTAATTGGTATCGCACCGGCATCGAATCAGGCAAAACTTCGATGGAGGCGCAGATTATGGATTGGTCTGATGATGTTGCCTACAGCGTTCATGATTTAGAGGACTCATTAGTTTCTGGCCAAGTTAAATTGGATCAATTAAGTAATGATCTACCGAAGTTATTTACCGTAGCAAAGCAGATGTATTTAGCTGATATCACTGAGGCTGAGATGCAAATAGCACTTTCATCACTTCAAAAGTTATCTTGCTGGCCCCGTTACTACGATGGCACTCATCGCTCACTTGCTCGGCTAAAAGATTTAGCAAGCCAACTAATTGGTAGATTTGCGCAAGCTGCTGAGGTTGCTACGCAAGAGAAGTATGGTGATGGTGATCTAACTAGATATAGCGCAAACTTAGTTGTGCCAAGGGCGCAACGAGTTGAGGTGGCGTCACTAAAATCAATGGCAGGACATTATGTAATTAATGCCGATGATTCTCAGATCAGATATGGCGAACAACAAAAACTACTTACCGAATTGGTAGAGGCAATATTAGAAAGTGCTCCTGCAACTTTAGAGGGTTTTTTCTTACAGGATTGGCAGCAGGCGCAAACAGATCAACAACGGCTTCGGGTGGTAATTGATCAGGTGGCATCCCTTACCGATCCAGGCGCAGTTGCCCTGCATAATCGCTTAATTAACAGGCGGTAATTTAAATTGTCTAAGCAGAAACTAGGATAGGAATATGGCCGGCCGAATTAAGGATGAAGATGTCACATATATTCGTGACCATTCACCAATTGATGATGTAGTTGCAGATTATGTGCAGCTAAAAAATGCGGGCGGTGGCCAGAAAAAAGGCTTATGTCCATTTCATGATGAGAAGAGTCCGTCATTTCATGTAACTCCAAGTAAGGGATACTTTCATTGCTTTGGATGCCAGGTAGGTGGGGATGTAATTGCATTTATTATGAAGTTAGAACATTTAACCTTTACAGAAACAGTTGAACGACTTGCCGATCGAATTGGTTACACACTTCGTTATGAAGCCGGAGGTGTTAGTACTGGTCCATCAATTAATCGCTCTAGATTAGTTGCAGCAAACACAGCCGCCTCTAATTTCTATCAAGAACAGTTGCAACTGCCAGCTGCTCAACATGGCCGGGATTTTTTAACTAAACGTGGATTTGATCGGGATGCAGCTAAAAACTTTAATGTTGGTTACGCCCCAGATGAGTGGGATGGTTTATATAAAGAGCTAAAGGGCAAAGGCTTTACCGATGAGGAGTTAAATCTTGCTGGCTTAGTTAAAGAGGGAAGTAAGGGGGGCATGATTGATCGATATCGAAATCGATTAATTTGGCCAGTAAAAGATATTTCCGGTGATGTAGTTGGTTTTGGTGCTCGAAAACTTGCCAGCGATGAGGTTGATACCGGACCAAAGTATTTAAACTCACCGGAGACTCCGGTTTATAAGAAGAATGCAATTCTTTATGGCCTAGATATGGCAAAGAAAGAGATTGCAAAAAGCCGTCAGGTAGTAATTGTTGAGGGGTATACCGATGTAATGGCAGCACACCTTGCAGGTGTAACTACTGCTGTTGCAACCTGTGGAACTGCATTTGGGGATGAGCACATCAGAATTATTAGAAGATTACTTATGGATGCTGACGCATTCCGTGGTGAGGTTATCTTCACATTTGATGGTGACGCGGCTGGGCAAAAAGCTGCACTTCGCGCATTTGAGGATGATCAAAAGTTTGTCGCCCAAACATTTGTGGCAGTTGAACCAAACGGAATGGATCCATGTGAACTTCGCCAAGCTCATGGGGATGATGCAGTTAGAAATCTAGTTGCCAGAAGAGTTCCATTATTTGAGTTCGCAATTAAATCAGTTATTGCTAATTACGATATTACAGCCGCTGAAGGAAGAGTAAATGCCCTCAATCAAGTTGCACCATTAATTGGCCGGATCAGAGATGCGTCATTGCGACCTGAGTATGTTCGTTTACTTGCTGGTTGGCTTGGTATGGAGGTAGATATTGTCTCTACTGCAGTTAAACGCAGCGGTAAACCAGCAGATGCCCAAAGTGATAAACGAGTTAACTTAACCGATCCAGTTATGGTTTTAGAGCGAGAGGTTTTAAAGGTTAAATTACAACTTCCAACCATGGCGCATAGCTGGGTTGATTTAGAGCCAGCGGCATTTTCATTTCCACTATATGCCGAACTTCGCACCTTAATAGATAATCAAAAAGAGTTTAGTACGCAAGATTTACTTGAAAAATGTGAAGGTGAGGATCTCAAATCTTTAATTACTGAGTTAACAGTTGAGCCAATTAGAACTGATGGTGAGGTTTCAGATCGATATATCACCAGTATTTTCGCCCGGCTTCGCGAGGTGGCATTAAGCAGATCTATCGCTGAGATTAAATCAACTTTGCAGCGGCTTAATCCAGTAGAAAATGATGCGCAGTATCAAGAGATTTTTGGTCAATTAGTTGGCATGGAGGCAGCCCGAAGGGTGCAAAAAGAGTTAGCACTTGGGGAGAGTTAAAGAGAAATAAGGGCAGGTTTGAGCAGTTAAAGATATTCGCTACTATTTGCCCTCACCAATCTTTAATTAGATTGGCGTAATCCCTGATAGCTCAATTGGCAGAGCAGCCGGCTGTTAACCGGCAGGTTCTTGGTTCGAGTCCAAGTCAGGGAGCATGGCGCTATACAAAGTTCAGATCGCACTACCTGATCGCCCTGGTTCATTAGGTGCGGTCGCATCTGCCATTGGTTTTGCTGGCGGAGATATTCGAGGACTTGTTGTACTGCGCAGTGAGAATGGCCGCGGCATTGATGACATCACAATTGCAGTTCCAGGAAGTGATCCAACAGATTTAGTTAATGTTCTAACTTCCATTGGCGGCGTTGAGGTTATCTCAATTACCCCAGTTGAATAATTAAAGTTTAACTGCGCGCAATTGCTGAGCTGATTGTTCTGGCTCTAAATCCATAATAAAAGCACCCATGGCAGATTCTGATCCAGATAAGTACTTTAACTTTCCCGGCTGGCGTCTTACTGAAACTATTTGCCAATGCAGTCTCATGCTGTCGCTACCAAGATTTACTGGTGCTTGATACCAGGCGGCGATATATGCCATTTCAATTCCAAAAACTCCATCTAATCTAGTCAGAACTTCCTTTGCAACGGAAGCAAAATTTTCTGATTGCCCTTCATCTAAATCACTCATTCGAGCGACTGAACGTTTTGGCGCGATATGAATCTCAAATGGATATCTTGCTGCATATGGCACATAAGCAATCCACTCTTGGTTTTCACAAATAATTCGCTTTTCATCCTTGATCTCACGCTTTATGACATCATCTAGTAATACTCGACCAGTTTTCTTTAGGTGTGAATCTGCTGCTTGTAACATTTTTTCAACTCTAGGCGGCACGAATGAGTAGGCATATATCTGTCCATGTGGATGCGAAAGAGTTACGCCAACCTCTTCACCACGGTTTTCAAATGGGAATACATACTCAATAAAAGGTAGTTTTGAAAGCGCAGCATCTCGATCCTTCCAAGCTTCTAATACTGTTCTAATTTGTTTAACCGGCAACTTTGCAAAGCTGGAATTATGGTCTGAGGTGTAACAGACAACTTCACAAGCCCCTGCTGCATCAGCATTTGGTGTATCAATGCCAGTTACTTGTGGCAATTTCCAACTTACGCCTGGCGTTGTTAAAGCGGGGGAGCGATTACCAAAAACGACTACTTCATAATCTTTATCAGGTATTTCAGTTAATTTATCGCCACTTGATGCACACAATGGGCATAACTCTTTTGGTGGCAAGAAAACTCGATGTTGTCGGTGAGATGCAACAGCCACCCATTCATTAACTAATGGATCTAGTCGAAGGTGGCCAATGCCAGGTTGAGATTCATCATTTCTTTTATCTGTAGCGCTGCGATTAACTTCTAAACTATCGTAATAAGAGATAGTTCTGCCATCAGATAGTTTGAGATCACTGCGATTGACCCCACCTGGTAACACAACAGTCATAATGGTTAACTGTAGTGGAAAGGGTCAGTTCTTTATTTGTTTAGCGCAACTATCAACCGGCGCCTTAGTTTTAGTTGGCTTAGGTGTTGGTGTTGGCTTAGGTAGTTCAGGTCCTTGCATCAATGTAATAGCCAGTGGGATTTCATTATCCGCGTGAGTTTTAGAAACATCCACATAATTTAAAGTTCCGGCGGTAATTCCTGCTGGCAGTCCTTCAATAGTTAACTCCCACCGGCCACTTGCCGACCGAACTGCAGTTTGCTTCTTTATTTTAACTTCCGGATCAATCGGTCTGAAAACAACGGTTCCAGTTACAACTGGAGTCCCAATGCTCCTAAATACTTCGACATTAACCTCAACCGGCACATTGGTATCAGTTGCGGCAACTGAAATTAAATTAATTTTTGTTGCCTCATTTACTGGCATTAAATCAGCTACTTCTGGTTGCCACTTACCCAAAATTAGTGAAAGAAAACTTTCTGGCGTCCCTCTAAATACGTTTAGATCCAGACGGGCGCTTGGCACGCCATACTTTTTACCTATGCCACAAGATGAGTACTGCCAAATCTGCCATTGCGAAGAACAATTAGCAGTGCTCCAAGAGTGAACATAACAGCCACTAGTTTTTTGGCCAGGTTGTGCAATTGGATCTGCCGGATTAATTCCATATTGGGCTAGCCATAGTGGGTATTGTCTTAATGTTTCACTTCTGGTCATGGAACTCTCTAAGAAGTTGGGGTATGAATAGAGAATTGGCTTTCGACCAGTTTTTTCCTCGACAGTTTTAAGCCAAGTTTCAGCCCAAGTTGTAACAAGTGAACGCTGCATGTTTTTAATACAAACCCCAGATTTACTTTTCTTAACACAGCTATTTTCTAAATCAAGTGCTAACGGTAAGTCTCGCTCGTTGTAGCCACCTAACGATGCCAGCCGCCAAATTACTTTTTGTGCTTGCGCCTTTGCATCTCTGATTACGTAATCTTCATCAGTGCTATTTGGTAAGTATGCGTAGTGATACATACCGGTATATAGGCCAGCAGCTTGAGCTGCATTACGATCTTCAACTAACCATCGCATTGCTAAAATATCTGAGGCCTCTTGGGCATCTGAACCTTTAATCATCACAAATCGCATTCCAGCATCAAATTTCGTTTTAAAATCAATCGGCTGATCATTTGGGTGTTGCCATCTACTTACATCCGAACCATGAATCCGCCCGCCGGGCCCGGCTGGAAGCAGATAAGAGTTTGAATCAGAAAATGTTTTTGATATATCTACTTTGAAATTAACTGGCTTGGAAAGGGTTTTCTTTTTACCAATGGTGACAGTTGCTTTGTATTGCCCCTCTGCTTTAACCGCATTTGCTACTGTAGTAATTTTCCATGAGCCACTACTTGTCGAGGTGGTTTTCAGCGGAGTAACTTTCCAGGCAACACCATCAAATGAACTTATCGTCACACTTCCTTTTGCGGCAGGTTTAACCTGCCCGTAGAAAGTTACGAGTGATTCACCTGCATTTGGTGTACTTGCAACTGCAAATGAAATTGAAGTTTTTGTAGCTGCATTCGCTGCTGATGCAAAATTACTACAAGTAACCGCAACAATTAACAGTAAGGCTAATCTCTTCACCGCTCTATTATCGTGGGTGATATCCCGAAAACTGTTTTAATCGCGCTGATAAGTAACTGAGTGTGGTCAGGATTACGGGTTTTTTTAAAATCATGGGAGTTTGCAAACTTTTGACTATCAGAAAAATCTAAGGTTAGTTGGTTATCTTCAAATGATACGAGTCTGGCATCAAAAAATGCCAACCAAGCAATGCGATCTTTTTCAAGCAGTAGATCTAAAACGTTATTCCAACGCTCTTTTATTTGCGCAAGATCCATTTATTAAATCAAGATACCGTAAGCGATAAATACCGCTAGAAGTACAAGTGAGAGTGATTTAACTGATTTTTTCATAAAGAAATCATTTAGTTTTGGGATAAAGGTCAAAGCTAGAACAACTGCACCAACTGCGATTAGTAAAGAGCTTTTAGATAAATTTCCCTCAGATCCAGTTTGGTATCGAAGGTTAATTAGTCCCATCGCAAAGAGTGCGTATGCACCGAATCGGTAGTTATTTATTGGATGCATTATTTTGGAATTCTAAGTGAATGAAGTCCGCCATCAACATTTAAAGTTGTACCGGTAATTGATGCTTGGAGCGGGCTTGCCAAAAATATAATCGCATTTGCAATTTCACTAGGGGAGACCAATCTTCCCATTGGCTGTCTTGCCTCGAGCGCAACTCTGGCAGCTTTTGCATCGGCAGATTGGTCAAGCAATCTTTTAACCCAAGGTGTATCGGCAGTTGCCGGGTTTACCGCATTTACTCTAATTCCATCAGATAGGTGATCAGTTGCCATCGCAAGTGTTAGTGAAAGGATCGCACCTTTTGATGCGCTGTATGCCGCGCGGTTTGGAATTCCATCAATTGCAGCAACTGAGGCGGTATTTACAATCGCCGCAGATTTACTCTCGCGCAGCAGCGCAATAGCACCTCTTGAAACTCTTGCAGTTCCGACCACATTTACATTTAAGACTTTCTGCCAAATCTCATCGGTCTCTTTTTCAACAGTGGTTAATGACCCGATACCAGCATTATTAATTAAAATGTCTAACTTACTACTTGTTTTTTTAAACTCAGCAAATGCAGAATCAACTGATGCGCCATCGCCAATATCGCACTTAATGAAAGTAGCAACAGATCCCATTTCACCTTGATTAATATCAAAGCCATATACGGTGGCACCGCGCTCTTTCAGTCCCTTTGCAACCTCAAGACCAATTCCTGAGCCTGCGCCAGTAATGATTGCGGTAAGTCCTGCGAACTCTTTATCCATAATTAACAATCCGATCTGTATCTCAATAGGCGAACAGTATTCACTATTCCAACACGCTCCTATACTATTGTGAATATGGCCCGTCATAGCGAATTAGTAAAAATTCCACGCATAGATCGATACATCACAAAGCTTGCGTTAGGAACTGCGCCCCTCGGTGGCTTATTCACCTCGGTGGCAGAATCAGATGCCGAGTCCACGATTCTGACTGCAGTTGATGCTGGAATTAAATACTTTGATACCGCACCCCTTTATGGTTATGGAAATGCCGAGCGAAGATTAGGTTCAGCGCTTAATAAATCGGGTAAAGAGTTTGTAATCTCTACAAAAGTTGGCAGAGTTTTAGATAAAATCACGCCAGAGAATAAATCAGAGGATGACTCACTAGGCAGTTATGTTGATGTCGATCCCACCCTCACACCTATTTTTGATTTTTCTAGAGAAGGCATTCTTCGCTCAATCGAAGAAAGCTTGGCACGGTTAAAAATTCCAGCAATTGATATTGCTTATATCCATGATGCAGATGACCGAATCGGTGAAGCAATTGAGAAGTCTTACCCGGTATTAGATGAGCTACGTACGCAAGGTGTCATTAAAGGAATTGGCGTTGGCATGAATTACTGCGCACCATCAATTAAAGCGGTTAAAGAAATGGATTTGGATATTATTTTAATCGCAGGCCGATTCTCACTCCTTGATCAATCCGCTCAAGAGCAATTATTTAAAGAGTGTAAAAAGAAAAACACTGGGGTAGTAATTGGCGGCGTATATAACTCTGGAATTTTAGCTAACCCAGTAGCTGGTGCTACCTATGATTATGCTCCAGCTAGTGATGAGCTAATTAAGAAAGCCCAACAAATTAAAAAACTATTAGAAGATTTTCATGTTCCACTAACAGCTGCTGCAATTCAATTTCCACTTCGCCACCCAGCAGTTACTGCAGTATTAACTGGCTCTAGAACAGTTAAAGAGCTAACTGCAAATATTGCAGATTTTGATCGAGAGATTCCGTCCGCTGTTTGGGATGCATTAGAGGAATCAGGCTTAGTTAATAGGATAGAACTTTAAAATATGAGCCATTTAGCGGTCATTCAAACACCAACACAGCCATATCATTTAGTTAAAGAAATTAATGGCAAGTACTTTGAGATCGAAGGTGTAAAGACATTATCTGATGCTTTATCACTACACATGGCTGCATTTCGTAAATTATATGAAGCATCAAGTGATAAAGAGGTAAAAGGAAAGTTAGTTGCACCAGTTGCAGCAGATAGTGAAGTTTGGGGTGCAGGTGTTACTTATCAACGCTCTCGGGATGCTAGAAAAGAAGAGAGTGATATTCCAGATGTTTATCAGTTAGTTTATGAAGCAGATCGGCCAGAGTTATTTTTTAAGGCTACTGCACGCAGAACTGTTGGCACAGACGGTGAAGTAGGAATTAGAGAGGATGCCAAAACCTCTGTACCAGAGCCTGAGGTTGCGATAGTTATTAATAAATTTAGTGAGTTAATTGGAATGAGTATTTGTAATGATATGACCTCACGAAATATCGAGGGAGAAAATCCGCTATATCTTTCTCAAGCCAAAATTTATTATGGTTCAAATGCACTTGGCCCAATGATTCGGCCAATTTGGGAGATTGTTGACCATGACAAACTTGATATTTATGCCAAGATTGAACGAGGCGGCTCAATTATTTGGCAGGCAGAGACCTCACTTAAATCTTTAAATCGATCCTTTGATGATCTAATCGAATATCTTTTTAAATGCCAGCATTTTCCAGTTGGCGCAATACTTTCAACTGGAACGGGAATCGTGCCACCACTTGATATTTCACTCCTTGCTGGTGATGTTGTTACGATTACGGTTGATCAAATCGGTACATTAGTAAACAAGGTTGTGGTAACTCCTGAAGATATAAATGAACGGATTAAGTAATGAGTGAGCATGTAATTTGGACACAATGGGATGATTTAAATGTGCCAAGCAAGTTCAAACGTCTATCGCCCGCAACAACACCTGCTGAAGGTGGGGATCTATCTGAAATAACCTTTTATGTTCCTTGGTATATGGGAGGCCGGCCTGCTCTGGAACTAACAAAGCAAATGCCAAATCTAAAAGTATTACAGGTTCCAAATGCTGGATATGACGATGCAATTGAATATATTCGTCCAGGAATTACTTTATGTAATGGAAAAAGCATTCATGATGATTCAACCGCAGAGCTAGCAGTTGGTTTAGCCATTGCTTCCCTTCGCGGCTTTCCAGATTTTATTCGCAACCAAGATAAATCTGAGTGGGTTCATGTTAGAAACAAATCAATAAATGACCGAAAGATTGGAATTATTGGTTTTGGATCTATTGGCACCACAGTGGCCAAAATGTTGGCTGGCTTTGCGGTTGAAATAGTTCCCTTTACTCAAAGCGGGCGAGATAACACAATCCCAATCTCTGATTTAGATAAACATTTACCATCACTTGATGTAGTGATCTTGATTTTGCCACTTACAAAAGAGAGCAAACACCTATTTGATGCCAAGCGGCTTTCTTTAATGAAAGATGGCGCACTATTAGTAAATGTTGCTCGCGGCCCAATAGTTGAAACAGATGCATTGGTAAAGGAACTTAACTCAGGCCGAATTACCGCTGCCCTTGATGTAACTGATCCTGAGCCACTGCCAAAAGAACACCCACTTTGGAAGGCTAAAGGCGTTTTGATTTCACCACATGTTGGTGGAAATACAACTGCATTTGAAAGAAGAGCTAGAAGATTAATTGAATCTCAGTTGAACTTACTTGCAGAAGGAAAGCCGTTAAATAATATTATCGTGGCTGGTAACTAGGCCAATACTTCTTAATTTTTTCCCGTAAGAAATCCGCACTCTCATGCATCTGTTCCATCCCATCAACCCCATCTTCAATTGAAATCCAACTATCAAAACCCACATCTTTTAAGGTTTTGAAGATCGCGTCATAATCATTTAATCCCTTACCAATTACGCCGTGCTTAAAAAATGAAACATAACCGGCTGTGCCGCCTTCTGCTTTGCGAAGATCTTCGATTGTGCCATTGGCGAGGTAGCGATCAGAGGCGTGCATAGTTAAAACTCTATGTTTAACCTTCTCTAACAATTCAAGGGGTTCTTCACCAGCTGCAATTGCATTAGATGGATCAAAGTTAACGCCAAAGTAAGGTGAATCAATTCGGCTAACTAAATCAACAAATACATTCATCATCTGGGCAAACTCTGGCTCAGTCCAGAAATCATCCTTGTAGTGATTTTCAATTATTAATGTAATACCTAAATCTTTTGCAGTAGGTATGCAGGCATTAATTGAATCAACTACATAACCCATACCTTCCTCCCTAGTAATATCTTTTCTACGCTGACCAGATAAAACTCGGCAGTACTTAGCACCTAGTGCTGCACTCATTTCAATTGCTTTTATTTCATGCTCAACCTCTTTTTTGCGAAGAGTCGCATCTGGAATTGTGAAGTCAGGGGAGGCACACATCATTGGAATTACCATGCCGGTGTCTTCAACTGCTCTTCTAATCTTTGGCCAATTCACCGGATCTTTTACATCAGCAAAGTTGTTATAAAACTCAAGTCCATCTACTCGAAGCCCATCAGCTAATTTAATCCACTCATAAATGCTCATTTGTCCAGCAACTAATTGCTTAATAAAACCTTTAGGAAATGCGGCTAACTTTGGCATTACTTCTCTGGATTTCTGCCAATAATTGAAAATTGTTCAAGCTCAACTACAGAGCCAGTAAATGGACGAGATTCATCACCAATCCAATAAACACAAGCAGCAGCTAATTGTTCTGGCGTACTCATCACGCCAAATGGAATGTTGTCCTTACCTAGTTTTTCTGGCCAACCCTCTGGCATGCCTTTCTTAACCTGATCAACATACTCACGATCGGTCAGAATCCAACCAGGATTAATTAAGTTAAATCTCACCTTATCTGCACCATGAGCGTTAGCAAGGTTTCTAGTCATTGTTTGCAATCCGGCTTTACCAATGCTGTATGCGAGTAGGGAGGATTCACCACTATAGGCATTAATGGAACCAATATTTAATACGCAGCCTTCACTCTTTTTTAAATATGGAAAAGCTGCTTTGATCAAAAACAATGCCGATTGCAGATTTACGGTAATAGTTTTGGTAAATGCTTCCGGTGTTAATTGAGAGAGATTATTTCGCTCAATAACTGCAGCATTATTAACAACTGCATCAATCTTGCCAAAGGCTGCAATCGCGGTATCGACAATCTTTTGTGGAGATGCGGGATCTGAAAGATCTGCAATACATAACGCAGCACTCTTACCTAGTTGCTCAACTACCTTCTGGCCATCATCTTTTTCAATCCCATGGATTAAAACTTTTCCGCCTTCGGCAACTGCTCTAATTGCAATTGCTTTACCAATGCCAGAGGTAGCTCCGGTAATAATTACTACTTTATCTTTTAGGCGCATAATTACTCTGGCTTAATAACTGATTTTAGAATCTCACCAGATTGCATTTTTTCAAATGCGATCTGCCAATCTTTAATTGGAAATACACCACCTAGAACTGGTTTTAAATCTAATTTGCCAGTCTCTAGCAATCTAAGTACTCGCTCCCACATCGGCCAGTTATGTGAAAAACTTCCTTGCAAATTAACATTTTTTGCAACTAATGGATCAAGTGAAAAATCTAATGGTTGTGGTCCCCAGCCAACCTTTGAGATCCAACCATCTGGACGAATTACCTCAAGTGCGTTTTTAAGAGATGCACTTACACCGGCTGCATCTACAACACCATCTGCGCCAAGTCCATCAGCAGCTTTTGCCCAATTACTTGCATCACCAATAATTACTTCGCAGCCATAACTTTTTGCAATCTCTAATCGATTACGGTCTTTTTCTAATCCGACTAAGGCTACTTCTGCCCCTGCAAGCCGGGCCATCGCAACTGCTAATACACCAATTGGTCCTGGGCCATAAACCACAATGCGATCACCTGGTTTTACTAAACCGGGCGCAATAGTTGCGCTATACGCAACTGCACATGGCTCAGTCATCGCTGCGTAATCAAATGAAATATTGGCAGGAATCTTATGAAGTAAGCGGGATGCAACCTTGGCATATCTAGTCATTCCGCCATTAACACCATATCCAAAGCCTTTACGATTGGGATCTAAGTTGTACTTACCAGCTCTACTCATTGGCGAATCAACATCAATTACTGCAGCAGTTTCAGTTACTACTCGATCGCCCTCTTTCCACTTACCAGCAGCTTTAACATTCTTACCAAGCTCGGCAATTACGCCACAAAACTCATGTCCTAATACAACTGGGTAATTAACCGCCCAAGAGTTGCTGCCATGCCATTGATGAAGATCAGAGCCGCAAACACTTACCGCCTCCACCCGCATAATCACATCATCATCTCCTGCAACCGGACGATCAATCTCTTGCAGCTCAACACTGCCTGGCTTTGATGAGAAATTAACTACGCCAATTGATTTCATTATTTCCTCTTCTTATTTAACTCTTGGAGTGATAGCAACATCGCCGTATGCATGAACTTTTTCACAAATTTTTCTAAGTACCTCTTCAACATTGCCGGCACCTTTTGAAAATGAGTCAGCATCAATTGCAAGAGGCGCGCCAATTACAACCAATGGTGCGCCATAAGAAGGAGATGCAATTGCTTGCTCTAGAGATAAACCACCAACAGCCTGCACTGGAACGCCAACTGCATCGACAACTGCTTTTAATTGATCAAGTGGATTAGGTGGCGTCTTGCCACTTGCCGCAATGCCGCGTCGTTCGTCATACCCAATATGGTGAATCACCATGTCACAACCTAAATCTTCTAGCAGGCGAGCACCTGCCACCATATCTTCACAACCTAAATTGTCACCCATTACTGTGATTCCGTAATCCTTACCAGCTTGCACCACAACTTTAATTGTTTCTGGATGCGCCCTTGCCATTACAACAACATGAGTTGCCCCAGCCTTTGCCATCATCTCCGCTTCTAAATATCCACCATCCATTGTTTTTAAATCTGCGACAACTGGAATATTTGGAAACTCACTGCGAAGTGCGCGCACGCCATGTAAACCTTCAGCCAAAATAAATGGTGTACCAGCCTCTAGCCAATCAACACCGGCTCGCATCGCGGTGTGTGCCATCTCCATTGCTTCTTTAATATCGGTTAAATCAAGAGAGACCTGCACAATTGGTTTCATCTATAAAACGCCAAACTTTGCAAATGCCTCACTAGGTGCCATGCCATCACGGACAGCATTTCTAAATAAATTTTCCCCAGAGTTTTTTTCTTCAACTCGGGCAATTACCTCATCAATTGCCGCAACTGGAATGACTACTACGCCATCAATATCGCCAACAATTAAATCTCCTGGATTTATAGTTACACCATCAATTACTGCCGGCACATTGTGTTGAATAACTTCATAGCGAGAGTTAATATCTAATGGAGATGTATCAACTCCAAAAACTTTAAAACCTAATGCGCGCATTCTGGTGGTATCTCTTACTGGTCCATCAGTTAAGGCACCTGCCACACCTTTATGTTTGCAGGCAGTTGAAAGTAACTCTCCCCAAAAAGCTGCTGGATGATCGCCACCATTATTTCGATTAGATGGCGTGACATAAACTTGATCACGGCCAACTGCATCTAATGCTTTTAACAAACCAACATATGGCACGTCAGGGGCTGCGAAAACTGCTTCTACCGCTACTGGAAATGCGTATCCCATCATTACGCCATCACCTGAAATCATTTCAATATCTGATTTCAAAACTTGATTACGTAGATCCATATGATCTAAACAATCAGAGGCAAGGGCTGCGGTAAATATGGTGGAGAGTCTGGCTAAATCATATTTTTTATCGCTCATACCCCAAAGATTAGGGGGTAGGGAGCAGGGCGCAAAGACCCTTAACCAGTACTTGAGATTTGCTCATGCGCTCTATAACAGTTTGATAAATAAAGCATTATTAACCTGTTATTAGCCTGCCATTGTTGACTACCACACGGCCAAAGGTAAGGATTCACTCAGGTTCGACGGTCCTCGTTGTTCCACTCTATTCGAGAAGAAATGGAGAAATGAATGCGTAAAAATTCATTTCGTCTTGTTGCAGCTGCAGCAGCTATTGCCCTTGCGGTAACTGGTTGTTCATCATCTGGTGATGATGCTGCTAACACAGACACAGAGTTTGAAATATTTACCTGGTGGGCATCTGGTGGCGAAGCTGCTGGTCTACAAGGAATGATCGATGTTTACAAAGCAGAAAACCCAAACACAGAGTTTATTAACGCTGCTGTTGCCGGTGGTGCTGGTGTAAACGCAAAGGCTGTACTACAGAGCCGTTTAGATGCTAACGAGCCACCTGATTCATTCCAAGCACATGCTGGTATGGAACTTGATGGTTACGTAAAGGGTGGACAACTAGAAGATTTAACTTCTTTGTACTCATCTGAAGGTTGGGACAAAATATTCCCAGCAGATCTAATCAAGACACTTACAGTTGACGGAAAGATTTACTCAGTACCTGTAAACATTCACCGTGCCAACGTTCTATGGTGGAATCCAGCAACAGCAACAAAAGCTGGAGTCACCAAAGCACCTGCAACACTTGATGAATTCTTTGCAGATCTTGAGAAGTTCAAGAAGGCTGGCGTAACTGGTCTTGCTCTTGCTGGCAAGGGTGACTGGGCGATCGCACACCTTATGGACTGGATGTTGCTTGCATCAATGGGTGCAGACAAGTACGAAGGTCTATTCAACGGTTCAACTTCATGGACAGGTCCAGAAGTTGCAGCTGCATTGAAGAACTTCCAGAAAGCACTTTCTTATGGAAATAAGGGTGCAGGAAACCTTGATTGGCCAGATGCAGGTAAGTTAGTAACTTCTGGTAAAGCAGGATTCTCCAGGAACTGTTGGTACATACCAATGGCTATCAGATTCATTCACACTTCCAGTTGGTGCTCCACACCGCAACGCTGCAATTGCATGGTTGAAGGTTTGTGGATCACAAGCAGGACAGGATGCATTTAATCCAAAGAAGGGTTCTATTTCAGCTCGTACCGATGCTGATCTAACAAAGTATGACGATTATCTAAAATCAGCCTCTGCTGACTGGTCTAAGGATCGCTTAGTCGGTTCAACAGTTCACGGAGTAAATGGAAATAACGCACTGATGGCTAAGTACAACGCAGCTGTTGGTAAGTATTTCTCAGGCGGATTCAAAGATAACGCCGGACTTGCTAAGGATCTTGCTGCAGCTTACGAAGCAGGCAAGGCTTAAATAGCAACAAAGTAGGACAATGACTTTGGTGGGCAAGAAATTGCCCACCAAAGTTTTCTATTTAGATAACAGATCGCTAGGCTCCACCACATAAGAATGAAGATGAGGGGATGGGTTGCGTGAGTAAATCAGTTATCAATCGTCGCCCAATTAGCGCTCGCATCGGTGGATTACTTTTTGTATTACCCTCAATTATTACCGTATTAATTTTCGTTTACGGCTTGATTATCTGGTCAGTAAATGTCTCTCTGACTAACCAAAACTCTGGGTCAAAAAAAGACATTAAATATGTTGGCTTAAAAAACTATACCGATTTGATTTCGGATGAGCGCTTTACGCACTCCCTATTAAATCTTGTGAAATTTACCGTGGTATTTATCCTTGGTGCTTTGATTACTGGTTTTATTATGGCTCTCTTACTTGAAAAAGGAATTAAAGGCGAAGGCTTCTTCCGCTCCTTCTACCTATATCCAATGGCGATCTCATTTATCGCAATGGGAACAGTGTTTAACTGGATCCTTAACTCAGCTCGAGATGGAGATGCTGGTGGGTTAAACCTGGCATTGCAAAAAATTGGCTTAGGTTTTCTGCAAAATGATTGGTATGTATCGGAAAAAGGTGCGATGTATGCAATGGCATTGCCAGCGATTTGGCAGATGTCAGGTTATGTATTGGCGCTTTTCTTAGCAGGATTCCGCGGTATTCCAGATGATATGCGCGAAGCAGCTCGAGTTGATGGCGCTAGTGAATCTCAGATCTATCGTTATGTTCTCTTTCCACAACTGACTCCAACTTTGCTTACAATTTTAATTATTTTAGGCCACATCTCGATGAAGGCTTTTGACTTGATTATCGGTATTAATGGCAAGTCATATGTAACTCAGGTGGTTGCCGTTTATATGTGGGAGTCAACCTTTGATTCACGTGATTACGCTAAAGGAACAGCAATTGCGATTGTGCTACTAATTATGATTGCAATCGTGGTTGTGCCATATCTTCGTTATAACAGCAAACAACAGGCGTACCGCTGATGAGTAATGACATAGTCGATTTAATTACCGCAAAACATGATGTGCGCAATAAAAAGCGCAAGTTAAATGGTAAAGAAAAGTTCTGGCTGACTTTCCGTTATGTTTCATTGATCTTTATTTGGTTCCTAGTAGTTATGCCAATTTATGTAATGGTAATTAACTCACTTAAGGGCATTAAGAATGTTTATCTAGTTAATGCATTTAAGCTGCCAGAGAAAATCGATTTCTCAGCCTGGTCGGTAGCTTGGAGTGGAACTGATTACTTCCCTCAATCTATTTCAGATTCAATGATTAGAACTTTAGTCTTTGTAATCCAATCATCGATAATTTCAGCAATTCTTGGTTCGATTAATGGTTATGTATTTGCTAAATGGAAGTTCAAAGGATCCAACTTTATCTTTACTCTATTCTTATTTGGAATGTTTATTCCATACCAAGCAATTATGATTCCGTTGGTAAGAATTGTTACCACGTTAGATATAAATAAATCGATCTATGTGTTGGTGTTAGCGCATGTGATTTACGGTATTCCAATTTGTACTTTGATTTTCCGTAATTACTACGAAGCGATTCCAAATGAGTTAATTGAGGCTGGCCGAGTCGATAAGGCTTCGATGGTGCGAATCTATCGTTCAATTATTTTGCCACTTTCAATTCCAGCTTTCGTGGTGGTATTAATTTGGCAATTTACCTCTGCCTGGAATGATTTCCTTTTCGCTATCTTCTTAACTGGTGGATCACCGAAATTATCGGTTGCAACCACTGCACTTAACTTTATTACCGGATCTTCAAACCAGGTTTACTACGGCGTGAATATGACCGCATCTTTAATTGTTTCACTCCCAACCTTAATTGTTTATATCTTCCTAGGTCGTTACTTCCTAAGAGGATTGCTCTCCGGCTCCCTAAAGGGTTAATAAATGTCGATTGCAGTTGATGTATTTGATTCAAGACGCAATCAATTAGGTGAGGGCCCAACCGCTTCAGGGGATAGAAATAATCATGTTCAATGGTGTGATATTTATGGCCAAGCGATTAGATGGAAAGATTTAGCTTCTGGGCAAAGTGGTGAGTATGAAACAAGTGAGCCAGTTGGTTTTCAAATCCCTCGTACACCCGGCGGGGAAATATTAGGCACAGCTAATGGCCCAGTATTAAGAGATAAAGATGGAGCACTTCACAAGTTGCCATCACGAGAAGATGCTGATGGCTTTAAAGATAAAAATGTCTTGCGCTGGAATGATGCCAAGGTTTCACCAGATGGTGCGCTATTTCTAGGATCAATGGCTTATAAAAATCAAAGCAATGAAGGTGCTTTTTATCGGTTAAGTAAAGATGGAAAAAAGCTAGAGCGCCTCTTTGGTGAGGTTGGAATTTCAAATGGCATGGATTGGTCAGTAGATAAGACCAAGATGTTTTATATCGACACTTTAGCCATGAAGGTTGAACTTTTTGATTATAACAATGGTGAAATTAGTAATCGTCGCACCTTAGTTGAAATTACAGATGGCATGGGTTATCCAGATGGCATGTGTTCTGACAGCGAAGATAATATTTGGGTGGCATTTTGGATGGGTTCATGTGTTCGTGGCTTTGATGGAAAAACTGGCAGGCAAATAGCTGAGATTAAATTACCGGTTCAAAAAGTAACCTCCTGTTGTTTTGCTGGTGAGAAGCTTGATCAATTGATAATTACAACTGCAGTTGGTAATCCAGGCGAAGAGATGGATTTATCGCAGTATCCGCAGGCAGGTTATATTTTTATTGCAACTCCTGGAGTAACAGGCAAAAAAACTAATCTATTTGGTGCGTAATTGAAAACAGATCTTTTCACATTTGGTGAAGTGCTCTCCGTATTTATCTCAAGTGATACCGACTCGGTGATGAGTGCAAAGAAGTTTGAACGAGTAACAGCAGGGGCAGAGGCGAATGTGGCAGTTACAGTATCTCGCCTTGGTCTTAAGTCCTCCTTCTTTTCAAGATTTGGTAATGATCAATTAGGTTCAGTTATGTTGGCAGATATTCAGGCCGAAGGTGTTGATGTTTCTCTTACTAAGCGAGTTGATTCATTTACTGCAGCTATGGTGAGAAACCCAGGTCAAACAGCACCGGTTGAAATTAGTTACTTAAGAAAAGGCTCAGCCGCCTCAACTATTGAACCAGCCGATATTTTAGATTCCTATCTATCTGATACTCGATGGCTGCATACAACTGGCATTACCTGCGCTATTTCCCAAAGCGGAGCAGCAACAGTTAAGCACGCTTTAACTAAAGCTGCATCACTAGGAATTAAAGCTAGTTTTGATTTAAATTTGCGCCGCAAATTATGGAGTGAGGCGGATGCAAAAAAGACCTTGCAACCCTTGGCTGAAAATATTGAGTTTTTAATCGGTGGCGAGGATGAGTATCAGGTGGTATTTGGAAGATCTGATGCAAAAAAAGTTTTATTGGAGGCAAATAATCGCGGATGCAGGATTGCGGTTATGACCAAAGGTGATCAGCAAATGCGATACGCAATAGATGGTGAATACGGCGAAATTACGCCACCAAAAGTAGTTGCGGTAGATCCAGTTGGCTCAGGAGATGCCTTTACTGGTGGCGCGATTGCAGGACTTCTTAGCGGCTTGAGTGAGTTTGATGCGTTAACTCAGGGCAGTATCTGCGGAGCCTCCGTAGCAAGTATGTTTGGGGACTGGACTGGCATACCAACTGGTTCTACTGGTGTAGTTAATGAAGATATATTGCAAAAGATAAGGAGCAATTAGTGAAGACCATTGATAAGTTGCTATCTGAAAAAATGATGACTTTGGTCAGATCTAACTCACAAAGTGAAGGCCAAGCAATGGCTGATGCCTTAGTCGAAGCTGGAGTTAAGGTAATAGAAATAACCCTAACAACACCTGGCGCACTTAAAATTATTGAAAAGCTTTTAAAAAATAAGGACCTATTGGTGGGTGCTGGCACGGTTAGAACTATTAAAGATGTGAAGAAAGTTGAAGATGTTGGCGCAAGTTTTATCGTATCTCCCGATACCAACGAGGATGTAATTAAAGCAACCAAGAAATTAAAATTGGTATCAATGCCAGGTGTTTCAACCCCAACCGAGGTTGCAATTGCCGAGGAATCTGGCGCAGATATTCTTAAGTTGTTTCCTGCAACAATATTAGGCCCAGCCCACTTAAAAATGATACGTGAACCTTTCCCAAATAATCGTTGGTGTCCAACAGCCGGAATTACCTTGGAGTCAATACCAAAGTGGTTTGAGGCTGGGGCAGATCTGGTTGGCTTAGGTGGCCCGCTTACTAAAGATGGTGTTGGCGGAGTTGGTAAGAATGTTTTGGCATTCCGTAATGCAATTAATGAGGCTAGTAAGGTAGTTTATCGACATGAAATTAGCCAGTAAACATATCTTTGTAACCGGCGGCGCCAAGGGAATTGGTGAAGCAATTGTTCGAGATGCAGCAAGTGAAGGCGCAGCAGTATCTTTTATTGATATTGATGTAACAGCAGGTGAAAAATTAGCCGCTGAACTTAACAATGCCGGACAAAAAACGCTTTTTGTAAAAGCTAATGTAGCTAGTTTTGAAGAACTTAAATCTGCATTTGATCAGGCAGTAAGTAAATTTGGTGAAGTAACTGGCGTAGTTAACAATGCTGGGGTTAATTCACATGCAGATCCAGTAACTATGACTGATAAAGAGTGGGATGACTTTTTTGCAATTGATATGAAACCAGTGTGGCTTACTGCAAAGCTGGCGCTACCTGCCATGCGCAAGGCTAAAGGCGGTTCAATAGTTAATATTTGCTCAATTCATGGCCGCCTAACTTATCCAGGATTTTTTCCATATGGCGCAGCTAAATCAGCGGTACTTGGATTGACTAGAAACTTGGCATTAGATGAAGGTAAGTTTGAAATTAGAGTAAACGCAGTATCACCTGGTTACATCTTGACTGATTTAACAAAAAATTGGTTAAAGGCAGAAGCTGGTCGAGAAGATCGCGCAAACTCGATTCAACCACTAGGACGCATGGGTCAACCTGGCGAGGTTGCAAAGGTTGTTACATTCTTACTTTCCGATAAATCTACATATGTAAGTGGCTCTGACTGGGCAGTAGATGGTGGATTAGGAGCAAGAAGCGCATGATCCTAAAAGGCGAGCATTTATTTGTTACCGGTGGTGCAGCTGGTATTGGTGAAGCAATTGTTTTAGGTGCGGTTAAAGAGGGAGCCAAGGTTTCATTTGTTGACATTGATGATGCTAAGTCAAATGCTCTGGTTGAAAAGTTAACTAAAGAAGGACATCAAGTTCAATACACAAAAGCTGATGTTTCTAAGTTTGAAACCTTTAAAGCCGGTTATGACAAATTAGTAGCAAGTTTTGGTCCAGTAACTGTTGCGGTATCAAATGCAGGTAGAAACTCATATGCCGATGCAGTTGAGTATGCCGATCAAGAATGGAATGATTTTTTTGCATTAGATTTAAAATCTAGTTGGTATTTAGCCAAGCTTTGTTTGCCGGAAATGCGCAAGAATAAATATGGTTCAATTGTTAACATTTCTTCAATTCATGGCCGAATGTCTCGGCCAAATTTTTTCCCATATTCGGCTGCAAAAGGTGGAATTGTTGGACTATCTCGTAACTTAGCTCTGGATGAAGGTAAGTATGGAATTAGAGTCAATTCTGTATCACCGGGAACAACTGCAACTCCGTTGCTTAAGAGTTACATGGAAAAGTTTCCAGATGAGAAAGCACACTCACTATCTGTTGCACCAAATGCAAGATTTGGATCACCAGAAGAGATTGCCAATGTAATCCTGTTTACGCTCTCAAAGGATGCTTCATTTATTTCTGGCGCAGACTTAATGGTTGATGGAGCGCTTCACTCTCGTTATGCCTAGTTTCTAATATTTACAAAATCTGGATTTAATTCACTTAAATCTTTAGCCCCGAGTAATTTAATTGCAGTTTCCATCTCAAATCGAAGCATCTCAACTACCTTTTCTACGCCTTTTTTACCAGCCGCCATCGCCCCATATAAATAAGCGCGACCAATTAAAACCGCATCTGCACCTAAGGCAATTGCAGCTAAAACATCAGCTCCACTCATAATTGCGCCATCAATAAATATTTGCGGTCCATTTCCCTTAGGACCAATTGCAGATCTAACTTGAGGCAATAACTCCAGCGGCACAATCGATCTATCTAATTGACGCCCACCATGATTAGAAAGCACAATAGCATCCACACCAATATCTTTAAGTTCAACTGCATCGGAAACTGTTTGTATTCCCTTAATAATTAATTTGCCTTTCCAGACAGATCTCAGCCACTTAACATCTTCAAAGGTAACTGCTGGATCAAAAACCTTTGCAGCAATCTCAGACAATGGCTTATTAAAGTTTCTAAAAGTAGCAAACTCCAATGGAGCAGTTGTTAGCAAGTTAGCCCACCACTTTGGCTTGAGCGCCATATCAAAAAAGGTTTTCAAACCAATCTTTGGCGGAACTGTTAAACCATTTCGCATATCCCGCCATTTAATTCCGCCAACAGCAGTATCGACGGTAAGCATTAAACCTTCAAAGCCAGCAGCTTGTGCTTCCTCAATAAATTTTAAACTTTGACTTCTATCTCGCCATAAATAAAGCTGAAACCATCTACGGACATTTGGAACCTGTTCACCAATTTCTTTGGATGAGGTGGTTCCCATGGTTGAGAGGTTGTACACCAAGTTATTTTCTTCGCATACTTTTGCGACCATAATCTCACCTTGATAATGCATCATTCTGGTGTATCCGGTGGGTGCGAAAATTATTGGTAGGGCACTTTTTTGGCCCACAATATCTGCTGTTAAATCAATCTTTGAAACATCGCGTAATACCCTTGCCTTAAATTCAACTCGAGAGTAGACCTCTTGGCTTCTGATGAATGCCAACTCATCATTGGCGCCACCATCAACATAATCAAAAACAGCTTTTGGAACACGTTTTTTTGAGAGCAATCGCATTTCAGCAAGGTTGACAACCTTTTTTAACTTCCGATCCGCAAATGGATCTTTTGGCAATGACCAGCCAAGAAGTGGTTTGATATTTTTCCACCTAGGAAACTGCCGCTTCAAAGTATTAAACCTTCAATCTATAACTACGTTTTACAGTTCCGGACCAAAAAGATTCTTGTTCTGCCTTACTAAACTCCTTGGTGAATTCTTCCATTAAATCAATAGTTTGCGAATAGGTAGCTGCAAGCAAGCAAACAGGCCAGTCAGAGCCAAACATCATTCGAGACGGGGTAAAAGTATTGAGAATATGATCTAAATAAGGCTTAAAGCTCTGAGTACTCCAGCTATCCCAGTTCGCTTCTGTGAATAAGCCAGAGACCTTAACTGAGACATTTTCATATGATGCCATCTCACTTATTTGATCAGCCCATGGCTGTATTTCACCCTTGCCTATATATGGTTTAGAAATATGATCTAGTACAAAAGTATTTTTTGGTGACCGCTTGACCATCTCTACTGCTGCAGCAAGCTGTGGGGGTCGAGTTAAAATATCAAAAGTTAATCCAGCATCTGCGATTCGGTGGATATTTTTTATAACATCATCACGCATTAACCAATTTGGATCTGCCTTATCTTGCGCCATATCTCGAATTGACACCAAATTTTTTCCACCCGGGTGCGCTAAGTATTTTTCTAATTGTGGAATAACATCATTACTTTCAAGGTCTAACCAACCAACAACTGCGCAAATCTTTGGGTGTGAAAGGGATAGATCTAAGAATTCTGGAGTTTCAGCCGGATTTTCAACAGTTTGAACAATTACGGTGTAATCAATATTTGATTTTTCTAACTCTGGTTCAAGCTCATCCATCAAGATTGTGCGCGAGATTGGTTTAACCTCATCGCCTTTCATCCATGATTGGGGCCTGACACTTAAATCCCAAATATGATGGTGAGAGTCGATACGCATAAGTAGAGTCTAATCACTTCCTTTATTTAATGAAGTAGCAAGAATGCTAGCGGCACCTGGTAACTTTTCTGTAACTAATTATGCTTGTTAGGCATAAGTAATGGTGGTTTAATTGGGACATGAAAGCAGTTTCAATAGTTACTCCAGGCAAAATCGAAATTATTGAGCTGCCAGACCCAACGCCAAGTAGCACCGAAGTCGTAGTAGAGGTTGCTGCAGTTGGAATTTGTGGGACAGATTTACATATTTTTGAAGGCGAGTTTGCGCCGACATTTCCTATCGTGCCTGGCCATGAGATGACTGGAACCATAGTTGCTATTGGTAAAGATGTAACTGAAGTAAAAATTGGCGATCCAGTTGCAATCGATCCATCAGTTCATTGTGGTGAATGCTTTTACTGCCGACGAGCACGAGGCAACCTCTGTGAAAACTGGAATGCATTAGGCGTATCCATGCCAGGAGCTGCAGCGCAGTTCTTGCTTTCTCCAAAGAAGAATATTCATAAACTTTCTAAAGATATTGATTTGAAATCTGCCGCATTGATTGAACCGCTATCTTGTGCGGTAAGGGGATATGACCAACTACCAAGAATTCCCGGCTCTCACTACTTAATTTATGGTTCTGGAACCATGGGATTAATGATGGCAGAACTTGCCCGAGTAAACGGTGCCGCATCAGTTTCGATCGTAGATTTAAATAAGGAAAAATTAGTTACAGCAAAAGCATTAGGTTTCACGCATGTAGCTACTTCGGCAGATCAATTTGATCAACCAAGAGGATTTGATGTTGTAATCGATTGCACCGGTGTGGTTGCTGCGATTAAAGATGGGTTAAAACATGTAATGCCTGGTGGCACATTTTTGCAATTTGGCGTAGCAAATCATGATGCAAAAGTTGAAATTGAGCCGTTCTGGATTTATAACAAGGAAATCACAATTGTAGGTTCGATGGCAGTGCTACATTCATTCGATCGCGCAGTTGAATTGTTTGCAAATGGTGTATTAAATGCTGATGTGATGATCTCTGATCGCTATCCACTAGATCAATATGAAACCGCGCTGCAAGCTTTTAAGTCTGGCAAGGGTCGCAAGACAATTGTCCTTCCAAATGGTTAATTAAAAGTATTCATGAAAAATTGGGCTGGAAATTTAACCTTTTCTGCAAAAGAATATATTGAGATTGATTCCACCTCTAAACTTCAATCAATTGTAAGTAAGGCATCTGGCGTAAAAGTATTAGCAACAGGACACTCATTTAATGACATTGCAGATACTACCAAAACTCAAATTTCAATAAAAAATCTTAGTAATGAAATTGAGATTGATACTATAAACAAATTTGCATTAGTACCTGCTGGAATGCAATACGCCGATGTATGCAGATACCTTGAAAAACATGGTTGGGCTTTATTTAATACAGCATCCCTTGGCGAAATTACCGTAGCTGGAGCAGTACTTACTGGAACACATGGCTCTGGAAGTGGCAACCCAGTTTTGTCAGATTGCGTTGACGGAATTGAAATAGTTCTAGCATCTGGTGATTTATTCAGTATCGCTCGAGAAGATTCGGAAGAGTTTTCAGGTTTTGTTGTTTCACTTGGGGCACTTGGTGTTTTTACGAAACTAAGGTTAAAAATTGTTGAAAGTTTTTCAATCAAGCAGTTTGTTTATGAAAATATCGGCATACAATCAATAGCGGAGAACTTTGATGCTGTTTTTGATAAAGCTTATAGTGTTAGTTACTTTTCAAATTGGAAAAAGAATACAACTGGACAAATTTGGATGAAGTTCTTAGATGACAATAATCTTCCGCAGCTACCTAATGTTTGGCTAGATGGAAATATTGCTAATGCTAAGCAACACCCAGTTAAGGTGAATGATCCATCACCTTGTACGGACCAAATGGGTATTTCCGGCAAGTGGCTGTACCGGCTGCCTCACTTTAAATTAGATTCTTCACCTGCTTCAGGAGATGAAGTTCAAACCGAGTACCTAGTTGATCGCTCTCATGTTAGTGAATACATAACTGAATTATCGAACATAGGCGATGAAATTGCTGAACGGGTATATGCAACAGAAATTCGAACAATCAAGTCTGATGATTTATGGCTTAGTGGTGCATATGGAAGGCAAACAGTTGGTTTTCACTTTACGTGGAAAAAATCTGAGTCATTAGCTAATTTTTTGCCAAAGATCGAAGAAATACTTGGCAAACATGGTGGCCGCCCGCATTGGGGTAAATTATTTTCTACCTCACAAGAAGAGTTAGCCGGTAGATACCCTAAGTACTCAAGTTTTGAGGATTTACTTAAAAAATATGATCCAAGTAAGAAATTTAGAAATAGTTTTATTAATAGACACTTTATAAACTACTAAAGTAACTACCAAGCAAGATATCCACCATCAACAACAATATCTGAACCTGTCATGTAATCAGACGCCTCGGAGGCCATGAAATTTACTGCTCCTTGAAGATCGGTAACCTCTGCCATTTTATTTTGGGGAGTTCGCGATAGCCAAATGGGACTAACTTTTTGACCAAGCTCAGTTTTTAAAAGATCTGCAACTAGAGATGTTCGGGTGTATCCAGGAGATAGTGAATTCACTCTGATTCCTTTTTCGGCCCACTCTGCACCAAGGCATCTTGTTAATGAAAGTACACCCGCCTTTGCCGTGTTGTAGTGAGCTTGTCCTTGCGGGTAATTAACAATGTAGCCTGACATTGATGCGGTATTTATTATCTTTCCATATTTATTTTTAACCATATGTCTAGCCTCAGCTTGTGCACACAGGAATACAGAATCTAAATCAATTCTTATCATTCGCTGCCAATCTTCATAACTCATATCTAATGTATCTACCCATTGACCAATCCCGGCGTTATTGCATGCAATTGTGAGGGACCCCCAGTTTTTAACTATTTCATCTACCATATTTGTCACTTGATCCGGATTAGTAACATCCGCTTTTAAAGCCATAACTTTTACATCAGGATTTCTTGTGGTTATCTCTTGAGCAACAATCTCGGCAAGATTTAAATCTAAATCAATAACGGCAACAGCAGCTCCAGCATCGGCTAAACCATGGGCTAGTGCGCGGCCAATACCTTGTCCTGCTCCAGTAACTAATGATGTTTTACCCTTAAGTGAAAATCTCTCCATAATGCTTTTGGTGTTTAGCACCGGATCTACTTTAGTTACCATGCTAAATACCCACCATCAATAACTAAGTCCATACCAGTTGCGTAATCTGATGCTTCTGAGGATA
>JAPLBB010000025.1 GCA_026392945.1 Actinomycetota bacterium | reverse complement strand
CCAATAAAGTGAGCAGCATCGACCCACATAATTGCGCCAACCTCATCACAAATTTGGCGCACCTTTTCAAAATCAATCAAACTTGGATAGGCAGTTGCTCCTGAACAAATCATCTTTGGGTTATGTTCAATAGCCAGATCTCGCAACTGATCGTAATCAATTAACTCATTATCTTGACGAACACCGTATGAAACCACGTTGAACCATTTACCGGAAAAATTAACCTTTGAGCCATGAGTTAAATGTCCGCCGTGTGGAAGCGACATTGCAAGCACTGTGTCGCCAGGCTTTGTAAATGCTTGATAAACCGCAACATTTGCACTTGCACCTGAATGTGCTTGTACGTTGGCATGCTCGGCGCCAAATAATTTTTTAGCACGATCAATCGCAATTACTTCAACCTTATCTACCTCTTCACAGCCACCGTAATATCTTTTGCCCGGATAACCTTCAGCATATTTATTTGAAAGTGTTGAGCCCATTGCCGCTAGCACTGCCGTTGATGTGAAATTCTCACTCGCAATTAATTGCAAATCATGACGTTGCCGTTGAAGTTCAGAGATAACAACTGCGGCAATCTCTGGATCCTGTTTTTCCATGGCAGAAAAATCTGGACCATAGTAATTTTCGGTGTGGGACATAGCACTTAGCCTAAAGGTTAGTTGCGGAAATTGAAGGAATTACCCCTTGTAATTCTTCGATGCTGATCGCACCTACTCGCTTAACTGTGATTTCATTCTCAGATATCTCAAGCCAAGTTGATGCTGGCCCGGCATCTAAAACGCCTTCGTCAAATATTGCTCCAACATCAGTCTCATAAATTGGCAGCTTTGTTAAATCTTTAACCACTGGCTTTCCAGTTAATGAGACAGATGCTGCAGCAAGTGGGCCTGTAGATTCTAAAATTCTATTTAAAAATTTCCGATTCGGAACTCTGACATTTACTTTACCTAATCTTTGCTCATCGCCTAGATCCCAACTTAATCCGGGTTGGCAATTTACTGTTACCGATAACAATCCTGGCCAAAATTTAGCTAAAAGTTGATCTGCATTTATATTAGAGACTTTTGCAATCCCAGAGAGAACTTTTATATCCTTGATAAATACTTGAGTCGCAACACCAGTTTGGTCACCCCGTAATATATGAACTGCTTTTACAGCATCTTTATCAAAAGCATTTGCCAGATAGATATATCCAAACTCTGCCGCAACCACAATCACTTCACCAGCATTTATGTATCGAACAGCAGTAGCGACTGCTTCGCTTACTTCAGACTCACTTACTCCATTTAAAACTATCCGCTCGGCCATAAGACTCTTATCGCTTTCTTGCGCTTGTGAATCTATCGCGACCATTTAGGTCTGCGTGAGTTTGTGCATTTGAAAACTGCATCTCCAATGCTTCTCTAACTAATTCACCCTGTTTTTCATGGTGCTCCATAATGAAATATCCACCTGGTTTTAACAACCGATCAGCTGCTGCAATAAATAACTTTGGAATTTGCATTCCATCTACAGCCCCACCTAATAGAGCCTCACTTGGTTCAAAATTTGCAACTTCAATTGGCAGTTTTTCATCATTTGGAATATATGGTGGATTTGCGACAACTAAATCAGCTTTTACATCTGGCAGTGCCGTTTGAACATCCTCAATAACTACTCTAATTGGTAGGTCATACTTTGCAATATTTTTATTTAACCAAACCGCAGCCTCTGGTGATTTTTCTACCGCCACCATACTTACTTTTAATCCCTTCAGCGCTGCCTCTGATGCAATTGCAATACTTATCGCGCCGCTTCCAGCACCTAAATCAACCACACTCTTTGGTAAGTCTTTATTTGGATCTGAGTTTAAAACTCCTATTACTCGATCAACAATTAATTCAGTTTCTGGCCGAGGAATTAACACGCCCTCGCCAACTTCTAAATCTAAGTATCTAAATGGTGCACTACCGGTTATATATTGCACTGGCCGGCCCATTAATCTTTGGTTTATTAAATCATTATATTCAGCTGAGATCTTTTCTTGATCTGCATCTGATAGTTCAATTATCTGGCTGTGAATTTGCTTGCGTGATACACCAAGTAAATGTGCTAATAATATTTCAGCATCTACCGTTGCAATTTGATTCTTTTCAAATTGCGAAAATGCTGCTCTTAGCAGCTCTTTCAAGAGTTACCTGCCGATAATTTTGAGGTGCGATCAGCATCAAGCAAGGATTGAATTACAGCATCTAAATCACCATCCATAACTGAATCTAAGTTATTGGCTTTGAAATTAACACGGTGATCACTTAATCTGTTTTCTGGGAAGTTATAAGTTCTAATTCGCTCACTGCGGTCTACCGTTCTAACCTGGCTTTTACGTTCAGCAGAGGCAATGCGCTCCGCCTCTTCTTGAGCTGCAGCCAACATACGAGCACGTAAAATTCGAAGTGCGGACTCTTTATTTTGTAATTGACTCTTCTCATTCTGACAAGAGACCACAATGCCAGTTGGTACGTGAGTAATTCGCACAGCAGAGTCAGTGGTGTTAACGCTTTGCCCACCAGGGCCAGAGGAGCGGTAAACATCGATTCGTAGATCATTCATATTAATATCAACATCAATCTCTTCTGCTTCTGGCAAAATTAATACTCCTGCCGCTGAGGTGTGAATTCTTCCCTGGGATTCAGTTTCAGGTACCCGCTGAACTCTATGTACGCCGCCTTCAAATTTTAATTTTGCATATGGAGTCTGCCCTGGTTTTGCTACACCCTTTGATTTAATCGCAACTGACATATCTTTATATCCGCCCATATCACTTGGCGTGGTATCAATTACTTCAACTTTCCAACCTTGTTTTTCCGCAAAACGTGAATACATTCTAAATAAATCACCAGCAAATATTGCAGATTCATCCCCACCAGCTCCAGCTTTTATTTCCATAATTACATCGCGATCATCATTTGGATCCCGAGGTAGTAATAACTCTTCTAAGGTTGCCGCGGCTTCATCCTTAGTAATTTCAAGTGATGCAATTTCTGAAGCAAATGCAGGATCAGATTCTGCTAACTCTTTACCTGCGATTAAATCCTCTTCAGCTAATTTATATGCGCGATAACCAGCAATGACTGGACCGAGTTGGGCATATCTTTTGCCAAGCGAGCGAGCTTTATTTTGATCTGAGTGAATAGATGGATCAGCCATTTGTGCTTCAAGTGATTCATACTCAGCTAATAACTCAGGTACTTTGCCAAACCGCTCCATCTGATCCTCCTTATCCCTTAGAAAATAATTATGAGAAATTAAAAAAGAGAGCGCACCTCATCTTTCGATGATTAGTGCGCTCTCTTTAAAAAAACTACTTAGTGCCGCTTTTATCAATCTTTCCGAATCTCTCTTGGAACTTAGCTACCCGACCGCCAGTATCAAGAATTCTTTGCTTACCGGTATAGAAGGGATGGCATACTGAACAAACTTCAACATAGATTGAACCAGTCTCTTTAGTGCTGCGGGTAGTGAAAACTTCACCGCAACCACAAGTTACTTTGGTCTCGACATACTGTGGGTGGATCTCGTTCTTCATATTTCTCCTTGATTATTACTGGATCAAGCTTTGGTTAGAAAACTTGTGAACCAGTAGGACTAGTGAAGTACTAGAGGGGTGTAAGAATAACTCTTAAATACAGGCGGACAAAATTTACGCCTGTTTAAGCGTCAGCACTCTCTTTATTGCTTGATCCACTAGCTGTTGGACTTTCCCCGCCAGTTGTGGTCTTTTGAATCTGAAGTAAGAACTCAACATTTGATTTAGTTCCCTTCATCTTCTCAAGTAATAACTCAAGTGCTTGCTGTGGCTCAAGTGCGTGCAGTACGCGACGCAAACGCCAAACAATGCTTAACTCTTCAGTTCCCATCAAGATCTCTTCCTTACGAGTACCGGAAGCAACTACATCAACCGCTGGGAATATTCGCTTATCTGCAAACTTACGGTTAAGAATAAGCTCCATATTTCCAGTGCCTTTGAACTCTTCGAAAATAACTTCATCCATCTTTGAACCAGTATCAACTAGTGCAGTTGCCAAAATAGTAAGTGAGCCACCATTTTCAATATTACGGGCGGCACCGAAAAACTTCTTTGGTGGATAAAGAGCAGCTGAGTCAACACCACCGGAGAGAATTCTTCCAGAAGCTGGAGCTGCAATGTTGTACGCACGGCCAAGACGAGTAATTGAGTCAAGTAATACAACTACATCATGGCCTAATTCAACTAATCTTTTCGCACGTTCAATTGCAAGCTCTGCAACTGTTGTGTGATCATCAGCTGGGCGATCAAATGTTGAAGCAATTACTTCACCCTTTACTGATCTTTGCATATCAGTTACCTCTTCAGGACGTTCATCAACTAGAACAACCATTAAGTGACACTCAGGGTTATTAGTTGTAATTGCATTTGCAATTGATTGCAAAACCATAGTCTTACCAGCTTTTGGCGGAGAGACGATCAAACCACGTTGTCCCTTACCAATTGGTGAGATTAAATCGATGATTCGAGTTGTTAAAACATTTGGTTCTGTCTCAAGACGCAATCTTTCTTGCGGATAAAGTGGAACTAGCTTTGAGAATTCAACTCTTTCTTTTGCATTTTCTGGCTCAACACCGTTAACGGTTTCAACCTTCACTAATGCACTAAATTTCTCACGTCGCTCACCCTCTTTTGGTTCGCGAACAGATCCAGTGATTACATCACCTTTGCGCAGGCCATACTTTCTAACCTGTTGCAATGAAACATAAACATCATTAGGTGATGGCAAATATCCACCAGTTCTAATAAATGCAAAGCTATCTAAAATATCTAGCAAGCCGCCAACTGGAAGTAATACGTCATCTGGGCCAACGACAATTTCACGCTCTTCGCGATTGCCACGATTACCCCGGTCACGATTTCTATCCCGACCACGGTCTCTACGGTTATTGTCACGATTTCCAAAACGACGGTTGTTGTTGTCGCCTCGGTCTGAGTTGTTGTAGCTGTTGGATGAATTATTGCTTGAATTATTTGAGTCGTTATCAGAATCGGAATCGTTTTCTTCAGAATCAGTGTTGTTATTCTTACTGTTTCGATTGTTCTGTCGTTCCATACGACGAGCCTCTCGTTCGTTTTTAGCGGCTTCGCGATTCGCGGCCTGCAGATCACCAATAGATTGGACTAGATCTGCTTTTTTAAGTGTGGAGGCATTTTCAATTCCTAATTGACCAGCAACCTTCTTAAGGTCACCTAAGGCCATGTCCACTAACTCAACCGCATCTGCGCGGTTAGTTGATTTCTTCTCTACCATTTATATATTGCCATTCTTTCTTTATTTTTATTACCCGAATATGGGTAGTCCGCAAAAAGTATGTTTTAATTTTTGGGATTTTTTTACTTATTTATGTGTCGCACTTTCCGACAGAGATAAATCTACCACACCTATTTTGAATAGGGAAGATGGGCTACTGCACCCCAGCCTTTGCAACGGCTAACTTCATAGCGGTAAAGCCAGGGGCAAGGGAGGCGACCTGATCGATCTCATCCTCAGAACCAGCATAAAGAACCATGACAGAAGGACCGGCACCAGATACAACTGCAGCTAAGCCTGCACCTCTTAACTTCTCTACCAGTGCAATTGTTTTAGGCATAGCTGGCTCTCGGTATTTTTGGTGCAGTAAATCTCCAGTTGCCGTAAACAAAAGATCTGGTCGCTCGGCTAGTGCATGCACAAGTAGAGCGCTTCTAGATGAATTCAATACCGCATCTTGATGAGAGATTGTCTCAGGTAATAATTTTCTCGCCTTTGAAGTTGCCAATTGATTATCTGGCACAAGTAGTAACGCTCTGATCCGATCATCAACTTTTAAGCTAACTGCCCGGCCAATATTTTTAACCTCACCAGTTGGATCAATTGAACTTTCAAGCCAAGCAATTGTTGCGCCACCATAAAATGCTGCCGCCACATTATCTGGATGACCCTCAAGCTCAGTTGCTAATGTAATTAAATCCTCATCACTCATATATTGCTCACCAGTTAAAACCAGTGATCTTGCTAGTGATAACCCGCCAACAATTGCCGAAGCAGATGAGCCAAGACCTCTGCCATGTGGAATTACATTTAACGCGCGCAGTGCGATGCCTCTTGGCTTACTTCCCATATGTTCAAAGCCATGCATCATGGCTTTGATTACTAAATTCTTTGCATCCTTCTTAACTTCATCCGCACCTTCGCCAGTTACATCAACATCAAAGGTTGGATCATCTAGAACCTGTGCGGCATATCTATCTCGCAACTCAAGTGCTAATCCAAAGCAATCAAAACCTGGGCCAATGTTGGCACTACTTGCCGGCACACTAACTTGTGCCATAGTCGCCTTAAAGGTTAAGCCGCTGTTATTTCTCTTAGCTGCCATTACTTAAGTCCGATTACTTTTGCGGCTCGCTTCATATCAACTGGAATGACTATCGGCTTGCCAGCACTGTTTAATACCCATTGAACATCTTTTAAGCCATTACCGGTTACGGTAACAACAATTGTTTTTCCTTTTGGTAACTTCTTTTGAGCTTTTTTCTTAAATAGTCCAGCAATTCCAGCAGCACTGGATGGCTCAACAAATACTCCTTCTTTAGCAGCAACTAAGTGATAGGCGCTTAAAATCTCTTTATCTGTGACTGAATCAATTAATCCTTTTGAACCAACTTGAGCAGCAACTGCTTGATCCCAAGAGGCAGGATTTCCAATGCGAATTGCAGTTGCAATCGTCTCGGGATTTTTTACAATTTTATTTTTAACAATTGGTGCCGCCCCGGCTGCTTGAAAGCCCCACATCATTGGTAGATTCTTTGAAATGCCAGCCTTGCGATACTCCTGATAACCCTTCCAATATGCGGTGATATTTCCAGCATTACCAACTGGCATTACATGTATGTCAGGAGCAGATCCCAACATATCTACAACTTCAAATGCACCAGTCTTTTGTCCTTCAATTCTGTATGGGTTAACTGAGTTAACCAGGCAGACTGGATAATTCTCTGATAGTTGTTTGGCCAGTGTTAAGCAATCATCAAAATTACCTTTTACCTGCAGAAGAGTTGCGCCATGTGCAATTGCTTGCGCTAACTTACCCATTGCAATCTTTCCTTCTGGAACAAGTACTACTGGTTTCATGCCAGCTTTAGTTGCATACGCTGCTGCACTTGCACTGGTGTTTCCAGTTGACGCACAGATAACAGCTTTAGCACCATCTTCAGCAGCCTTTGAAATTGCCATAGTCATTCCGCGATCTTTAAATGAACCAGTTGGGTTAGTACCTTCTACCTTTAACCAAATGTCGTTACCCAACATCTCAGATAAAACATATGCATAGACAAGTGGTGTGCCACCTTCGCGCAAAGTTATAACTGGAGTTTGATCAGTAACTGGTAGCCAGCTGCGATATTCATCAATTACACCGCGCCACTGATGGGCGCCCTTCTTACTAAACAAACCCATTAGTTAACACCTTCTACTCGAAGCACGCTGGCAACATCAGTAACTGCAGGCAGCTTACTTAAATCTTTAACAGTTTCAGAAAGTGCTGATTCAGTTGAGCTATGAGTCATTACGATTAATTCAGCTTTATCTCCCGCGCCAGTTTGTCTAACAGTTTGGATTGAAACTCCGTGGGCGGCAAAGACATGGGCAACTGACTCTAAAACACCTGGTTTATCTGCCACATTTAATCTTATTAAATAACGAGTTTTTGTTTGACCAATCTTTGCAATTTTAAGATCTGCATAATCACTCTCTTTGGGCCCAATTCCACCAGATACCTTATGTCTGGCAACCGCAACTAGGTCGCCAAGAATTGCACTTGCAGTTGGCTCGCCTCCCGCACCTTTGCCATAAAACATTAATTGCCCAGCAGATTTAGCTTCGACGAAAACTGCATTAAATGATTCTCTTACTGATGCTAATGGGTGAGTTCGAGAAATCAGGGCTGGGTGCACTCGAACAGAAATTTCACCCTCTGGAGTTAATTCAGCAATTGCTAATAACTTAATTACCATATCCATTGCTTTGGCAACCTTGACATCAGTTGCAGTAATTTTTGTAATTCCTTCGCGGTAAACATCTGCATCACTTACTCGTGAGTGAAATGCCAGACCAGCCAAAATTGCAGCCTTAGAGGCGGCATCAATTGCTTCAACATCAGCTGTTGGGTCGGCTTCAGCAAAACCAAGTGACTGTGCTTGCTTTAATGCATCATCAAAAGCAGTTCCACTTTCATCCATTTTAGTAAGAATGTAATTTGTTGTGCCATTAACAATTCCCATAATTCGATGAACTTGATCGCCAACTAACGATTCACGAAGGGGGCGCAGGATTGGAATCGCACCAGCGACGGCTGCTTCATAATACAAATCAACATTTGCGTTATCTGCAGCGGTATAAAGTTCAGCACCTGATTGCGCCAATAATGCTTTATTTGCGGTTACTACTGATTTTCCATTTTTTATCGCAGCCAAAATTAATTCTTTAGCTGGTGATATCCCACCAATAACTTCAATAATTAAATCAATCTCTGGATCATTAACAACAGATTTAGCGTCATCGGTTAATAAGCTGCTTGAAATACCTTCTCGCTTAGTATTAATGTTTTTTACAGCAACTTTTACTAATTCAAGATTTGCACCAGCCCTAGAGGTTAAATCTGATTTATTTTCAACAAGCAGGCGCGCGATTTGTGAGCCAACTACCCCACAACCGAGCATTCCTACTTTAAGTGTTTTCATTGGAGAAGTATCTCAAACTTATGGCAGTTGCCGTGGCGCTTGAACTACATCCAAATTAAGCAGATCTGCCTCATTTTCCCTGCGCAAAATCTGCCGTGCAGTGCCATTTATCACTGCAACTACCGCAGGACGAGGAATATGGTTGTAATTGCTAGCCATACTTCTGCCATATGCGCCAGTTGCTGGCATTGCTAATAAATCACCAGATTTAATATCACTTGGTAAGTCAATTTCAGAGATCAAAATATCACCGCTCTCGCAGTGCTTGCCAACGATTCTGCTAGAAATATTTTTAGCGCTAGATGTTCGATTGGCTAAAAAGGCTGAGTAAGTAGCACCGTATAAAGCAGGGCGAATATTGTCACTCATACCACCATCAACTGATACATATCTGCGCTCTGCACCACTGTCTAACGTTACAGATTTTGTAGTTCCAACTAAATATATTGTGGTTGTAGTTGGTCCAACAATCGCTCTGCCCGGTTCAATTGAAATTCTTGGAATAGATAACTTTGCTTTTGCGCACTCATCTTTGATTACAGTAGCAATGGCAGGTATAACTAGCTCGGGTGCGATTGCAGTTTCATCTTTAGTGTAAGCAATTCCATACCCGCCACCAATATTTAACTCAGGTAACTCTTTTGAGTATTTATCTCTAAATATTGCCAATACTCCGACCAGCCGTTGGGCTGCTGCTTTAAAGCCATCTACTTCAAATATTTGCGAACCGATATGACAATGTATCCCAGCCAAACTTAAAGTGCTCTGCGCCGTGCACTTTTCAATCGCATCTAGCGCTGCCCCGGAAGCAATAGAAAACCCAAACTTCACATCTTCGTGGGCGGTTGAGATAAATTCATGTGTATGAGCATCAACTCCTGGCGTTAGTCTTAAATAAATTTTTTGGACCTTATTTAATTCTTTCGCAATTTTCGAAACTCTACTTATCTCATCAAATGAGTCAATCACAATTGTGCCAACCCCTGCCTTAATCGCAGCAGTAATTTCAACTTCAGATTTATTATTTCCATGAAATTCAATATCTGCTGCTGGAAAATCAGCAGCTAACGCGACGGCTAATTCACCACCACTACAAACGTCTAGGCCGACCTTTAATTCCTTTAACCACTTTGCAACTTCAACACTGATAAAAGATTTTGCGGCGTAGTAAAGCTGTGAGTCTCCAAAGGCCGAAGATATAGCTGATCGCCAGGCATTAGTCCGCAGATAGAAATCTGCTTGATCAATTACAAATAAAGGTGAGCCATACTCTTTAACAAGTTTTTCAGCCGAGCAGCCAGCAATAGACAACACTCCGCCAGCGTTGTTTTCACCATCAAACTTTAAATTGCTAGAAAACAGTGAGGTTGGATACTTCATATCACTTGTCATTACATCTTCTCCGGAGCGCTAACACCTAGTAAATCTAAACCATTACTTATTACTTGTGCGGTAGCAAGTGAAAGACTTGCACGGGATGAGTTCAAATCGGTTGGTTTTTCTTCCCCAAGTGGCAAGACTCGACAATCATTATAAAAACGATGGTATTGCCCAGCTACCTCTTCAATATATCTAGCGACGCGATGTGGTTGTCTTAACTCTGCCGCGGAGGCAACAATCTTTGGATACTGAGCTAATAAACCAATTAGCTCTCGCTCGCGTTCATGAGTTAACAACTCTGGTGAATAAAAATCTAACCCGTGATTAATTCCTAATTCCTTAGCATTTCTCAGCACTGCACAAATTCGAGCATGAGCATATTGAACATAATAAACCGGATTCTCATTGGTGTTTTTCTTTAGTAAATCAACATCCATGACCATTGGAGTATCGGTCGGATATCGAATCAATGTATAGCGTGCGGCATCGGTGCCAACTTTTTCTACCAACTCTTCTAAGGTAATGATGGTGCCAGCTCTTTTAGAAAGTTTAAGCTCTACGCCACCTTCCATAATTTTTACCATCTGGCCAATTAATATTTCAATATCCTTATTTGGATCATCCCCAGCACATGCAGCGATTGCCTTAATTCGGCCAACATAGCCATGATGATCTGCACCAAGCATGTAAATACATAAATTAAATCCACGCTCTCGTTTGCTCACGTAATATGCAGAGTCAGAAGCAAAGTAGGCAAATGTTCCGTCAGATTTAATCATCACCCGATCTTTATCATCATCAAAGTCGGTGGTGCGAAGCCAGGTGGCTCCCTCTTCTTCATAAACATGACCTAAGGATTTTAATTTCGCAAGTGTGTGTGTAAAAAAGTCGTTCTCATAAAGAGTGCGCTCTGAAAACCAGGTATCAAAGTGCGTACCAAAGTTATCTAAAACTTGTCGTTGTTGATCAAGTTGTAATTTATAACCAGCATCTCTAAATGCTGCCATTGCTTCATCACCAGTAAGTTTGCTGAAAGATGGATTTTCTTTAACTATTTGCTTAGCTAAATCACCAATGTACTCACCGTGGTAACCATTTTCTGGGATTTCTTTATTTTGTGAAGCTGAAAAAAGAGATTGTCCAAAGAGGTCCATCTGATTGCCACGATCGTTAATATAAAACTCGCGCGAAACTTCAGCACCTGCTGCACTTAAAACTCTTCCTAATGAATCTCCAACTGCTGCCCATCTAGTGTGTCCAAGGTGCAGTGGTCCAGTTGGATTTGCACTAACAAACTCAAGATTGATTTTCTTTCCAGCCAAAGTTTTTCCACGTCCATACTTCTTACCTTCGGTAAGTATTTGAGAAACAACTGCACCCTGGCTTGCACTTTCTAAAGTTATATTTATAAATCCAGGACCGGCAATCTCAACCTTACTTATGCCAGCAACTGTTAATAAATTATTTTCATTTAGAGATTTAACAATCACCTCTGCTATCACCCGCGGTTGCAAATTAGCTGCTTTAGCAAGACCAAGTGCGATCGAAGTTGCATAATCTCCATGCTCACGATTCTTAGGACGATCTAAGGTAATTTGCGACGGTAGATCACAATTCAATAAACCATTGCTTTTGGCTATTTCCAGCGCTTTAAGGAGCGCTACGGCTACCTTGTTTTGCGCTGAATCTGCACTCATTTGAGCAAGGCTACCTGCTCAGCCTTGCTAAAGGTCGTTGGTTTTGGTGATGCCGCCACATACGCCGTAATCTTTGCCCCGCACTCAAGTAATAAATGCGGGAGTGGTGAAATGGCAGACACGCAGGTCTTAGGAACCTGTGCTTCGGCGTGTGGGTTCAAGTCCCACCTCCCGCACCAGTTGTATTTCATTTCCAGGTAGGGAAGGCTAAGGACATGGCTGACAAAAATTTTCTTAGTTGGGTTGGATTCAAAGGCGAGGATGAAAGCAAACCTGCGCCAACACAAAATGCTTTAGAGCGAATTCGTGAACTTGAAAGTCAATTAAATGATCTAAGGTCCCGTCGCGATATCACTGGCTTAAGCCGCGAAGAGTTTGAAATCTTGGCAACTGAAACTGCCATGGCCATGATTAAATCTGCCCAACAACGTGAAGCAAAAGCAAATACAGCAGTTCAGCGTTTGGTAAATGAAACAAATAGAAACGCTAAAGAAAAATTAGATGCTGCAGAAGCTAAAGCAAAAAATATTCTTACCTCAGCTGAGTCGCGAGGCCGTAAATATATTTCTGCTGCCGAAGGTGATGCTGCTGATTTGGTCTCGGCTGCTGAGGGTGAGGCAAGTGAAATTCTCAATAAATCTGCTCGTGAAGCAGCCCAATTTGCTGCAGCTGCAAAGCGTGATGCCCAAAAATTAATTGAGGGAGCATCGAGAAATATAGTCGACTACAAATCTTGGTTATCTTCTGCAATCTCAGAAGCAGAGCGCCTGCACCGTGCTCAGAACGCATCTTTAAATGCTGCTGAAAATGCCATCAAAGAATCTCGCCAAAAACTTAGGTCTGCATTTGATCGACTATCTCAACTTCAAATGGATATTAATGCCAACCTGGATGGTGAAAACCGCCCAACTGGTAAAACTTACGTAGCAGGAGCTGGTAAAAAAGCTGCAGTAGCGGCGGCAAGAAAACAAACAGCTGCCAATAAGAAAAAGTCAGCAAGTAAAAAATCATCTAGCAAGAAAAAGAAGTAACTCTTTAACCTGGAGTTAGTGAACACTTTCTCTAAGTTTGAGTAATTAAGATGAGTGCAAAAAACTTAACTGGCAAAGTTGGTGTTCGCCATATTGCATCAATTGATGGCTTGCGAGCAATTGCAGTTACCGCCGTGGTTTTGTATCACCTAGGTATCTCTTGGATTCCTGGTGGATTTCTTGGTGTGGATTTATTCTTTGTTATTTCTGGATATGTAATTACTCGGTTGATTCTCGATTCAATTAATCAATCAAGTGCACTAGATCTTCGGGAGTTTTATACCGCAAGATTACGCCGAATCTATCCAGCATTTATTTTCATGGTTGTCTGTACCATCATTTTTATAGGAGTTTGGGCACCAGAAGCGATCAAGAGATTCTTATCAGATTTGCCTTACGCACTTACTGGAAGTATTAACTGGCTATTAGTAGCCCGGCATCAAGATTACTTTGAAACAATAGGCCGGCCACCACTTCTGCAACACACATGGTCCCTGGCAGTTGAGCTTCAGTTTTATTTGATTTGGCCCATTATCCTGTTGACAGTTTTGAAATATTTTGGCAAGAAAAATATTGCCCGAATTGCTTTACTAATTGCAATTACCTCTGGCGTTACATTATTTCTAGTTTCTTTACAGCTTGATCAATCTAACGCACAACAAGTAAGCCATATTTACTTTGGAACTGACACCCACTCACTTGGTCTATTTCTTGGCTCCGCTTTAGCAGTCTCTTGGATACCGCAAAACTTAAGCGCTGATATTGAAAAGCGAGCACAGGATGTTATTGATGCAATCGGAGTAGTTGGACTACTTGGATTAATCGCAGCATTCTTATTTATAGATGAAGCCAATGCCAGCCTTTACCGAATTGCCTTTCCATTAGCAGGTATTTTTGGCTGCTTAGTAATCATCTCGTTAGTGCACCCCGCCTCAAGATTTGCACCCCTGATTAGTAGTGCACCATTTAAATGGGTAGGACAGAGAAGTTATGGAATCTATATTTGGCACTGGGTAATCTTTCAAGTAACCCGGCCATCTGTTGATTTAACTGGACAAAGTTGGGCGCTTTATTTAGCACGAGTACTTCTGGTTTTAGCTTTGGCAGACATTTCTCTTCGCTGGGTAGAAATTCCATTTAGACAAGGAATGGTCCAAAACTGGTTTCGCGGTATGAAGTACCGATCTGCAAAGGTAAAACTTCGTCAGCAATTATCAATAGTTTTTTCAGTAATTGCAGTTTTAGCAATTACCTCATCAATCTCAGTTCAAGCGATTAATAAAGCTGATCAAATTGCGCAAAATCAAGTGACGCAGCAAGAGGATGAAATAGCAATACAAGAGGATCTTGGTAGCACCACCGGGCTTTGGGTTACTGGCGACAGTGTTATTTTAGGTATTAGAAGTAAGTTAGAGAGCAAAGAGCACATCTCGTTGATTAATGCTCGAGTTGGTCGCCAAGCACCTGAGTTATTAGCGGTTATGCGAGTTGATCAAAGCTCAGTTCCTTCTTCCCCAATTGTCTTTAATCTCGGCAATAACAACGCTTTAAATGAGCAAACTGTGATTGATATCTTTGAAGTAGTAAAAAATCAACCACAAGTTATCGTAGTTAATACTTCAGTGCCAAGAGCTTGGAAAGATGCAAACAATGCAATTATTTCTAAGGTCGCATCACGTTATCCAAATGTCAGATTAATTGATTGGGATCGAGTGTCTAAAGATCGGCCAGAATTATTTGCTCCCGATGGTGTTCACTTAAGTCCGACTGGTTCTGATGTGTATGTCGATTTAGTCTTAACAGTTTTAGTTAAACAATAATTATGAAAATAAAATAGCCCCCAAGTAATTGGGGGCTATTTAAATTACTGAACGTTTTTTACTTTATGACCAGCTACCTGGAAGTCCGTGGACTTTTCCAGCAACTACCTCACCGTCTGAGTAAACAGTTGAAACCTGTACCTGTACCCAGCCAGTTGTGTCATTCTTAGTAATCTGTTGTTTAAATTGCGTGGCTGGCACTGTTGCTACCAACTTCCAATCGCCAACTCCATTGGTGCGAAGCTCAACGTTGTAGCCAGTGATTCCTTCAGTTGCAGTTGGTGCCTTCCAATTAACGGTTGCACCGGTTGCGTTATACAAAGAAACAATTCCTACTGGAGCTTCATGAGCGGCAAGTGGTGCTGAACTTGGTGCAGCTGATGCTGATGCGCTCTCAGATGCAGCAGGTGTTGGAGTAACAGTTGCAGTATCTGATGAGGAATTCTTTGAGATAACTGCAACAGCCAGAATTAAAATTCCAACTACAACCGCAATGATAATTCCCTTAGATGAACCAGTATCGCTGCTCTTGTTGGTTGATCTTGATGGGTATGAAGATTTAGCTGCTGGCTTTGGAGTTGTTGAAATAGTAGAAACTGATGAGCGAGATGAACCACTTACTGGAACTGCTGGGATTGAATAGCGAACAGATGACTTTGAAGAACGCTTTGCACTCTTCTTAGTACTGCGCTTGGCAGTTGATTTCTTAGCGGTTGAACGCTTAGCTGCTTTTTTAACACTGCGCTTGGCAGTTGATTTTTTAGCGGTTGATCGCTTAGCTGTCGAACGCTTAGCTGCTTTCTTCTTTGCGGCCACTTAGAACTCCTTATTGATCAGCACTAGTTATGTTTACTAGTGACTTGGGTTTTCCAGGGAAGGATGGCTTAAGGATACCTCACCGATCTTCTTAATTACGCGAATGAATTAGAGATGATCACGTAAAAAAGGTGAAATTGCGCGTAATGCTATGCCTCGATGGCTAACCTCATCCTTCACCCTAGGTGAAAGTTCGGCCAAAGTTTGATCAAAATCATTTGGTGAAAATATTGGGTCATAGCCAAAACCACCATCACCTTTGGGTGTTGAAATTATTCTGCCCGCTAAAACGCCAAGTTCCTCTTTTTCTATCGCAGCTCCATCTTTATTTGGTTTATAAAATGCAACTACAGATTTAAATTGCGCACCTCTTTGCCCATCTTGGGTATTAATTAAAAGCTCTAACACCTTATTAATGTTGGCACGATCGCGCTGGGTTGAATCAGATCCGGTGTAACCACTAAAGCGGGCTGAATAGATTCCGGGCTGTCCGGCTAGCGCATCAATAAATAAACCGCTGTCATCAGCTAGGGCTGGCAGGTGAGTAAATTGCGAGATCGCCTTCGCTTTAAGCCGGGCATTCTCACTTAAGGTTTTACCGGTTTCTTCAACCTCTGGCATATCTGGATAATCATTTAATCCTAAAACTTTAAT
>JAPLBB010000053.1 GCA_026392945.1 Actinomycetota bacterium | reverse complement strand
TTGATGGGTCCAGATGGTTTCACCGGATACCCAGAGTTCAATGAACTTCCTGAGGCACAAGGTGCATACCTTTCATTCGCAGGTCTTTCAACAGATCTTTTGATCGCTAACAACCCAAATGGTGCTGGCGCAAAGTTTGTTACAGACTACAAGGCGAAGTACGGTAAAGATCCAGTTGGTTCATACCCAATTTACGGTGTAGCTGCTGTTCAAGTTATCTTGAAGGCAATTGCTGCATCTGACGGATCCCGCAAGGGTGTTCGTGACGCTGTATTCACCGGTGCTGGAATTACTGTTTCAGCTGATGAGTCAGTACTTGGTAAGGAACTAGCAATTGATCCAGCAACAGGTGATACAACAGCTATCGATATCACCATCGAAGTGGTTAAAGACAAGAAAGAGACCACTTTGAAGGCTTGGACAGTTCAGAAGTAATCTAAACTCTCAGGAAACTGAGGTTAGGTAGCGTTGCGGGGGCGTGTAAAAGCGCCCCCGTTTCGCATAGCATTGCCAGAGATTTACCAGATTAATAGGAGGGCGGCAGCAAATATGGGAAACACTTCCGCACGCTTTTCTGCTCGACTACTAATCGAACGCGCCTCTGCCTCAATAATTATTGGATTAGTATTTTTTTGGCTCGCAGTAAATCTTGTTAAATCCCCATCACAGTTTTTCCAAGCAAGTGTGATTGGTATTAGCAATGGAGTCTTATACGCACTCATTGCTCTCGGATACACCTTAGTCTATGGAATTATTGAATTGATTAACTTTGCACATGGTGACTTATTCATGTTAGGCGGATTATTCGCTGCAACTTTTATCTCGGTCTGGTTTGGTCAAGAAACTCCATCCACTACGGGATACGGTGTTTTCTTCCTCTGCCTTATTGCAGTGATGGGATTTTGTGCAACTATAAATGTTGCAATTGAACGTTTTGCTTACCGCAGACTGCGTAGAGCTCCAAAGCTAGCTCCGCTAATTACTGCAGTAGGTGTTTCATTTATTATTCAATTTATTGGAATTCGCTGGAATGGATCTGGCCCTAGAACTTGGAACTCAGTATTACCTGCTGGAGAGTTTGTTATCTCTGGTGTTCATATTCCATATACAACTATTATTTCTTTTGCAGTCACAATCCCATTACTAGTTCTTATGACATTTATCGTCACTAAAACAAGACGCGGAAAGGCAATGAGAGCAACTGCCCAAGATGCTGATGCCGCAAGACTGATGGGAATTGATGTTAATAAGACTATCGCTTTCACATTTGCTTTAGGTGGTGCGCTAGCTGGTGCTGCTGGTCTTTTATTCCAACAAACTCGAGGTGTTACAAATTACAACCTTGGCTATCAGCTTGGTTTGATTGCATTCACATCAGCAGTTTTAGGTGGAATTGGTAATTTATCTGGAGCGGTATTGGGTGCAATTCTTATTGGATTAGTTCAAGGATTGAATGATGGTCTACCAATCGGGCTTGGTCAGCAATGGTCGCAAACGGTGGTCTTTACAATTCTTATTTTGTTAATGGTGTTCAGGCCAACAGGTTTACTTGGCAAGCCGATGGTTGAGAAGGTATAACATGAAAAAACCATCTATTAAATTTAAAAAGACAAGCAAGAGTAAGAAGGAAGTTACTAAAGGATTTGATCAAAGTAAATGGATTCGTGGTTTTACAATTGCAGCTGTTGCAATTTGGATTTTTTATGCCTTTATTGTTGATCTACTTCCTTATGTTGTCGCTGATTTTTTCCAAAAATGGTTACCAGCAACCACTGTAAATGAATCGCTGGTTTGGGTTATTTGCGCACTTGGGTTAAATATCGTGGTTGGTTATGCCGGATTACTTGACCTAGGTTTCGTAGCCTTTTGGGCAATTGGCGGATATTGCGCCGGTTGGTTTATGTCAGATTTCTTCCACCAAGTTAATATCCATATTGGGTCTATGGCTCCTGCTGAGCAACCAGGAATTCACTTAAGCTTTTGGGCGGTCTTATTTATTGGAGCTTTAATTTGCGCAGCATTTGGCGTAATCATTGGTGCACCTACATTGCGATTGAAGAGTGATTACTTGGCACTGGTAACTCTTGGTTTCGGAGAAATTATTCCTCAAATTTTCTTTAACGGTGAAAATATTGGTGGATTTAATCTTTCAAACGGTTCAAAAGGCATTTCCCCAGTAGACAACATCGGTTTATTTGGAAAAAAGCTTGGGCCTTTTGATTTAGATTGGAAATACTTAATTTTTGTATCGCTTGCAGCACTGATGGTTTTTATTTCACTTCGGATTAGAGGCGGAAGATTAGGTAGAGCCTGGCTTGCTATCCGAGAAGATGAATTAGCGGCATCCATGATGGGTGTGCCACTAATGAAATCAAAATTAGCTGCATATGCTGTGGGCGCATTCTCCGGTGGTATCGGTGGTGTTGCATTTGCTACTCACGTAAATGGTGTTTTCGCAGATCGCTTTAGTTTTGCAATTTCGATCATTCTGCTTGCGATGGTAGTACTTGGCGGTATGGGAAATGTATGGGGAGTTATCGTTGGTGCACTTTCAATATCATGGGTTAACTCAACAGGTTTGCCAGCATTTGGTGAGACTGTTAATAGTGCTTTAGGAACTAATATAAATTTTCCTTCGTATAACTTCTTATTGTTTGGTGGAATTTTAGTATTCATGATGCTTTACAAGCGAGAAGGCCTTCTACCTGAATCTCGACTAAAACAAATCCTGCATGAAGCAGATGATACGACCTCTAACATTGGAGGTCATTAATAATGGCTAAGTCAGTGTTACAAGCAGATAATATTTCCGTTAAATTCGGAGGTTTAGTTGCTGTTGATGATGTTTCATTTGATATTCCAACTGGTGGAGTTGTTTCTTTAATCGGCCCTAATGGTGCTGGCAAGACAACCTTCTTCAATGTTTTAACTGGGCTATATAAGCCGACTAGTGGCACTGTGACTTTCGATAATAAAGATATTACTGCAAAGCCGCCACACAAGATTGCCCAAGCTGGTGTTGCAAGAACATTCCAGAACATTCGCTTATTTGGTCTCATGACGGCCGAAGAAAATGTAATGGTTGCGATGCACTCTCACTTAAAGTCTGGAATTATTAGCACAATTTTAGGAACTAAGAAGCAACGTGCAGAAGAGAGTGAGTCAAAGAAAACTGCTCGTGAACTTCTAACTTTTGTCGGAATTGGTAATACTGCTGATCAATTTGCTAGAAATCTTTCTTACGGTGATCAGCGTCGTCTTGAAGTTGCTCGCGCGTTGGCATTAAAGCCAAAAGTACTGCTTTTGGATGAACCAACTGCTGGTATGAACCCACAAGAATCAAAAACATTTGTTGATTTCGTATATCGAGTTCGGGATGAAAAGGATGTTTCAATACTATTAATTGAGCATGACATGTCGGTTGTTATGAAGGTTTCTGAGCGAATCACTGTTCTAGACCGTGGTCAAAAAATTGCCGAAGGAACTCCAGATGAGATTAAATCTAATAAACGAGTTATTGAGGCCTACCTTGGTAAATCTTCTGAAAGCGGTAAATAATGTTAAAAATTGAGAACTTAGAGGTTGCCTATGGCAATATTAAAGCTATTAAAGGAATTTCACTTGAAGTAAATCAGGGAGAAATCGTTACTTTAATTGGTTCAAATGGTGCTGGAAAATCAACAACCCTTAGAGCAATCTCTGGAATTTTAAAGCCACGCTCTGGATCTATAACTTTCAATGGCGAAAGAATTGATGGTGTTGAGGGCCATGAGATTGTGGCAAAAGGAATTTGTCAATCACCAGAAGGAAGAAGAATATTTCCAAAGATGACTGTTGATGAAAACTTAGATCTTGGAGCTTTTTTGCGCAACGATAAAAATGAGATCGCCAATGATCGTCAACGAGTTTTAGAGTTGTTCCCTAGATTACAAGAGAGAATTGATCAAAAGGCTGGCACCATGTCTGGTGGAGAGCAACAGATGTTAGCGGTAGGCAGAGCATTAATGGGTTCACCAAAATTATTACTACTAGATGAACCTTCAATGGGATTAGCACCAGTACTGGTTGAGATGATTTTTGAAACTATTGAAAAAATTAATAAGCAGGGCACAACCATTTTGCTAGTTGAGCAAAATGCACTTGCTGCACTAAATGTTGCCGACCGCGCATATGTTCTTGAGTCAGGCTCAATCAAGATGAGCGGAAAAGCGAAGGACTTAATTTCAAATGATGAGGTTACAAAAGCTTATCTAGGTGGCTAGTTCACCGTTCAGCAAGTATTAAACAAGTGATTCGGGCGCTACATGTTCTTTCGCCTTTGTCATTAGTGATTTCTACTTCATAGCAGCAAAGAGTTTTACCTAAAGTGACCGCAGTAGCAACCGCTGTTACTACTCCAGATGTTGCTGATTTATGATGAGTTGCATTTACATCCACGCCAACAATTCTTCGATTAGGGCCAGCGTGAAGTTGAGTTCCGATTGAGCCAAGACTTTCAGCTAGTACAACATTAGCTCCACCATGGAGTAATCCAATCGGTTGAGTATTTCCCTCTACTGGCATTGTTCCAACCAACCTATTTGGCGAAGCCTCGATTATCTCGATACCCATCTTCTTATCAAGGGCTCCAGAACCCCGTTCACGAATTACATCTAGGAAATCAGTCATGTCCGAAGTTTAACCTGAATAGGAATTAGAATCCCAATATGGGTACTAGCCAGAAGCGTTTATTGCTTATTGATGGGCATTCCATGGCTTACCGTGCTTTTTATGCGCTACCAGTTGAAAATTTTAAAACCTCTGCTGGGCAGCCAACGAATGCAATATATGGATTTGCTTCAATGTTAATCAATTTAATAATGGAAGAAAAACCAACGCATATCGCAGTTGCATTTGATGTTTCTCGCAAAACATTTAGAACGGCGAGATTTCCTGAATACAAAGCAAATAGAGCGAGTACACCTGACGAATTTAGATCACAAATGTCTCACATAAACGAAATGATTGACTCCTTTGGAATTAAACACTTCGAAGTTGAAGGATTTGAAGCAGATGACATTATTGCAACACTTGCAAAGGCTGCAGAATTAAAAGGCTTCGACACACTTATCTGTACTGGAGATCGTGATTCATTTCAATTAGTAAATAATAAAACTACAGTCTTATATCCAAAAAAGGGTGTAACTGAAATGTCTCGGATGACACCTGCGGCGGTGGTTGAAAAGTATGGCTTAACTCCTGAGCAGTATCCAGATTTTGCAGCTTTGCGGGGAGACCCAAGTGATAATCTGCCTTCTGTCCCAGGTGTTGGCGAAAAGACTGCCACTAAATGGATTATTGATTATGGCTCGCTAGAAAAATTATTAGATAATGCAAAGGAAATTACTGGCAAAGTAGGCGAATCATTGCGAGCAAATATTGATGTTGTTAGGCTAAATCGCGAGCTTACGCATTTACCAGATGATGTTAAATTATCATCAGGTGTTGAAGACTTAACCTGGCCTGGATTTGATGCTAATGCAATGGGCTTGTTTTTTGAAAAGTTAGAGATCCGGGCCCTAAAAGAGCGGATTAAATCCCTACCACAAATTGGTGGTAGTGAATCTAAAGATATTTTAATTAGTGTCACTAAACTTGATTCAAAGAAATTGGACACAATTCTTAAAGACAGAAAAGACCCTGTCGCTATTTCATTTGATGTAATAGATGGGATTCTAACTTCCTATTCTGTGGCAATTAGCGATAGTGAAGTCTTCAGCGTGAGTGATAGTAAAATTGGCGAATGGATCTCAGATTCTGATATTCCAAAGTATGTTCATGGCGCAAAATATTCGATTAAAGAACTTAACATGGCCGGACTTACTGCAGATATTGAGCTTCTGGCATATCTAATTAATCCTGGTAGTAGAAATCTTGACCTGGTTGATCTCGCAGAACGATTGCTGGGTGTTTCTAGTACTAGTGATGATCTATTTTCAGCCTTTGATCCGAAGAGTGCTGCTTGGATATTTACTCTGCAAAAAGAGCTTGCACTTGAGATCAAATCTAAATCTATGGCTGATCTTTATCAGAATTTGGAGCAGCCTACCTTGGTTCTGCTTTCCAAAATGGAGGAGACAGGAATTGCAGTTGATGAAGTTAAATTGTCGCAATTATCGAAGTATTTTTCGAAAATCGTTGCAGATGAAACAGCTGGTGCTTATAAGGAAGCCGGTCACGAATTTAATGTGGGATCACCTAAGCAACTTCAAGTAGTTTTATTTGATGAGTTGAAATTACCAAAAACTAAGAAAATAAAAACGGGTTTTACAACAGATGCTGAAAGCTTGGAATGGTTGGCTGCTAAGACAAAGCATCCACTTCTTAAGCACCTTTTGAGAATTCGTGAAGCTGGAAAATTACTCACGACTATCGATGGCTTAATCAAAGCAACTGATCAAGATGGTCGGATTCACACAAATTTTCAGCAAACTGTGGCCGCAACTGGGCGCCTTTCATCTACCGATCCAAACCTTCAAAATATTCCAATTAGAACAGATGAAGGTAGGCAAATTAGAGATTGTTTTATTGCACAGGATCCTTTCACTGACCTTTTAACAGCAGATTACAGCCAAATTGAGATGCGCATCATGGCACATTTATCTGAAGATAAAGGATTAATTGCTGCATTTGAATCGGGAGAGGATTTACATTCAACAGTTGCTTCACTTGTTTTCGGAGTTAAAGCAAATGAGGTTGATGCAGAAATGCGAAGAACCATTAAGGCAATGTCATATGGGTTGGCTTATGGTCTTTCCTCCTTTGGTCTTGCTCAAACATTAGATATTGATCCTGCTTCTGCAAGTGAACTAATGTCTAAATATTTTGAAAGGTTTGGCGGCATTAGAGATTACTTGAAAACAGTAGTTGTTACCGCACGAGAAAAGGGATATACCGAAACGATCTTGGGGCGCAGAAGATATTTACCAGAGTTAAATCATGAGAATCGACAGCGTAGAGAGATTGCCGAGCGGGCTGCTTTAAATGCTCCGATTCAGGGTTCTGCGGCGGACATAATAAAAATAGCAATGCTTCATGTTCAAGAGTCAATCAGTGAAGCAAATCTAAAATCTAGATTATTGCTACAAGTTCATGACGAACTAATTCTAGAAGTATGGCCTGGTGAAAAAGAGTTGCTTGAAAAGATCGTGAAAGATCGGATGTCCAAAGCTTATAAATTAAATGTACCGCTGGACGTAAATATTGGATTCGGTAAAAGTTGGGATTTAGCCGCGCACTAATTATTTATTTGTATCTAAATTTGCACTTAGAGCGTCAATATCTTCTTCTTCGGTTGGAATTCGGTCAGCAGCTTTTAATAATCCAGATCCACTCCTCATAACTAAGTAACCCATCCCAACGCATATAGTGGTTAATGCAAGGCAGTATCTTGGTGAGTAGTGTTCAGATATAAAGCCACCAAGAGCTATACCTAGTGAAGTAAAAGTTCCTTCTACTGTCCATAACCAACCAAGGGCAGCAACCGCAGTTCCTTTTGGTCTTACAGCTTCACTTATTTCTAAGTAAAAAACTTGTAATCCACCAACCATGAGGCTCATTGCTGCGGTAACTATCATCATGGACCAAGTTGGGTATGTAAATGCCAGAGGTAGAGAAAAAATGAACCAGAATAAATACAATCGTTTAAAAGCCGCAAATGATGAAGTTTTTTTGGATACCATCCCAGCAACTAATCCACCAATAACGTTTCCTGCAGCCATAACAGCGAAAATAACTCCTACTTGGTGCGGAATATTTTCTAATGTTGTGAAGGCAGGTATGGCAATTTCAAATGCGCCCGTACCTAAGCCAATAAAAACACCTTCGAACATAAGTAATTGCATAGCAGGTGTTCGCCAAACTGCGAGATCCGATGAACTTTTTCTCTCTGGTTTCCATGTCTTAAGCTGAGGTGACAACGATAGACTGACACCGCCAATAAATATTAACAATGAGCAGATTTGAAGCGATGCTTGAGGGCTGTAATTTAATGAAACAGTGGTAGCAATTAATGGGCCAAATACTCCTACCGAGTTCATAACTGCAGTATCAATGGCGTAAGCGGTACGAATTTGGCTAGCAGGTACTGTAACTTTCCAAAGTGGTCGAATTGAAAGATTTATGGGGGGAGCAGAAAATCCTAGAATAGCGGCAAATATAACAAGTTCAGTTTTCGATGATCCAGTAGAAAAAAGTAGTATTAAAAGTGCGTAACTTGGCGCGAAGAATCGCAATGGAATTTTCATTCCGAATCTATCAATTAATGTGCCGCGTAATCCGGCAGTTGTTGCTCCGGTTATTCCATTTACACCAGTAGCTAATCCAGCGATTGCAATTGAACCCGTAGATTGCTGCACCTTAAAGAAAATGCTCAAAGAGATCATTCCGTATGCCATCCGCGCCGGAAAAGAGCTAATAAGCAGGTATTGTCCAGGTTTGTTACTTAAAACTTGCGAATATCTGCTCATTTGCTCATCCTAGACCGAATCAGTTTGACCACCAGGTGTAATCGAAAGTAACCTTGCCCGTCCCTGTCCCTACTATTTGTTTTACCCTCGGAGTACACCTACCTAATGACCCCCTCTCAAATTGCCGTAAATGACATTGGATCTGCAGAAGATTTTTTAGCCGCTATCGAAGGCACAATCAAAAATTTCAACGACGGAGACTTAGTCTCAGGAATTGTTGTTCAAATCGATCGCGAAGAAGTATTACTTGATATTGGTTATAAAACAGAAGGCGTAATTCCATCCCGCGAATTGTCTATTCGCCATGATGTGGCTCCTAGCGAACTAGTAAAAGTTGGAGATCGAATTGAAGCTTTAGTTCTACAGAAAGAAGACAAAGAAGGTCGTTTAATTCTTTCTAAGAAGCGTGCCCAATACGAGCAAGCATGGGGAGATGTTGAAGGAAAGAAAGAGCGCGATGAAGTTGTTAAAGGAATTGTTATTGAAGTTGTTAAAGGTGGCTTAATTGTTGACATCGGACTTCGTGGTTTCTTACCTGCATCATTAGTTGAGATGCGCCGTGTACGTGATCTGACTCCTTATATTGGCCAAGAAGTAGAATGTCGAATAATCGAACTTGATAAAAATCGTAATAATGTTGTTCTATCACGGCGCGCATTCTTGGAGCAGTCACAATCTGCATCTAGAACTACATTCCTAAACCAGTTACAAAAGGGTCAAGTTCGCTCTGGCGTAATCTCTTCAATAGTGAACTTCGGTGCATTTGTTGACCTAGGTGGAGTAGACGGATTAGTTCACGTATCAGAGCTTTCTTGGAAGCACATCGATCATCCATCTGAGGTAGTAGAGGTTGGCGATGAGGTAACAGTTGAAGTATTAGAGATTGATTTTGAAAGAGAACGCGTTTCACTTTCATTAAAAGCCACGCAAGAAGATCCATGGCAGGCATTCGCTCGTACTCACACAATTAACCAAGTTGTTCCTGGTGAAGTTACTAAGTTAGTTCCATTCGGTGCATTCATAAAGGTATTTGAAGGTATCGAAGGGTTAGTACATATATCTGAGCTTGCTGAGCGACATGTTGAAATTCCAGAACAGGTAGTCCAAGTTGGCGATAAGTTATTTGTAAAGATAATCGACATTGATTTAGAGCGTCGACGTATCTCACTTTCACTTAAGCAAGCCAATGAAGGTCAAGAGGTTGAAGTTGAAGCATTTGATCCAACTCAATATGGAATGCCAGCTAGATATGATGCTGCCGGCAACTTCATTTATCCAGAAGGTTTTGATTCTGACACTCAAGAATGGAAGCCAGGATATGAGACTCAACGCGAGGAGTGGGAGCGCCAGTATGCAGAAGCACAATCACGTTTCATGGCTCATAAGAAACAGAAAGCTGAGGCTAAGGCAGCCGATGCCGCAGCCCCTGCTGCACCAGTAGCAGAGTAAAAATTAACTTAAAATGGCCTCAGGAAACTGGGGCCATTTTTTTATTGGGTAGGGTTTAACTTATGTTAGTAGTGGCTTTAACCGGCGGAATTGGATCCGGTAAATCAACAGTTGGCCAGATTTTCGCGCAACTTGGCGCTATCGTGATTGATTCTGATCAATTAGCTAGAGATGTAATAGAACGCGGAAGCATTGGCTTTAATGAGGTTGTTACCAAGTTTGGTGATGAAATACTAAAGAATGGTGAGATTGATCGACAAATTCTGGCATCTTTAGTATTTAAAGATCCGACAAAGCGTGCTGAGCTTGAGCAGATAACACATCCTTTAATTCGTAAAGCATTCGCAAAGGTGGTTTCTAGTGCTTCGCCTGATTCGATTGTAATTAACCAAATTCCGCTTTTAGTCGAATCAAATCATGATTACAAGTTCGACCACATAATTACTGTTTCAGCCTCTGAAAGTATTCGCAATGAAAGATTGATTAAACGGGGCTTAACAAATGAGCAAATAAAGCAGCGAATACAAGCGCAGGCAACTGATCAGATGCGAGAGGATATTGCTGATTCAGTAATAGTTAATGAAAAAAGTGAGCAAGAGATTACAGATCAAGTTGAGAAAATATGGGAGCAATTGTTATCAAAAAATGTGGGTAAGTAATGAGGCCAATAACCGATCTTGCAAGAAGAGTTGAGCCATTTAGAGTAATAAGTGACTATGTTCCAGCCGGAGATCAGCCAGCTGCAATTGCTGAATTAACAAAACGGATTGGCAAGGGCGAGCAAGATATTGTGTTGCTTGGTGCGACTGGAACTGGCAAATCTGCGACTACTGCTTGGCTAATCGAACAGCTACAAAGACCAACTCTTGTTATTGCTCCAAATAAAACCTTGGCAGCACAGCTTGCTAATGAATTCAAAGAGTTACTCCCGAATAACGCTGTGGAGTACTTTGTTTCTTATTACGACTACTACCAACCAGAAGCTTATGTTCCTCAGACAGATACATTTATTGAGAAGGACTCATCAGTTAATGATGAAGTTGAAAGGCTGCGACACTCAGCAACTAACTCTCTACTAACTAGGCGAGATGTAATTGTTGTAGCAACAGTTTCTTGCATTTATGGTTTGGGAACCCCGCAGGAGTATGTAGATCGAATGGTTCGCTTAAAGGTAGGGGATTCAATTGACCGAAACCAATTGCTACGGAAATTTGTTGATATCCAGTACAAACGAAATGACATGGCTTTTGAACGAGGAACTTTCCGGGTAAGAGGTGACACAATTGAAATTATTCCTATGTATGAGGAATTGGCTCTTAGAATTGAAATGTTTGGTGATGAAATTGAAAAGATAATGACATTACATCCTTTAACTGGCGAGATAGTTCGCGACGAAAGTGAGATGTATATATTTCCAGCAACACACTATGCCGCCGGCCCAGAAACAATGGAACGGGCGATTGGCGAGATTGAAGCAGAACTAGAAAAACGTGTAGACGAATTTGAAAGATCTGGAAAATTGCTTGAAGCACAACGTATAAAAATGCGCACCACGTTTGATATTGAAATGATGAGGCAACTTGGCTTTTGCTCTGGGATTGAAAACTATTCTCGCCAATTAGATGGGCGGGCACCTGGTTCTGCACCAAACTGCTTACTGGATTATTTTCCAGAAGATTTCCTAGTTGTTATTGATGAATCACATGTGACTGTTCCTCAAATCGGAGCGATGCATGAAGGTGATGCCGCTAGAAAGCGAACACTAGTAGAGCATGGATTCCGGTTACCGAGTGCCATGGATAATAGGCCATTAAAATTTCTTGAGTTCTTGGACCGGTGTGGCCAAAAAGTTTATCTCTCTGCTACGCCAGGTAAATATGAATTAGAAAAAGTTAGTAACGATGTGGTCGAACAGGTGATTCGCCCTACCGGATTAGTGGATCCAAAGATTGTAGTAAAGCCAATTAAGGGTCAGATTGACGACTTAGTCAATGAGATAAGAATTCGAGCAGAAAAAAATGAGAGAGTACTAGTCACGACTTTGACTAAAAAAATGTCAGAAGACTTAACCGATTACATGCTTGGGCTTGGCGTAAAAGTTAGGTACCTACACTCTGAGGTAGATACGCTGCGAAGGGTAGAGTTATTAAGAGAGCTTCGAACTGGCGAATATGACGTACTAATTGGTATCAATCTTCTGCGAGAAGGTTTAGACCTGCCCGAGGTTTCACTTGTTGCAATTTTGGATGCCGATAAAGAGGGCTTTTTAAGATCGACAACTTCATTGATTCAAACAATTGGTAGAGCTGCCAGAAATGTTTCTGGTGAGGTACACATGTATGCCGATAACATGACAAAATCTATGACCAATGCAATCGATGAGACTAATCGTCGAAGGGCTAAGCAGGTTGCATACAACACTGAGCATGGAATTGACCCAACCCCGCTGCGTAAAAAAATCGCCGATATTACAGATTTGATTGCAAAAGAGATTGATGACACAGAGGATCTGGCCGCAACCAGTAAAAAAATTGGTTTTACTAGTGGAATTCATAGTAAAAATGCTCACTCACTTCCAAGGCAGGAGCTAATTGCCTTGATTGAATCACTAACATTGCAGATGAAATCTGCCGCTGCTGAGTTAAGTTTCGAACTAGCCGCTAGATTGCGGGATGAGATTCGAGAGCTAAAGCGGGAATTAAAGGGAATGCAGGAGGCTGGCAACTAATGAACGATCGTTTGATAGTGCGCGGTGCTCGTGAACATAATCTTAAAAATGTCTCACTTGATATGCCACGTAATTCATTAATTGTTTTTACTGGCCTATCTGGATCCGGAAAATCATCACTTGCTTTTGACACAATATTTGCTGAAGGCCAGCGCCGATATGTCGAATCTCTTTCTGCTTATGCTCGCCAATTTTTAGGGCAAATGGATAAGCCGGATGTTGACTTTATAGAGGGGTTATCTCCGGCGGTTTCAATTGATCAAAAATCTACAAATCGAAATCCACGCTCAACAGTTGGAACTATTACAGAAGTTTATGACTACCTTCGCCTTTTATTTGCTCGTGCTGGAAAACCTCACTGCCCGAAGTGCGGTAAAGCAATCGCAAAGCAAACACCACAAAATATTGTTGATCAAATATTGCAAATGTCTGAGGGCAGCAAGTTTCAAGTACTAGCTCCAGTAATTCGGGCCAGAAAAGGTGAATTTCTCGATTTGTTTAAGGATTTTACAACTCAAGGGTATTCAAGAGTAAGAGTAAATGGAGTTGTGTATCAAATCTCTGAGGTACCAAAACTAAAAAAACAAGAGAAACATACGATCGAGGTTGTTGTAGATCGCTTAAGCGTTAAAGCTGAAAGCAAGTCACGTATTACAGACTCCATTGAAACAGCGCTTAGATTAGCAAGCGGCTTAGTGATTTTAGATTTTGTTGATTTGAAAGTAGGAGATCCAAACAAAGAGAAATCATTTAGCGAGCATATGGCCTGCCATGAATGCGAGTTATCATTTGAAGAGTTGGAACCTAGATCATTTTCATTTAATTCACCTTTTGGCGCGTGCCCGGATTGCTCTGGAATTGGTACAAAACTTGAGGTTGATGAGGAGCTATTAATTCCGGATGATTCAATTTCAATCTATGAGGGTGCAATTGCGCCATGGTCTGGTGGCCAGTCTTCAGAGTACTTCTTAAGGCTATTAGAGGGACTTGCAACTGATCTTAAGTTCTCACTTGATAATCCATGGAAGAAATTATCTGAAAAGGTAAAAGATGCAATTTTGCACGGTTGGGATTATGAAGTACATGTTAAATACAAGAACCGTTATGGTCGAGTTCGTAATTACACGACCGGTTTCGAGGGAGTTGTTCCGTTTATTCATAGAAGGCATTCAGAAACTGATAGTGACTTCAGCCGCGATAAGTATGAGGCATATATGCGGCAAACACCTTGCCCAGTTTGCAATGGCAGTCGGTTAAAGCCTGAAGTGCTTGCTGTTACCTTAGGTGGTAAAAATATTGCAGAAATTTGTGAGTTTTCAATTGCAGAGTGCGCAGTATTCCTTAAGGAAATATCACTCTCAGCCCGGGAGAAAAAGATTGCAGAACGGGTATTAAAAGAGGTCCATGCTCGATTAGGTTTCCTACTTGATGTTGGGCTTGATTACCTAGCATTAGCAAGGCCTGCTGCAACTTTATCTGGTGGTGAAGCACAGCGAATCAGACTTGCAACTCAAATTGGATCTGGGCTAACGGGCGTTTTATATGTATTGGATGAGCCAAGTATTGGTCTACATCAACGTGATAACCGGAAATTGATCGAAACACTCACAAGATTAAGAGATCTTGGCAATACATTAATTGTGGTTGAGCATGATGAAGACACAATTAGAACTGCTGATTGGATAGTTGATATTGGCCCTGGTGCTGGGGAGCATGGTGGAGAGGTAGTTTCGTCGGGCAGTTATGAGCAATTAATAGCAGCTAAGAATTCAATTACTGGTGCTTATTTATCGGGCAGATCTGTTATTGCAATTCCAAAAAAGCGCAGGCCTATTGATGAAAAGAAATCTTTGACTATTAAAGCAGCAAAAGAGAACAATCTGCAAAATATTGATGTGACCTTTCCACTTGCAGCTTTTGTAGCCGTTACTGGCGTAAGTGGATCTGGTAAATCAACCTTAGTAAATGATATTTTGTACTCAGTACTAGCGAATAAATTGAACGGCGCCAGAATTGTTCCTGGTCGTCACCGAACTATTACTGGACTTGATCAACTAGATAAAGTTGTTCACGTTGATCAATCACCAATCGGAAGAACGCCTAGATCAAATCCCGCAACCTATACAGGTGTGTTTGACAAAGTTAGAGCACTCTTTGCTGAAACGAGTGAAGCTAAGGTTCGTGGTTACCAACAAGGTAGATTTTCATTCAATGTAAAAGGCGGCAGATGTGAATACTGTTCTGGTGACGGAACAATAACGATCGAGATGAATTTTTTGCCTGATGTTTATGTACCATGTGAAGTCTGTCATGGAGCAAGGTATAACCGAGAAACTCTAGAGGTACACTACAAGAGTAAAACAATTGCCCAAGTACTTGATATGCCTATTGAAGAGGCTAGTAAGTTCTTTGAGTCAGTCCCAGCTATTGCTAGGTTTCTAACAACATTGTGTGATGTTGGACTTGGCTATGTAAGGCTCGGCCAATCAGCCCCGACTCTTTCTGGTGGAGAAGCACAGAGAGTAAAGCTAGCAACTGAGTTGCAACGCAGATCAACTGGAAGAACAATTTATGTATTAGATGAGCCAACTACTGGCCTGCATTTTGAAGATGTACGTAAGTTACTTCTTGTTTTAAATAGATTAGTTGATACCGGCAACACTGTTATCGTAATTGAGCACAATTTGGATGTTATTAAATCTGCAGATTGGGTTATCGATTTAGGCCCAGAAGGCGGGTCAGGTGGTGGATTAGTAGTGGCTGAAGGACGGCCTGAAGATATTATCAAAAATAGTAAGAGCTATACCGGAAAGTTTTTAGCTCAAGTATTAAAGAAGTAAATTATGGCTGACCCACAGAGTTATCGCCCAAGTAATTTGCCAACCGATCCTGGTGTTTATCGTTTTTTTGATAAAGATGAAAAGGTAATTTATGTTGGAAAAGCTAAAAATATAAAAAATCGTCTTAATTCATATTTTGGCAGTAACTTACAAATTAAGACTAGGAAAATGGTAAATACTGCTGTTCGCGTTGATTGGACTTTAGTTAAGACAGAGGTGGAGGCACTTCAATTAGAGTTTACTTGGATTAAGCAGTACAGCCCAGATTTCAATGTGCAGTTCAAAGATGATAAGTCATATCCTCATTTAGCTATAGATTTAAAATCTGAATTTCCAAGATTATTTATTTCCAGATCTAAGAAAATTCCAGGGGTTCGATATTTTGGACCATATTCTCATGCTTGGGCATTACGTAGTACATTTGAAACTTTGATCAAGATATATCCAATTCGTACTTGCAGTGAATCAAACTTTCAATCTGCAGTAAGAAGTAAACGACAGTGTTTATTGGGAGATATTGGTAAATGCGCAGCGCCTTGTGTTAATTGGGTTAGCCCAGATGAACATCGTAAATTAGCTAATGACCTAGTTAACTTCTTGGAAAAATCCCCAGAAGATATATCTTCTCGAATTGAAAATGAAATGAAAGTTGCTTCAGCAGCTGAGGAATTCGAAAGAGCAGCAAAGTTACGAGACCAACTTGAAGCAGTAAATAAAGCTTTCGAATCAACTGATCGATTTTTGAATGAGAATATTGATGCAGACGTTCTAGCGATTCATGAAGAGATTACACACGCTGCTTTATCACAATTCATCATTACTGCTGGCCGGATAACTGGCTCAAGATCGTGGATAGTAGACCGGGCAAACTTGCTTGAGGATGAGGGAATTATCTCAGCCATGCTTGGAAAAATATATGCAGATAATAAGCCGCCATCTGAAATTTTAGTGGATCATTTACCAGAGGATTCGAAAGTGCTTGAGGAATGGCTGAGCAAACAGCGAGGTGCAAATGTTGCTTTAATAGAACCACAGCGCGGTGAAAAATTTGACCTTATACAAACGGTTAAACGAAATGCCCATCAATCATTGATTCAGTACTTAAGCAAACGAGCAAATGATGCTGCTGTAAGTGGTTCTGCTTTAGCTGAAATCGCAGAGCAACTAGAGTTGGCTGAGTTGCCGCTTAGAATCGAATGCTTTGATATTTCAAATATTCAAGGAACCAGCATGGTGGCTTCAATGGTGGTATTTGAGGATGGACAACCAAAAAAGAGTGACTATCGAAGGTTCTCCATTTCAGATGAAGCTGGTTTTGACGATACAAGAGCGATGCATCATGTGATTACTCGCCGATTCAAGCGATATTTAGATGAAAAAGATATTGATATTGCCGAGGCAACTTCGCAAGGAGGGCAACGGCCAAAATTTGCATATCCACCTCAACTTGTAGTTGTAGATGGTGGTAAGCCACAAGTTAATGCAGCGGCTAAAGCATTACAGGAATTAGGGATCACAGATGTTGCACTATGCGGGCTAGCCAAAAGACTCGAAGAAGTGTGGTTACCAAATAGCAGTGAACCGGTTATTTTTCCAAGACATAGCGAAGCTCTCTACTTGCTACAGAAATTAAGAGATGAAGCACATCGATTTGCGATAAATTTCCATAGAAGTAAACGCTCTAAGGTAATGCTTGAATCCCTTCTTGATGAGGTCGCCGGACTTGGCGAAATCAGACGTAAATCTTTGCTAACTCATTTTGGATCAGTATCGGCCCTTAAAGCTGCGACAATTGGTGAACTTGCTATTGTGCCTGGGATTGGAAAAAAAATGGCTAAGACGATTATCGATCAAATAAACAGTCAGGATTTACCTATAAATGTTGACATGCAAACCGGAGAAATATTAGATGCTTGACAGGTATAGCAAGATATTGGCATGAAGGGTGATACCGAGATCCTGATAATTACCGGCATGAGTGGTGCCGGTAGATCTACCGTTGCACATTCTTTGGAGGATCTTGGTTGGTATGTTGTTGATAATATGCCACCAGCCTTGCTCGGTAATCTAATTGATTTAGTAGCTGGGTCTGTTAAAAAAGTTGCTGTAGTTATCGACATTAGAGGACGTGCATTTTTTGGCGATTTAACTAAATCCCTCTCAGATTTGGCCGAACAAGGTATTGCCAGAAAAATTCTTTTTGTAGATGCAGCTGATGATGCTTTAGTTAGAAGGTTTGAATCTACGAGACGTCCTCATCCGCTTCAAGGGTCAGATCGAATCTTGGATGGAATTGCAAAAGAACGAGATAGATTAAGAGATGTCCGTGATTCGGCCGATTTGATAATTGATTCCTCAGCATTGAATATTCACCAACTTGAAAAAAAGATTGCTGATTACTTTCATGAAGATTCAGATACAGATTTAAGAGTCAATTTACTTTCATTTGGCTATAAGTATGGAATTCCAGTTGATGCAGACCTTGTTGTTGATTGCCGATTCATTTCTAACCCTCACTGGGTGCCAGAGCTTCGGCCATTGTCTGGTTTAGACAAGCCAGTTAGTGATGCTGTGCTAAATAACGATAACGTCCAGGAGTTTCTCGATAGGTATCAAGCACTATTTGAAACCATGGCCACAGGCTTTATAGCCGAAAGAAGAAAGTATTTAACTCTAGCAATTGGTTGTACTGGTGGAAAGCATAGGTCGGTAGCTGTAACTGTTGAATTGGGTAAGCGATTGGCTAAGTGTGAAAAATTGTTGAAATATAAAATCGAAGCGCAGGCTTTGCATCGAGACTTAGGCCGGGAGATTTAATTTTGACTTCAAACCCAAAGGTAGTTTGTTTAGGTGGCGGGCATGGTCTTGCAGCAACACTTGCCGCAATGCGAACTCTTACTGATCAAGTTACGGCAGTAGTTACTGTTGCTGATAATGGTGGATCTTCAGGCAGATTGCGAGCTGAATTTAATTCCCTTCCACCTGGTGATTTGCGTACAGCACTTGCTGCGCTCTGCGCTGATGATGAATGGGGCAGAAGTTGGGCACAAATTATGCAGTACCGATTTACAAGTCAGGGGGAGATGGATAATCACGCAGTTGGTAATTTACTTCTAACTGCACTTTGGGATCGAGATGGCGATCCGGTTAAGGGCTTAGATCGTGTTGGCCAACTTTTGAAGGTAGTTGGCCGAGTATTGCCAATGGCGTTAGAACCATTAGATATTGAGGGAAGTTTTGAGAGTAAAGATGGTATTGATTTAGTAAGAGGACAAGTTCAGGTTGCTGCGGCAGTTGGAAAAGTAAAAGAGTTGCGATTAATTCCAGAAACACCCAAAGCAACACCCGAGGCCTTGGATGCATTAGCTGCCGCAGACTGGATAACTATTGGCCCTGGCTCTTGGCTCTCTAGCGTTATGCCGCATTTCTTACTGAAAGAGCAAGCTACTCAGATAAAAATAAGTAAGGCAAAGAAAATTATGATTTTTAATCTTCCCGATAAACATATTTCTGATGAATTCTCAGGTTTTTCGCTAGAGGCACACTTGCAACTAGTTTTAGACCATATTCATGACCTACAAATCGATGTAGCTTTGATTGATAAATCCCTAGCAAATACTGAGCCAAGATTTAACGATCTTGTGGCTAAATGCGGAGGGAAAGTTTTAGCCTTTGATCTAGCAGATAATAAGGAAACTTTCCACCATGATAGAGATAAATTAATTTCTGCTTTCGCCCACATTTTTACCTGATACCTGCTTAGATAACCCCTTAGAAGTAAAAGGAGAATAGATGGCAATGACTGAAGCGGTTAAAGATGAGCTAAGTCGGCTCTCAATAACTAAGCCCTGCTGTCGCAAGGCAGAGGTTTCTGCATTACTTAGATTTGCTGGCGGACTTCATATTGCTGCTGGAAAAATTATTATTGAAGTTGAATTAGATACTGCCCAAAGTGCCCGTCGATTAAGAAAAGATATCTCCGAAATATTTGGTCACGAAAGTGAGTTATCAGTAGTTTCTTCAAGTGGAATTCGAAAAGGCAGTCGCTATATTGTTCGAGTTTTAGCAGATGGCGATGCCCTTGCAAGACAAACTGGATTAGTTGATGCAAACAATCGTCCGATAAGAGGATTGCCACCGCAGGTAGTTTCTGCAGCAATTTGTGACTCTGAGGCTGCTTGGCGCGGAGCATTCCTTGCCCATGGTTCTTTAACAGAACCTGGTAGATCTTCAGCGCTTGAAATTACTTGTCCAGGGCCTGAGGCTGCATTGGCATTAGTAGGTGCGGCTCGTAGATTAGGAATTACCGCAAAAGCACGAGAGGTTAGAAGTGTTGATCGTGTAGTTATTAGAGATGGTGATGCAATTGGTGCGCTACTAACAAGGCTTGGTGCCCATGAAACGGTGTTGGCTTGGGAAGAACGTCGAATGCGCAGAGAGGTTCGAGCAACTGCAAACAGACTGGCAAATTTTGATGATGCTAATTTACGACGCTCAGCTAGAGCAGCTGTTGCAGCATCGGCAAGAGTTCAAAGAGCGATGGAAATATTAGGAGCTGAGATTCCAGATCATTTGAAAGAAGCGGGTGACCTGAGAGTAAATCACGGCCAAGCAAGCCTTGAAGAGTTGGGTTCACTTGCCACACCACCTATGACCAAAGATGCAATCGCTGGTCGGATTCGGCGTCTACTTGCAATGGCAGATAAGCGTGCTCGTGAATTAGGTGTGCCAGATACTGAGGCAAGCATTAGCCCAGATTTATTGAATTAGTCGCCACTTCTAGGCTGGTAAGATAAGTACCTCACAAGGATGTGAAGCAGATTTCTTAATTAATTAAATTTGAGCGGGGAAAATATGTTAAAAGTTGGCGTTAATGGGTTTGGCCGTATTGGCCGTAATTTCTTAAGAGCATCACTTGAATCAGGTGCTAACTTCGAAATTGTTGGAATAAATGATTTAACCGATAACGCAACTCTTGCTCACCTACTTAAATATGATTCAATTTTAGGGCGTTTAAAGCTTCCAGTTACATTTACAGAAACCACAATCACGGTTGGTGGAAAAACTATTGCAGTAAGTGCTGAACGTGATCCTGCAAATATCCCATGGGGAAAATTGGGCGTTGATGTAGTTGTTGAATCAACTGGAATATTCACCAAAGCAGCAGATGCTGGTAAGCACATAACAGCCGGCGCTAAAAAGGTAATTATTTCTGCCCCAGCAACCGATGAAGACATTACAATTGTTATGGGTGTCAATCATGAAAAATATGATTCAGCAAAATACAACATTATTTCAAACGCATCTTGTACAACAAACTGCTTAGCCCCAATGGCCAAAGTCCTAAATGATGAGTTTGGAATTGTCCGTGGCTTGATGACTACGATCCATGCTTATACAAATGATCAGGTTATTTTGGACTTCCCACACAAGGATCTTCGTAGGTCAAGAGCTGCTGCGCTTTCAATAATTCCAACTTCAACGGGTGCGGCTAAAGCAATCTCATTAGTGCTACCAGAACTAAAAGGTAAATTAGATGGATATGCGCTGCGAGTTCCAGTTCCAACTGGATCAGCGACAGATTTGACTGTAGAACTTTCAAAAGAGGTTTCAGTTGCTGAAATTAATGCTGCTCTCAAGAAGGCAAGTGAGGGCTCACTAAAAGGTTATTTAACATATACAGAGGATCCGATTGTTTCAGCAGATATTGTTACTGATCCAAGCTCATGTATTTTAGATGCTGGTCTAACAAAGGTTATTGGAACAACTGCAAAAGTTGTCGGCTGGTATGACAATGAATGGGGTTATTCAAATCGCCTAGTTGATCTAATTCAATATATTGGTAAGACACTTTAATATTGATGGGCATTAAAACACTTGCAGAGTTAAATCCCCAAAATACGCAAGTTGTTTTGCGTTGTGATTTAAATGTTCCAATTAAAGACGGACAAATTACTGACGATGGCAGAATTATTGCTTCACTAAGCACAATTAAGAAACTATTAGCTGCAAATTGTTCTATCGTGATAATTGCTCACCTCGGAAGACCAAAGGGTGAGCGTAAGAGCGAACTTTCATTAGCACCAGTCGCAATTCGGCTTGGTGAATTACTTAAAATCAATATTGAGTTTTCTGCAGATATTGTGGGTGCTGGTAGCAAAGTTAGTGAATTAAAACCTGGTCAAATCCTGCTGCTTGAGAATATTAGGTATGAAGCAGCGGAGACAAGCAAGGATGAGGCAAAGCGCATTGGACTAGCTACAAAACTCGCAAGTTATGGAAAAGTTTATGTGGGAGATGGCTTTGGCGCGGTTCATCGCAAGCATGCATCCGTATACGAGTTAGCAAGATTATTGCCTCATGCAGCAGGGGATTTAGTTGCAGGCGAAGTGGCTGTACTTGAAAAACTAACTAAAGATCCAACTAGACCTTATGGAGTTATTTTGGGTGGAGCAAAAGTCTCTGACAAAATCGGAGTAATCTCCAATTTTTTAGACAAGGTGAACCTGATAGCTATCGGTGGAGGGATGGTATTTACATTTCTTGCAGCGCAAGGAAAAGAGGTTGGTAAATCATTAGTTGAAATTGATTTAATTCCTACCGTTAAAGAATTAATGACAAGAGCAGATATTTTGGGCGTTAAATTTCTATTGCCGACAGATATTGTTGTTGCTAAAGAGTTCGCGGCAGATTCCAAACCAACAGTAGTTTCATCTGGGAGTATCCCGAGTGATCAGATGGGCTTAGACATAGGTCCAGATAGCAGCGAATTGTTTGCATCAGAAATCAAAAAATGTAAAACCATATTCTGGAATGGTCCGATGGGAGTTTTTGAATTTGCCAATTTTTCTAATGGAACCAAGGTAGTTGCGCAAGCGCTATCTGAAGTAGATGGAATGGCGGTTGTCGGCGGGGGAGATTCAGCTGCTGCTGTTCGTAAACTAGGATTTGAAGATAAGGATTTTGGTTACATCTCTACTGGTGGTGGCGCTTCATTAGAGTATCTTGAAGGTAAAGAGCTTCCAGGATTAGTTGCACTAAGTTAGAAGAGAGAGAAATGCGTAAACCATTAATTGCTGGTAACTGGAAGATGAATCTAAATCATCTAGAGGCCATCGCTGTTACCCAAAAACTGGCTTACTCACTTGAAGATCGTGATTATGATGCGGTTGAAGTAGTCATAATTCCTCCATTTACAGATATTCGTTCCGTTCAAACATTGATTGATGGCGATCGAATTCGATTACTTTATGGTGCGCAAGATTTATCTGCATCAGATTCTGGTGCACATACCGGTGATATATCTGGTTCAATGCTGGCAAAGCTTGGTTGCACATATGTATTGATTGGTCATAGCGAGAGGCGTGCTAATCATAAAGAGGATGATCAGTTAATTAATCGTAAGATTAAGGCAGCATTTGCTAATGAACTTAAGCCAATTCTCTGTGTTGGTGAAGAATTAGCAATCCGCGAAGCTGGTAACCATATTCCGCACGTACTTGAACAATTACGAAACGCCCTTAAAGGTTTTCACAAGCCAGAATTGAAAAAAATTGTTATTGCATATGAGCCAGTTTGGGCAATTGGAACTGGTAAAACTGCAACGCCTGAAGATGCACAGGAAGTTTGTTCAGCAATTAGAGGTGAATTAAGGAAAATAGGCAGTGATGAGATCGCTGAAAATTGTCGAATTTTGTATGGTGGATCGGTAAAGTCAATAAATACCTTAGACATTATGAAAGAAGAAGATGTGGATGGCGCTTTAGTAGGAGGGGCTTCTTTAGACCCAGAAGAGTTTGCCAGAATTTCAAAATTCCATCGGGTGCTAAATAAGGCTTAATTTGGGTTGGATAAGAAAAGTTTTCAAAAAGATAGTATCCTTACCGGGTGCCAAAGGGCAAAAAGTACGGACAGATGAAGGCGAGTAAATGAATTTAGCTCTTTCGATATTACTTGTTCTATCAAGTATTTTAATGATCATTTTAGTACTTCTGCATAAAGGCAAAGGATCCGGATTATCAGATCTTTTCGGTGGCGGAATCTCTTCAACATATGGTGGATCTTCTGTTGTCGAAAAAAACTTGGATCGAATTACGATCGTTGTTGGTGGAATATGGTTTGCTTCAGTAGTCGCACTTAGTTTGTTATTGAAATAACAAAGAAACTTAAGGAGTAAAAATGGCCGGTGGAAGCGCAATACGAGGTAGTCGTGTTGGTGCAGGACCAATGGGTGAGGCAGAGCGTGGTGAATCAATTGCTCGCTTCAGAGTTTCATATTGGTGTGCAAATGGTCATGAAACTAAGCCTTCATTTGCAGAGGACGGCACAGTAGAAGTTCCAGCAGAATGGGATTGTCCTAGATGCGGGTTTCCGGCCGGACAAGATAAAAATAAGCCACCAATGCCAGTTAAGAATGAACCGTATAAAACTCATTTAGCTTATGTAAAAGAACGTAGAACTGAAGCTGAGGCAAATAAGGTTCTTGATATTGCACTTAAAAAACTACGCGGAGAAGATTAATTCAATTCAGTCAGTAGTTTGGTAATTCCAGCACTCCTATTTTTAAGGTGCAATCTGATCAAAGGTAAATCACGCTCAGTCAGTGCTTTTGCATCACCTAACGCCTGCGCCATGATCAGTTGTGCAAAACTATAAGTCTGTTTTGGTATATCAACGTCAACTATGGAGTCAGCAGTTATTTGAATAAATGAACCGTTTGGTTGCCCACCTTTGTGAAACTGTCCAGTTGAATGAAGAAATCTTGGTCCCCAACCAAAGGTTGTTGGTATTCCTGTCTTGTTAGAGATCTCCGATTGAAGCTTGGTAATTTCATCATCGATACCCCTAGTTAAGTAAGCCATAATCGCAAAGTAATTGCTAGGTAAATTTAAGAATTCAGATATATTTTTAATATCTCGGTTTGAATAGACTGCTATCTCATTGTCTTCAAAAACTGGCTTTTCAATTTCAAAGTTATTATCAGTTATTTGAGCTAGTATTTTAGAGGTTCTATCCTTTGCTTCAGTCACATTTGGTTGGTTAAAAGGATCAACTTTCAGTAGATAGCAAAGCAAGGCAGTGACCCACTCCCACAGTATGAAGTGCTCACCTAAAGTGCCTTGCACAATTAAATCAAAATCTCCATCTGCAAAACCGATAGTAAGATTATTGCTAGATTCAGCAGATTCAATTACCACTGGAAGTCTTCCAACTTGATTTTTTCCAGTGGATTCGGCAATAAGCTGTTCAATCCAATCTGATAAACCAGGTGTTGGAGATTTGGTGTCGCAGAAATTAACTATTTGCTCTGTTCCTGAAAATAGTAGTGCTGCAATTACAGATGCAGGAGAGTTATCTTGATTAAATGTTAGTAAGGCTTCTTGGGCATCATCTAGTAGGACTGATATATCAACACCAATTAATGCTGCCGGTACTAAGCCAAATGCTGATAACGCACTAAATCTTCCGCCAACATCTGGATTAGCGTTGATTATTCTGTAACCCTCATTTCGTGCTATTTCATCGAGTGATGTATTAGGATCAGTAATAATAACAATGTGATCAGTTGGCAACAGATTTGCTTTAGTGAATAAATCAACAAAGAACGTAAAATGTGATTTAGTTTCAATAGTTGTGCCAGATTTAGAGCCGACAATAATTATTGATCTGGCCAACTCTTTTGGTACAGCATTTAATATCTGTGCTGGATCAGTTGAGTCAAGAACTGTTAATTTTTTTCCATACGTGGCTGCGATAACTTCAGGGGCAAGGGATGAGCCACCCATTCCGCATAGAACAATTTCAGTTAAATTCTTACTTCGCGCCCAGGCAGACAGAGCATCTAACTGAGGTAATAAATCTCTAGATTTAGTAGGCAGATCTACCCAGCCCATCCGGGTTTTAGCTTCTGTATTTTCACCCCAGATTGTGTAATCCTTCGCAGAAATGCGGAGTGAAGCGCTGTTTAATTTTGCAATTATCTCTGGATTGCCTGGTTCATGCCTGCCACTTATGCGCATTCTATTTGCCTGAAACAGTTTTAATTGAATTCATTAAATCTAACCAAGCAGCCTCAAATTTTGAAACCCCATCACTCTCTAAAAAATTAGTAATTTTTTCTAAATCAATTCCAACTAAAGCTAATTTACCTAAGGTTGATTTTGCACTCAATATATTTGGAGTAATTGTGTCTCCGGTATAAACACCTGATTGCCTTACTGCATCAAGCGTACCTTCTGGCATCGTATTAACTGTATCGCGAGCAACTAGCAGCATTACATACCTAGTTGGATCATAGGCGGGATCTTTTACGCCAGTTGATGCCCATAATGGTCGCTGAATATTTCCACCTTTAGCAACAAGTGTTTGCCATCTTTCACTCTGTTCAAAGTTTAAAAATGCATCGTAAGCCATAGTTGCATTAGCGATTGCAATATTTCCTTTAAGTTCAGAATCGGTTGGAAGTTGCTTATCAACTTCACTATCGATTCTGCTGATAAAAAATGAAGCAACTGAATGAATATCGCTAATTGAGTTGTCGGCGCTTAATCGATTTTCTAAGCCGGTTGCAAATGCATCCAATACTTGCCTATAACGCGCAACAGAGAAAATCAGAGTTACATTTACGCTTATTCCTTCAGATATTAATTTGGATATTACTGGCAAACCTTCAGTGGTAGCTGGAACTTTAATTAGTAGGTTTGGCCTATCAATAAGTTTCCAGAGTTGTATTCCTTGCAGAATTGACGATTTTGCATCTCTTGCAAATCTTGGGTCAACTTCAATCGATATACGGCCATCTCGGCCCTGGGTGCTAGCAAATGTTTGAGAGAAAAGATCGCAAGCATTTCTCACATCATCCGTGGTCAAAATAGTAATAATTTCCTCGATAGTTTTATCTTTGTGTTTAACAATGTCATTTCTATATAGATCAGATTTTCCTATTGCAGATGAGAATATGCTTGGATTTGTAGTAACTCCAACAACATTATCTTCTTTAATTAACTTTTCTAGCGAGTGATTCTTAAGTCTTTCCCTGGAAAGATCGTCAAGCCAGACAGCTACTCCAGCCTTACTAATTTGGGAGAGTGCGTTATCCATTTGCTTTTTTCATACTCTCTTTTGCTGCTGCAACTATTTTTTCAACGGTAAATCCGAATTCTTTGAAGAGAACAGAGGCACTTGCCGAAGCGCCAAAATGCTCAAGTGAAACAGCAACTCCGCTATCACCAATAAATTGATACCACGGCTGAGCAATACCCGCTTCGATACTTACCCTAGCCTTTATTCTTTTAGGTAAAACTTCGTTACGGTAACTTTCCGGTTGTTCCATAAACCATTCAAGCGATGGAGCGCTAACAACTTGCGCCTTTATCTTTTCGCTAATTAATTGATCTCGTGCTGCTAGAGCCAGTGACACCTCAGAGCCAGTAGCAATCAAAATTACATCACATTTATTTGGTTCAGGGCTATCTCCGTATGCAAGTATGTAAGCACCCTTTGCTGCTGCCAGCGCGTTGGTAAATTTACTGCGGTCGATAACTGGCAAATTCTGTCTCGATAAAGCTAACCCAACTGGTTTTGCATCGGCGATAATTCTGCCCCAGCAAACACTTACCTCATTGGCATCAGCTGGCCTTATAACTGAAAATCCAGGAATTGCCCGAAGCGCTGCAAGATGTTCAACTGGTTGATGAGTTGGACCATCTTCGCCTAGACCAATTGAGTCATGAGTCCAGATGTATGTAACTGGCAATTGCATTAAAGCTGAAAGCCTTACCGCACCACGCATGTAATCACTAAACACCAAAAATGTACCAGCAAATGGCTTAACTAATCCATGCAGCGCAGCTCCGTTAATGATCGCGCCCATAGCGTGCTCTCTTATTCCAAAGTGAATAATTCTTCCGAATGGATTGGCTCCAACCATTTTGCTACTTACTGGCAGGAATGAACCCCCACCTTCAATCGTGGTGTTATTACTATCGGCTAAATCAGCTGAACCACCCCAAAACTCTGGCAAAATCTTGGCAATTGCTTGAATAACCTTTCCAGAGGCTGCTCTGGTTGCGATCTCTTTCTCGGTTGAGAACTCCGGTAATGATTTTTCCCAATCGTTAGGAAGCTTATTCCCTAATAATCTAGAGAGTAGAGCGCTCTGCTCTGGATTCTCTTTCTGCCACTTATTAAATTCAATTAACCACTGACTGTATAAATTAGTCGCTCTTACTTTGATATTTCTTGTGTGGGCAATTACCTCATCTGGTGCAATAAAGGTTTTTTCTGGATCCAAACCGAGGGCTATCTTTGTTGCTGCCACCTCATCAGCACCTAATGCAGAACCATGAGATTTAGCTGTTCCTTTTGCATTTGGAGCGGGCCAAGCAATTACGGTATGTAATCTAATAAGAACTGGCTTCGTCTTTTGTTCTGAAGCTTTAAGCATTGCAATTTCTAATTTATCCCGATCAACATCACCATTTTTCTTTGCTTCAACCTCAATTACATCCCAACCATATGCTCGATATCTAGCGCTAATATCTTCGGTAAAAGCAACGTGGGTGTCACCTTCAATTGAAATTCGGTTGTCATCGTAGATTACTTTTAAATTTCCAAGTTGCTGTGTGCCTGCAAGGGAGGATGCCTCGGCACTCACACCTTCCTGTAAATCACCGTCAGAACAAATCACCCAAATATTGTGATCGAATAAATTAGTCTTATTATTTGGGTCAAGTAAGCCTTTTTCATATCTCGCAGCCATCGCCATACCAACACCATTGGCCATACCTTGGCCTAATGGTCCAGTTGTTGTTTCCACTCCAACTGTGTGGCCATACTCAGGATGCCCAGGTGTTAGTGCGTTATATGTTCTAAAACTTTTTAAGTCCTCTAACTCCACACCGTACCCGGACAAATAAAGTTGAATGTAAAGAGTTAAGGATGAGTGCCCACAGGAGAGAATAAAACGGTCTCTGGCTAGCCAGTTTGGATTTGAAGGATCGTGTTTGAGAATTCTTTGGAACAAAGTGTATGCAACTGGCGCTAATGACATCGCAGTACCAGGGTGGCCATTTCCAACCTTTTGCACTGCATCCATTGCCAGGGCGCGAGATATTACAACTGCTTGATCATCTAGATTTTGCCATTTTTCCAATTTCATTGAGCCAATCCTTTCATTTTAAATCCGGATTGTGAAACTTTAATCAATGACCATCCGCTAGCCCAGACCATGGTCGCACCTAAGAGATGGGTAGCAACGAGAATTTCTGGTAACCCGGTGAAGTATTGAACATAGCCAATTAGACCTTGTGAGAGAGATATTAATAGAAAAATTGATAAATACCTATGAATTACTTTGTTTTGCGAAACCCTAGTTATTAGCCAAAGGACTAGTGATAAAACAACCAACGCAATTACCAGATCAGCATGTAGCCAAGAAACGACTCTAGGGCTAAACCCAAATCTTTTTGCATTTTCATCCCCGGCATGCGGTCCACTACCAGTAACGATTGTTCCGGCTACTAAAACAAATAAAGTAAGCCAGATTAGAACGGGCATTAAGGTGGCCACGATTCCATCTGCTTTTTGTTTGATTATTCCAACTACTTCATAACGCAATGAGATGGCACCGGCAATTAAAAATATTGATAGTAAAAAGTGACCAGCAACGGGAATTGGATGTAAATCAGTCAGAACCGTTATCCCACCTAAAACGCCTTGTCCGAGTATTCCAATTAACTGAAGCGCAGCTAGCAATCTGACTCGATTTTTCGTTACCGAATTTTTTGATACCCGGATCGCAATGACTAGTGCACTTAAGGCACAGATTAAAAGAACGAATGTTAAAAGACGATTGCCAAATTCAATCCAAGCATGTACTTGACCTTCTGCTTGGTTGGGTACTGGTGTATATGAGCCTGGTGTGCACTCAGGCCAAGTGGGACAACCAAGCCCGGAGCCGGTTATGCGAACCGCGCCTCCAGTTACAACAATAGCCATTTGCATAAAAACCAGTAGGCCAAAAACCCGGCCTGCAATTGAGCTTTTGCTTACTAACATGATGAAAGCCTATTGGTTTGCCCACCTGCCCCGCCTGATTGAGGTGGTGAGTAAGTCCAATTTCACACAGACTTTTGCTGAGAGGATTGGCACTTCTGGGGGAATTACGCAACACTTATGTTGTGAAAAAGAGTGAGCCAGATAAGACCCGCGATCAGGTTGCCCGCACGATTTTAGAGGGTGGACCGGCAAGTGCTGCCGACCTTGCTGAAAAACTTTCAATTACTCCTGCTGGAATCCGGCGCCACTTAGATTCTTTAATTAGCGAAGGTGTTTTAACCGCTCGGGATCCATATCAAGGCAGCGCTCTTCGGGGTAGAGGTAGACCTTCAAAAGTATTTGTTATGACTGATTCTGGCCGTGAAAAGTTTGAGCATTCATACGATGACTTGGCAGTTGCCGCGCTTAAATTTATGGCAAGTAAAAATGGATCTCACCTAGTTAATGAATTTGCGCAATCTCGTGCCAATGAGTTTGAACGTAAAGGAAGTCAAATAAAGGATTCAAATAAATCTGTCTCTGAAAAAGCAAAGGCACTAGCAAAGCTACTCACCAAAGAAGGTTACGCCGCATCTACTGACAAAATGGGAAATGGCGAGGAGATCTGCCAACACCATTGTCCGATTGCACATGTTGCGTCAGAATTTCCGCAACTTTGCGAAGCAGAGACTGCAGCGTTTTCAGCAATTCTAGGAACTCACGTTCAACGCCTAGCAACTATCGCGCATGGCGATGGAGTTTGTACAACATTTATTCCATCAGAAGTTTCCCAAAAAAGTAAGAACAAAATAAAAGAAGGAGCTCGCTCATGACCCAAATAGCCCACCCAGAATTAGATGGTATTGGTAAGTATGAATACGGTTGGGCGGATAAGACTGACGCGGGTTCAAATAGTCGACGCGGTCTAAATGAAGAGGTTGTACGAGACATCTCCTCTAAAAAGAGTGAACCTCAATGGATGTTAGATCTGCGCCTTAAAGGTCTTTCATTATTTGAAAAGAAACCAATGCCAAGTTGGGGATCTGATTTAAGTGGAATCTTCTTTGACACGATTAAATACTTCGTTCGATCTACTGAGAAGCAGGCAACCTCTTGGGAAGATCTGCCAGATGATATTAAAAATACCTACGATCGACTTGGTATTCCAGAGGCTGAAAAGAAGAGATTAGTTTCTGGCGTTGCTGCGCAATATGAATCTGAAGTGGTTTACCACTCAATTCGCGAAGATCTTGAAAAACAAGGAGTCTTATTCCTTGATACCGATACTGCACTTCGCACTCACCCTGAGCTTTTCAAAGAGTATTTCGGAACAGTAATTCCTGTTGGTGATAATAAATTTGCTGCCCTTAATACTGCAGTTTGGTCTGGCGGATCATTTATCTATGTGCCAAAAGGCGTAAAGGTAGATATTCCACTTCAAGCATACTTCCGTATCAATACTGAAAACATGGGTCAATTTGAGCGAACTTTAATTATCGCTGATGAAGATTCATATATTCATTATGTTGAGGGCTGTACCGCACCTATTTACTCATCTGATTCATTGCACTCAGCGGTGGTTGAAATTATAGTAAAGAAGAATGCTCGTGTGCGATATACAACTATTCAAAACTGGTCAAACAATGTTTACAACTTAGTTACCAAGCGCGCAACCTGTGCTGAAGGTGCAACCATGGAGTGGATCGATGGAAATATCGGATCCAAGGTAACCATGAAATACCCAGCTGTAATGTTGATGGGCCCACACTCAAAAGGTGAAACTCTTTCAATTGCATTTGCTGGCGAAGGACAACACCAAGATGCCGGCGCAAAGATGGTTCATGCTGCCCCATACACATCTTCAACAATTATCTCCAAATCTGTAGCTCGTGGTGGAGGCCGAACCTCTTACCGTGGCTTAGTAAAAGTTGAAGCAGGAGCTCATCACTCAAAGAGCACAGTTAAATGCGATGCGCTTTTGATTGACACTATTTCCCGCTCTGATACATATCCATATGTCGATGTCAGAGAAGATGATGTTTCGATGGGTCATGAGGCAACAGTTTCAAAGGTCAGCGATGACCAACTGTTTTATCTAATGTCTCGTGGCTTAAGTGAAGACGAAGCAATGGCGATGATTGTTCGTGGCTTTATTGAGCCAATCGCAAAAGAATTGCCAATGGAGTACGCACTTGAGTTAAACCGACTGATTGAAATGCAAATGGAAGGTGCAGTTGGTTAATGAGTGCATTAACAACTAATTACCTGACCCCAAGTGGGCGGGAAGAGGCTTGGCGCTTTACACCCTTAAAGCGGCTCGCCGGTTTACATGACATCTCAGTTGATATTGCGGACCGAATTTCAATTTCAAATCGTGATTCTCTGCCTGCTGGAGTAAAGCTGACAAATCCATTGTCGACAGATTTTCCGCCAGCATATGAATCAAATGATGTCGTTACCAATCGGATTCGTAAAGCCGTTCAAAAAATATCATTACTGACAATTGATAATGATCTAGAGCTAGCTGAGCCAATTTTTCTAGCTCGCAAAGCAGGTAGTTCAGCGGAGTTAAGTCGGGTTGTAATCCAAGCCGGAATCAACAGCAAAGCAACAGTTGTAATTGAAAATAATGGTGTCGGTGAAATTGGCGAAGAGATTGAAATATCACTTGCAACTGGTGCTTCTTTAAACTTTATCTCCCTACAAGAGTGGGACAGAAGCGCAGTTCACATTGGACAACACCATGCAATTATTGGCAAGGATGCTCAATTTACTTCTTATGTAGTATCAATTGGGGGATCAGTAGTTCGTATCAGTCCGACCGTTGAGTTCACTGGCAGCGGAGCATTTGCGGATTTGTATGGAATTTACTTTGCAACTGATGGCCAACATTTAGAGCATCGCATTCATGTTGACCATAGTGTGCCAAATGCTAAATCAAGAGTTAATTACAAAGGAGCCCTTGCTGGAAATGCAGCACACACAGTTTGGATCGGTGATGTTTATATTCATAAGGGTGCAGATGGAACTGATACATATGAATTAAATAGAAACTTATTGCTAACAGAGGGCGCAAGAGCTGACTCTGTGCCAAACCTTGAAATTGAGACTGGTGAGATTGTTGGCGCAGGCCATGCCAGTACCACTGGACGCTTTGATGATGAGCAACTTTTCTATTTACAATCTCGTGGAATTCCTTCAGATATTGCTAGGAGATTAGTCATTCGTGGTTTCTTCTCCGAAATTGTCACTAAGTTAAAGAGTGAAGAGTTGGAAGAGCGGTTAATGGGACGAATTGATGCAGAGCTAGCAAAGGTGGGCGAGTAATGAGTGAGATCGCATTCGACACATTAGTTGATGGAAAGCCCATTGCTATTGAGGTTGATGGCACACCAGTTTGTGTTGTAAAAGTTGGCGATGAGGTTTTTGCGGTTGCAGATACTTGTACACATTCTGAGGCTTCTCTTTCTGAGGGTGAAGTTACTGGCAACAAAATTGAATGCTGGCTGCATGGTGCAGAATTTGATCTTAAAACTGGCAAAGCACACACTCCACCAGCAACTGAGTCTTTGAAAATATTTAATGTAGAACGTAATGGCAACCAACTAACAATCACTAAATAATAGGAGAAAACAATGAGCGTATTAGAGATTAAAAACCTGCAGGTAAGTGTTGTTACTGATGCTGGAAACAAAGAGATATTACGTGGTGTTGATATAACAATTAAGTCTGGCGAAACTCATGCAATCATGGGTCCAAACGGATCTGGCAAATCAACCCTTGCTTATTCAATCGCTGGTCATCCTAAATACATGATTACTGGTGGATCAGTAACACTTGATGGTGCTGATGTGTTAGAGATGAGTGTTGATGAAAGAGCTAAGGCTGGATTATTTCTAGCAATGCAGTATCCAGTAGAGGTCCCTGGGGTATCAGTCTCAAACTTCCTTAGAACTGCTGTAACTGCAATTCGCGGTGAAGCTCCTAAGGTTCGTACCTGGGTTGGTGAAGTTAAAGCAGCTATGGCTTCTTTAAATATGGACACAGCATTTTCAGAGCGAAATGTGAATGAGGGTTTTTCTGGTGGCGAAAAGAAGCGTCATGAGATTTTGCAAATGGAGTTATTGAAGCCAAAGATTGCAATTTTGGATGAAACAGATTCAGGTCTTGATGTTGATGCGCTTCGAATTGTTTCTGAAGGCGTTAACCGTGTTAAGGCCAACTCTGAACTGGGAGTTATGTTAATTACTCACTACACCCGCATTCTTAGATATATCAAGCCCGATTTCGTGCACGTATTCGCCAATGGAAAAATTGTTGAAGAAGGCGGCCCGGAACTTGCTGACAAGCTAGAAGAGAAGGGATACGCAGAGTACATAACTGCGTAATCTGAATGAGTGTAGATCTATCCAAATATAAGAAGGATTTTCCTATCTTCGCACGTAAAGTGCGTGGTGGTAATCCATTAATATATTTAGATAGCGGAGCAACTTCCCAAAAGCCAGAATCAGTAATTTCTGCTGAAGCAGATTTTTACCGAACAATTAATGCTGCTGTTCACCGTGGAGCACATCTGCTTGCCGAGGAGGCATCAGAGGCTTATGAGTCTGCCAGAGCTAATGTTGCAAAATTTATTGGTGCTAAAACAGATGAGGTAGTTTTCACAAAGAGTGCAACTGAATCACTCAACATGATTGCCTATTCATTGGGAAATCTAGGATCAACTCCCCATATTTCAGCGGGGGATGAGATTGTGGTTTCTGAGATGGAGCACCATGCAAATTTGATTCCATGGCAACAGCTTGCCAAACGAACTGGTGCAAAATTAACTTGGTTTTCAATTACTAAGGATGGCAGGCTCGATCTTTCTGATATATCGAGCGTAATTACAAAGAAAACTAAGATTGTTGCAATCACTCACCAATCAAATGTGTTCGGAACTATTGTTCCGCTTTCTGAGATTACAAAGGCTGCGCATGCCGTTGGTGCCTTAGTTGTGCTTGACGCTTGCCAATCTGCACCACATTTTTCAATTGATGTAAAAAAACTGGATGTTGATTTTCTGGCTTTCTCTGGCCATAAAACTTTAGGACCAACCGGTGTTGGAGTTCTTTGGGGCAAAGCAGATGTTTTAGAAAAACTGGAGCCAGCGTTATTTGGTGGATCTATGGTTGATTCAGTAACTATGGAAAGTGCTACTTGGGCAAATGTGCCAAGAAAGTTTGAGGCTGGAGTTCCAAATATGGCTCAAGCTGTCGGATTATCTGCAGCAATTGATTATCTGAATATCGTTGGCATGGACAAAATTTTTGAACATGAGCAAGAGTTAACGGAGCAATTACTATCTGGACTATCGAAAATATCTGGCGTTAATGTAGTTGGTCCACTTGATATGAAAGATCGAGGTGGAGTTATCTCATTCACAGTCGACGGGGTTCATCCACATGACGTTGGCCAGGTTTTAGATCAATATGGAATAGCGGTTCGCACTGGTCATCATTGCGCTTGGCCTCTGATGAAAAAGCTTAATTTAGTTGGTACTACCCGGGCATCATTTCATTTATACAATGATTCTAATGATATTTATGCTCTTCTAGAAGCAATCGAAAAGGTTAAGAGTTATTTTAAGGTTGGGAAGTAATGGAGTTAGATTCACTTTATCAAGAAGTAATACTTGATCACTACAAATCTCCTCACCACAAAGGGTTGTCTGATCAGAAAGATATTCAGGTCCACCATAAGAACCCAAGTTGTGGCGATGAAGTCACTCTTAATTTGGTCATGGATGGCCAGGTAGTTAAAGATGTTTCCTGGGATGGAGTTGGCTGCTCAATATCTATGGCAAGTGTTTCTGTTATGAGTGAACTAATTATTGGCAAATCATATGTGCAAGCTCTAGCGATATTTGATGCCTTTTTTGAATTGATGCAAAGCAAGGGACAAAGTAGTGGAGATGAAAATCTACTTGAGGATGGCGTTGCTTTTGCGGGGGTATCAAAGTTTCCGGCTCGAATAAAATGTGCTTTGTTAGGCTGGATGGCTTTCAAAGATGCTTCTACGCAAGTGATGGAATAGGATTAGCTCATGAGCACAACTATTGACGATGTTACTGAGGCAATGAAGGATGTTATTGATCCAGAGCTTGGAATAAATGTTATTGATCTTGGACTTGTTTATGACATGCGACTAGATGAAAACAATATTGCAACTTTAGACATGACGCTCACTTCAGCGGCCTGCCCACTACAAGATGTTATTGAAGATCAAACCCGGCAGGTACTTTCAGATATAACTTCAGATGTGAAAATCAACTGGGTTTGGCTACCACCTTGGGGTCCTAATAAAATTTCTGATGATGGACGGGAACAGTTACGCTCGATTGGTTTTACTGTTTAATTTTTGTTCTAGACCTCACTAAGGTTGTCTTATGTCAATGCATTCAACCTGGATGTCTTTCCGATCACTGACTCAAGATCAATCGGTTAAGAATCAGAAGCTAAAACCAGGAACATTAAAGCGCATCGCTAAGTTTGCTATTCCATATAAAGTATCACTTACCTTTTTTCTAATAACAGTTGTGATTGATGCGTTTCTAGTGGTTGCAACACCACTGTTACTTCGAAAGTTAATTGACGATGGGGTAATTCCAAAAAATGGGGAATTAGTAACAAAGCTGGCTTTTGCCGTAGGTGTTATCGCAATATTGGACGCGCTATTTAGCATGGCTGGGAGATGGTTTTCTTCTCGTATTGGCGAAGGCCTTATTTATGATTTTAGAAAACAGATATTTGAACATGTCCAACGGCAATCAATAGCATTCTTTACTCGCACCCAAACTGGTGCACTAATTTCAAGACTTAACTCTGATGTAATCGGCGCTCAACAAGCATTCACATCTACTTTATCTGGTGTGATTAGCAATCTTTTAAGTCTAATTTTAGTTGCTGCAACCATGCTCACCTTATCTTGGCAGATTACTTTGGTTTCTCTTGTATTGCTCCCAGTATTTTTGCTTCCTACCAAATGGGTGGGGCGAAAGCTACAAGGCTATACAAGACAATCCTTTGATATAAATGCACAAATGTCAGCAAACATGACAGAGCGGTTCAACGTATCTGGGGCATTACTGGTTTCACTATATGGTGATGCAAAGACAGAAAAAGATGAGTTCGCTTTAAAAGCAAGGCGAGTAGCAGATATTGGAATATCAATAGCAATGTTAAACCGCATTTTCTTTATCGCCTTAACATCAATTGCTGCCGTTGCCACAGCAGTTGCATATGGAATCGGTGGGCATTTAGCAATTAGTGAAGAACTGACAGTTGGAACCTTGCTTGCAATTACAGCATTACTTGCCCGGCTGTATGGACCACTAACCGCGCTTTCTAATGTAAGAGTTGATGTAATGAGTGCGCTAGTTTCATTTGAGAGAGTGTTTGAGGTTTTAGATTTACAACCGATGGTTATTGATTCAAAGAATGCTATAGAGCTAAATACAAGTAAGCCAGATTTAAAGTTCGAAAATGTTTCCTTCTCATACCCGAAGGCTGAAGAGATATCTCTTGCCTCTCTTGAGATTGCAGCAAAACCTGAAATGATGATTAGCGGTGAAGTACTTAAAAAAATATCATTCACAGCAGCTCCTGGTACTTTAACTGGAATTGTTGGACCATCTGGGGCAGGCAAAAGCACAATAAGTGGTTTGATACCTAGGCTCTATGACGTTACCGATGGTTCAATTTCCATAAATGGAAAAGATATTCGGGAGTATTCAATTAAGTCACTTCGAAATGTTATTGGCGTAGTTACTCAGGATTCTCATATGTTCCACGATTCCATTTTAGTGAATCTTAAATATGCTAAAGCGGATGCTTCACTTGCTGAGATAGAAGAGGCTTGTAGATCTGCTCGAATTTGGGAATTTATTACATCCTTGCCGAATGGTTTAGATACTGTTGTTGGTGAGCGAGGACATCGATTGTCAGGTGGTGAAAAACAAAGACTTGCAATTGCTAGATTATTATTAAAACAGCCAAGCCTTGTTATTCTTGATGAGGCAACAGCACATTTAGATTCTGAAAATGAAGCAATGGTTCAAGCTGCTTTGAAAGAGGCGCTAACTGGTAGAACAAGTATCGTAATTGCGCACCGATTATCAACTATTGCTCAAGCTGATCAGATCTTAGTAATTGATAAGGCTGAAATAGTTGAGCGCGGTACTCATGAGCAATTAGTTGAAAAACGCGGCCTTTATTTTGATTTATTTGAAAGACAGAACCTGCAAGGGGAGTTAATTTAATCTTTTACGCTTTGGGTTGAAAATTGTTTCTTTCTTAATAGTTTCCCGACCAGCATTTGCCGCAATTACTGCAATATAGGGAAGAGTAAGAGCCCCAACCAATGCAATCCATCTAAATGGGCTAGGCAGTACAACAGTTAATATAAAGCAGGCAGTTCTAATCATCATTGAGATAAAATATCTGCGCTGTCTTGCTGACTGATCAGAGGTCAAACCTACGGTGGCGTCTGTTATGGATTGAGCTGAAGGTTTTTTCTTTTTCATCTATAAAGCGTAGTCCATGAAATTTTTTTGGCAATAAAAATGAGGTGGCCCACTAAATGTGAGCCACCTCATTTGATGTGCTTTAGTGGGAGGTTCCTCTTGCTTTAGCAATTCGGCTAAGAATTTGATATCCAAATACAGCCATGATCGTTGCATTAATGATTCCACTAAATGTGTAATCACCACTAATCCAAGCTATATCTGAAATTCCAATAATTAGAGATGAAGCAGCTATGTAGAGATTAACTGGATCGGCAAAACTTACTCTGCCATCAATCCAGATTCTCGCACCCAATACGCCGATCATTCCAAATAATGCAATAGTTACTCCACCCTTAACTCCAGCTGGAGTTGCAGATAAAACTGCACCAAATTTCGGAGAAAGTGCTAAAACAATCGCACCAACGCCAGCAAAGATGTAAGCAAGAGTTGAGTAGACCCGACTTGCAGCCATTACACCAATATTTTCAGCATAGGTAGTAGTACCAGAACCGCCACCAAGTCCGGCAAGTGTGGTTGCTGCACCATCTGCAATTAAGGCGTTACCGATCTGGTCATCCAGATTCTTGCCAGTCATTGCGGCTACTGCTTTAACATGGCCAACATTTTCTGCAATTAGAACCAGTACAACCGGAAGAAATAGCAGCATTGCACTGCTATCAAAGGTTGGAGAAGTAAATGATGGCATTGCAAATAACTTTGCTGACTTCACACCGGTAAAGTCAACATCTCCCATCATTGCCGCAATTACATAGCCAATTACTAATCCGGCAAAGATACTGATTCTGCCCAGAAAGCCCCGGAAGAATGCTGAGATGAATCCAATTGAAAGCAAGGTGATTAAACCAACCTGTTGTCCTTGCATGAAATCATTTTTTGCTGCCCCAGCAAGATTTAAACCAATCACCATTACGATGGTTCCAGTAACAACTGGTGGCAATAATTTGTCGATCCAGCCCGTGCCAGCAGATTTGGCAATAAATCCAACAACAGCCAGAAGTACTCCGGCAGCAACGATTCCACCTAATGCAGCAGGGATGCCGCCTGAGGTTTTAGCTGCTGCGACTGGTGCAAGGAATGCAAAAGATGAACCAAGATAACTTGGTAATTTATTTTGCGTAATAACAATGAATAGGAGTGTGCCAATACCAGAGAAGAAGAGGGTGGTAGTGGGTGAGAACCCTGTGATAATTGGTACTAGGAAGGTTGCACCAAACATTGCAGCGATATGTTGAATTCCCATACCAAAGGTACGTGGCCAAGATAACCGCTCGTCTATTGATACAACTTCTCCAGGCTGTATCTGCTTTCCATTTCCATGAAGTTTCCAACTAAGCATTTATGCTCCTTAATTGTCCGCACAGCCCAATTTGAGCTGTGCATTTCAGGCCCTAGGGGGTGGGTGTTAAATTAAAAGAATAGAACTTAAGCCCTTGTTTATTCGTAGGTAAGGGCTAATTTTGCGAAAATTCTGACTTTTCTAAATACTCTCATGCTCAATTTCCTGCATACGAAAGCATTGGGTAGTATTTGCCTATCAAGTGGATGCATACGCTCCCACCTACTTCGCTCCGGCGGACTGGTTGCTTCTTATGAAGCGCGGCTGTTTTTCGCTTGTGTAATGCCTTAACAACTAGCGAAACAGCAAGGAGAAATTATCAGCACAGAACCACGAATTAATGATCGAATTCGCGTTCCTGAAGTTCGGTTGATTGGTTATGAAGGTGAACAGCTTGGCGTAACAGCAATAGATAAAGCGCTCAAGTTATCTGAAGAGATCGGTTTAGATCTCGTAGAGATTTCACCAGATGCTAATCCGCCGGTCTGCAAAATTATGGATTTCGGAAAGTATAAGTACGAAATCGCGCAGAAAGCTCGGGAAGCAAGACAAAATCAGACACACATTGTTGTGAAAGAGATGCGACTTCGACCAAAAATCGAGCCACATGATTACGAGACAAAACGTACTCATATTGAACGATTTTTATTAGGTGGCGACAAGGTGAAGGTAACTATTCAGTTTCGCGGTCGTGAGCAATCTCGACCAGAGTTGGGATATCGGTTATTACAAAAGATTGCTGAAGAGTTAGCGGAAGTAGCAATTGTTGAGTTTGCGCCAAAGCAAGAGGGACGCAATATGACAATGGTACTTGGGCCAGCTAAGAAGCCAGGTTCTACAAAAAAAGTAGCACCTAAAGAAACTGCCCCACAAAAATAGTTTTAGAAGAGAAATTCAACAGGAGGTAAGAAGATGCCAAAGATGAAGACCCATAGTGGCGCGAAGAAACGTTTTCGTGTTACTGGATCAGGAAAGATCATGCATGAGCGTGCTGGCAAGCGCCACCTGCTTGAACGCAAATCATCGAGATTAACTCGTCGCTTAAGTGGCGATGTTGCAGCTAAAGCACCAAACGCATTCGCAGCTAAGCGCATGCTCGGTTTGAAGTAAGGGAGAGATAAATGGCTAGAGTAAAACGTGGTGTTCATGCGGCGAAGAAGCGCCGTACAACTTTAGAGCGTGCTTCCGGTTACCGCGGGCAACGTTCACGTCTTTTTTCAAAGGCAAAAGAGCAGGTAACTCACTCTCTCGTTTATGCATTTAATGATCGTAAGGATAAGAAGGGCGATTTCCGTCGTCTTTGGATCCAACGTATCAATGCTGCTGCACGAGCAAATGGCATGACATACAACCGTTTGATTCAAGGTTTAAAGACTGCAGGCGTAGAGGTAGATCGCCGCGTACTTTCTGATCTTGCAACAAATGATCCAGCGGCTTTCTCACAATTAGTTGAGATAGCTCGCAAAAATGTTGTAACCGCATAATTATCTCTAATTAGATAGTTAGAGATGGAAAACATTACGAGCCTTAACTCGCCTCATATCGAGCGAGTTAAGGCTCTTATTGGTTCTAGGGGTAAGAAAAATCGTGAACTAGAGAATACTTTTGTTGCAGAAGGAATTCAGGTTGTCCGTGAGGCACTTTCCTCAAAGATGGCAGAGGGTCTGGCAGTTAAAAAGGTTTATGTAACAGAAGATGGTTTAAAAAGGCTATCTGCAGACATCGGCGCTGAGGCGCTTTCTAAATTTGAAATAATTGAAGTCAGCGACCAAGTTATGAATGCAATGGCTGATTCAGAATCACCACAAGGAATTCTCGCTCTTTGCTCAACAAAGTCATTAAAAATGTCTGATCTATGGCAGATCAATCCAAAGCGAATTGCATTTTTTTGGCAGATTCAAGATCCCGGAAATGCTGGCACAGTTATTAGGACTGCAGATGCATGTGGTTTTGATGCAGTAATTCTATCTACTGAGAGCGTTGATATTTTTAATCCCAAAACTGTTAGAGCCACAGTCGGCTCACTTTGGCATATTCCAGTAATAGCTGATGTAAAAATTGAAGAATTTATTGAACAAGCACGTAGCAACAATCTTGAACTCTATGCATTAACTGGAAATGGCTCGCAACAATTTAATGCTGATTTTGTTGGCAAAATTAAGGAAAAACCTTCAGCTTGGATATTCGGAAATGAAGCCAGAGGATTGCCTGACCTCACCTCAGATCTAAACACCGTTGCAATCCCGATGAAGGGCTTTGCTGAGTCATTAAATGTGGCAAGTGCTGCGGCAATTGTCCTGCATTCTGTTGGGCTCTCCTTATAGAATAAGGAGATTATGTCGTTACAACAGGGACAAATAGCGAGCGATTTAGCTCTTGCTCTAAAGGCGATCTCTTCGGCAACAGACCTTGAAGATCTTAAGCAAATAAAGATTGACCATGTTGGCGATAAATCGGCCCTTGCCAAAGCAAATCAAGCATTAGCAACAATTGATTCATCCCAGCGGGCAGAGTTTGGGAAATTGGTTGGTAGTGCAAGAGGTGAGGTTAACCAAGCCTTTGAGAAAAAGAGTATTGAATTAGCGAATCTTAGGGACTCCAAGGTATTGCTCACGGAAAAGGTTGATGTAACTCTGAACGGACGGCGTACCTTAAAAGGCGGCCTCCATCCATTAACAATTCTTACAAATGAAATATCAGATCTTTTTATTGGGCTTGGTTATAAAGTTGCTGAAGGACCAGAGTTAGAATCGGAGTGGCTTAACTTTGATGCTTTAAACATTCCAGCAGATCACCCAGCCAGAACTATGCAAGATACATTTTTCGTTGAACCGCTAGATGCAAAGTTAGTTTTGCGTACTCATACCTCGCCAGTACAGATTAGAACTATGCTTTATCAAAAGCCGCCAATCTATGTTATTTGTCCAGGTAAGACTTATCGAGCAGATGAGCTGGATGCAACACATACTCCAGTTTTTCACCAAGTTGAGGGATTGGTAATTGATGAGAACATAACTATGGCAGATCTAAAGGGTACTTTGGATTACTTTGCTAAATCTATTTTCGGCAGTGAAGCTACTACAAGATTGCGCCCATCATTTTTTCCATTTACCGAACCATCAGCTGAAGTCGACATATTTTTTAATGGTCGCTGGATTGAATGGGGTGGCTGTGGAATGGTCAATGAGAAAGTTTTAGTTGCTTGCGGAGTTGATACCAAAAAATACTCTGGGTTTGCATTTGGTATGGGGCTTGAACGAACTCTCATGGTTAAACATGGCATCATAGATATGCATGACATTGTTGAGGGCGATGTTCGATTCACTCAGAGTTTTGGGGTCGGTAAAAGATGAAAATTCCTTTAAGTTGGTTACGTGAATACGTAACAATCCCTGCAAAATTAACGGCTGAGCAAATAGCACAAGCATTTGTAAATGTTGGGTTTGAAGTTGAGCAAATTGAATATCAAGGCAAGGATTTAAAAGGCCCGTTACTTGTCGGAAAAGTTCTTTCAATTGAAGAGTTATCCGGTCATAAAAAACCTATCAGATATGTTGGGTTAGATCTGGGAGAGAAAAAAACCAGGTTCGTTATTTGTGGGGCGCGCAACTTCAAGGTTAACGATCTAGTTGTAGTCGCAATCCCTGGTGCAGTTTTACCTGGCAATTTTGCAATCTCTGCCAGAGAAACTTATGGCAAAGTTAGTGATGGCATGATTTGTTCTGCAAAAGAACTTGGTATCAGCGATGATCATGCGGGAATAATCGTTTTACCGGAAGGCAAAATT
>JAPLBB010000016.1 GCA_026392945.1 Actinomycetota bacterium | reverse complement strand
AAATAAGAAAAACCCCGGCGCATAAATGCACACGAGGTTGTCGTTGGCACCTATGCTGGTTGTTTTTCAACAATTACCTTTTAAAGATTTACTTTAAAAGACCTGCAGTCTTTGGTTTTGAAGTTTTACTAATTTCTTAGTTTGACCTCAATAAGCCAAGGGTAGGCGGTTGGGCCTACCCAAGTCAAAATTAGATATTTATTGGATCTGGGCTCCACCATCACGAGCAACTGAGGTGTCCAATTGGATGCCAGGGCTCATAGTGGAAGAAACGGTTGCTGACTTAATAAATCTACCTTTAGAAGAAGATGGCTTCGCACGCATTACCTCTTCAATTGCAGCAGCATAATTCTCCGCTAATTGTTCAGCTGTGAATGAAACTTTACCGATTACAAAGTGAAGGTTTGAGTTCTTATCAACTCTGAACTCAATCTTTCCAGCTTTAATATCAGTTACAGCTTTGGCAACGTTGGTAGTTACTGTTCCAGTCTTTGGGTTTGGCATCAGGCCGCGAGGTCCAAGAACCTTTCCAAGACGTCCAACCTTTCCCATTAATTCAGGTGTTGATACAACTGCGTCGTAATCAAGACGACCTTTTGAAACTTCATCAATTAATTCATCTGCGCCAACAATGTCAGCACCAGCAGCGCGTGCCTCTTCAGCTCGCTCACCACCTGCGAAAACTAATACGCGAGCAGTCTTACCAGTTCCATGTGGCAGGTTAACGGTAGAGCGGATCGCTTGATCAGCTTTCTTTGGATCCACACCTAAGAACAATGCAATATCAACAGTTGCGTCATATTTAACAGTTGAAGTCTCTTTTACTAACTTCATCGCCTCACCTGGCATATAAAGATTATCTAGCTTTATCTTTTCTGCGGCGGCCTTGTATTTCTTACTGCGCTTCATATCTTCTCCTCTTGGTTAATCTTGAAAGGGTTTTCAAGATTGGGGTTGTGGTATTTGCGAACCAGCGAGGTTCTCCCACAGTTTTAATTAATTAGAGACAGTAATACCCATTGAACGAGCAGTGCCGGCAATAATTCTTGATGCCATCTCTAGATCATTAGCATTTAGATCCACCATCTTTTGCTTGGCGATTTCTTCAACCTGTGACTTAGTTAGATTTGCAACCTTATCCTTGTGAGGGATCGCAGATCCCTTTTCAATGCCAGCAGCTTTTAGAATTAAACGTGATGCTGGTGGAGTCTTAGTAATAAATGTAAAAGAACGATCTTCAAATACAGTGATCTCAACTGGGATGATGTTTCCCTTTTGGCTCTCAGTTGCTGCGTTGTACGCCTTAACGAAATCCATGATGTTCACACCATGTTGACCCAAAGCAGGACCAACCGGTGGCGCAGGTGTTGCTGCTCCAGCCTGGATCTGCAACTTAATAAGTGCGGTTACCTTCTTCTTCGGTGCCATATTTTTTTCCTTTTCTTTTCTAGTTAAATCTTCTGTACTTGGTGGAATGAAAGTTCAACCGGAGTTTCCCGGCCAAATATTGAAACCAAAACTTTTAACTTAGCTTGCTCTGGCATGATCTCGGAGATCGTTGCTGGCAAGGTTGCAAATGGTCCATCCATAACGGTGATGGATTCGCCAATTGCATAATCAATATCCTTCATCGCAATCTTGCCGTCCTTCTTAAGTGGACGAGGAGCCAAGATATTTTCAACCTCAGGAAGGGTTAATGGTGATGGATGGTGCGCGTTACCAACGAAGCCGGTTACGCCAGGTGTGTTTCTAACACATGACCAAGACTCATCTGTTAACTCCATACGAACTAATACATAACCTGGGAATACGTTGCGCTTAACAACTTTGATTGAGCCATTCTTGAGCTCGCGTACTTCTTCCTCTGGTACTTCAATCTGGAATATGAAATCCTCCATATTTAAGGATTGAATACGGTTAACTAAATTTCCTTTTACCTTCTTTTCGTAGCCAGCGTATGAGTGAACAACAAACCACTCACCTGGTGCATTACGAAGAGCAGCACGAAACTCTGCATTCTCATCATTTTCTTCAGTTGTAGTTTCTTCAACTACATCCTCAATTACCGGAACAATTACCTCTTCGACTACCGGCGCAGCTTCAGTTACAGCGAGCGCAGCCTCAAATGCATCCACTGGTGGATTAGCTGGCGTATCGATTGACATCATCTTTTCCTATTCGCCTTAGCCAAATACCCAGAAGGTAATTTTGGTCAAAATTAAATCAAATATTGAAACAACTAAAATAATAAATCCAACGAAAACTAATACCACTGCGGTGTAGGTAGTTAGTTGGTTTCGAGTTGGCCAAACAACCTTGGTTAATTCAGAAACAACTTGGCGATAGAACAGGGCGATACGACCAAAGAACCCGGTGGGTTCCCCTTGCAGGGCAGGAGGGACTCGAACCCCCAACCGGCCGCTTTGGAGACGGCAACTCTAGCCAATTGAGCTACTGCCCTTTGTCCCGAATTAAGGCATGAAAAATCATGACCTAATACAAGCGCCGGGGGCGAAAGTGTAGATCAGGTGAGGGAGAAAGGTAAAACTGAGATAAATATGAAGCCACTTCTAGGCGTAGATGGCAGACTGTCCCCCCATGAGCGCATCTGAAAAACCTAGAGTTTCAAAGCGAATTGCAGCGATCGCAGAATCTGCAACTCTTGCTGTTGATAGTAAAGCAAAAGCATTAAAAGCTGCAGGCAGACCGGTAATTGGTTTTGGCGCAGGTGAACCAGATTTTCCAACACCTGATTACATTGTTAATGCTGCAATTGAAGCAGCAAAAATTCCAGCTAACCATCGCTACACACCAACACCAGGATTACCAGAGCTTAGAGATGCAATTGTTAAAAAAACTAAACGTGATTCAAATTATGAAATTACGGCTGACCAAGTATTAGTTACCAATGGTGGTAAGCAATCTGTTTATCAGTCTTTTGCTTCAATTTTAGATCCAGGTGATGAAGTACTGCTGCCATCACCATATTGGACTACATACCCTGAGTGCATAAAATTAGCCGGTGGCGTATCGGTTGAAGTTTTTGCAGATGAAAGCCAAAACTATTTAGTCTCAGTTGAGCAACTTGAAAAGGCATTAACTCCAAAGACAAAAATTTTGTTATTTTGTTCACCATCTAATCCAACTGGTTCGGTTTACTCAGCTGATCAAGTAAAGGCAATTGGTCAGTGGGCATACAACAAAGGTCTTTGGGTAATTACCGATGAGATCTATGAGCACCTGCTTTATGACGGAGCGGCTGCGCCAAGTATTTGCGTTGCAGTTCCTGAGTTAGCAGATCGAACAATTATCATAAATGGCGTTGCTAAAACTTATGCAATGACTGGTTGGCGAGTGGGTTGGATGATTGGGCCTAAGGATGTAATTAAAGCTGCAACCAATCTGCAATCACACCTTTCCTCAAATGTTTCCAATGTTTCACAACGTGCTGCAATTGCAGCATTATCAGGTGATCTCGCTGCCGTTCATAAAATGGGTGAAGCATTTGATCGCCGGCGTAAATTAATTGTGAAGTTACTAAATGAAATTCCTGGAGTTTCTTGCCCAACCCCAACCGGTGCTTTTTATGTTTATCCATCAGTAAAAGGTGTATTAGGAAAAGAGATTAGAGGCAAACGCCCAACGACATCTGCTGAGCTTGCTACCTTAATCCTGGAAGAGGTTGAAGTGGCTGCAGTTCCTGGGGAAGCATTTGGCCCATCTGGTTACTTAAGATTTTCATATGCACTAGGGGATGAAGATATTGTGGAAGGAATTGGCAGGGTTAAGAAACTTCTTAGTGAAGCAATTTAATTTAAATCTAACCCAACTAATTGCACCTCAGCTTGTAATTTAATCCCAAACTTCTCAAATACTTTAGCCCGTGCCATTTTTGCTAGCTCAATTAAGTCATCTGCGGTAGCACTACCTGGGTTTGTTAGAGCTAAAACATGTTTGCTTGAGATTTGCGCGCCAGCTAATTTATCGCCCTTAGTAACACCAGCATGCTCCATTAGCCAAGCAGCTGAGGTTTTAATTTTTCCATCACTTTGTGGCCAACGAGGTGCATCAGCTGGCAATTTATCTGCAATCTCTTTACTTAATATCGGATTTATGAAAAATGAACCTGCCGAACGTATCTCGTCTTTTGTGTTCCATAACATTCCCTTTCGGCCCCTAAGCTCTAAGACTGCGGCACGAACCGCCACCACTGTTGCTTTATCTCCTAAATTTACTGATAAATAATTAGCAAGCTCGGCATAAGAAATTGGCAAAGATTGCTCGCCTTTTCGCAATTGAAAGCTGACAGTCAAAACTACATACCGGCCAAATTCTTCTTTAAAAATTGAATTACGGTAAGTAAAGTTACACATCTCATTTGTAAAAGTTACTACTTCACTTTTTTTGCGATCAAAAACTCTTACCCGCGATACAAATTTATCCCAATCTTCACCAGCAGATACTTCAATCATGCCTCCGCTGCAAGCGTCGTAGTCCAAAGCATTTCCTTTACTTTCAACTCTAATTACAGTTCCAGCAAAGCCAGAATCGCTAATTAGTAAATTAGAACCACCACCTAAAATTAATACTTGTTCACCTGATTTATCAGCAGCCTTAACAAACTCAATTAACTCTTCTTCAGTATGGGCATGGACAATTTTACGAGCCGGCCCACCAACTCCAAGGGATGTAAAGTTTGATAACTGTTCCATTATCTAAGTCTATCTACGCTCGCAGAGGATCTCATTTTTTCCTCTAAATCGATCTAGAATTCTTTGATAATTCTTCCGAGAATTTTTGTCGCGATAATCAGGATCAGTGTCGTGGTAACCATGGTGACGGCCTTGCTCAAGTGGCAGATCAATTTGCTTTAACTTTCCACCAGCTGCCCGCATCGCAAGTGATAACTCCATATCAGCATTTCGATAATATTTAGCACTTGGATTTGCACCACCTGCTTTTAATGCAAACTTTCTATCAATGGCCATGAAGTAACTAAATAGAACATCTACCTCACCTGCTCCTTTATCCTCAGTTGTGCGCCACTCATCCTCTAAATTAACTAGCCCACCTTTCCAGCCAGCAGCTTGGTAGCCAGATTTAAGTGCTAAAAGTGTTTCTGGGATTGGATCCCCAGTAAATACAGTTGATGGATCCATAATTACTAGATAATCCTCGGTAAAAGTATTTAGAAAATGATTAATAACATTGCCCCAGCCAAGCGGATTCTTTTCTTGCGTAACACTTACTTGCTGAGCATCAAATAGGTTATCGCTAAGCCAATTACTTTTGCCATTGGCATAGATACTTATAGGAGATTGGGTGTGTTTTGTAATAGATGAAACACAGGTAATTAAATCCTCAGTAAAGCCCTCTGCTATTAGACAGATGCGAATTGACCCAGCCATTGGCGGGTTTTAATTAACGAGTTTCGCGGTGAAGTTGTGAAGATTTGCAACGTGGGCAAAACTTCTTAAGTTCTAGGCGATCTGGATCGTTACGGCGATTTTTGCGGGTGATGTAGTTGCGCTCTTTGCACTCAACACATGCCATTGTAATTTTCGGACGAACATCTGCACTTTTACTTGCCATGGTTGAGCTCCTAGCCTTGTAGTAAATTAACTTTTGTTAATTCTTGTTGGCGCAGGCTACCTGACCTGCACCATTTACTGAAATTACTGCGTATTTCTTACCTGCTTTACATCTTTATTACTTGTAGCGGAGGCGGGATTTGAACCCACGACACAGCGATTATGAGCCGCTTGCTCTACCAAGCTGAGCTACCCCGCCAAACTTTTTTGCGTTCAATATTTATTTGTTGTTCGAGCCCCCTAACGGAATCGAACCGTTGACCTTTTCCTTACCATGGAAACACTCTACCAACTGAGCTAAGGGGGCGAAGTGCTGGCTAAGGATACAACCCGACTTAAATAATTACGAATTATCCGTTTGATAATTATTACTAAAGGCTAAATAAGGCTTAATTTAGTATAAATCAAATCATTCTACGACAAGATATAGTTACTTCCTATGAAGACTGGTACAAGTAAAAACACGAATACCATTGTTTGTTCTTTTTATACCGGTGATCAATACTATAAAGCTTGTGCTGATAAACTAAGAAACAATCTCGAAAAAATCGGGCTAGACTACGAATTAACAGAAATATTGAAAAATAAAGATGAATCTTGGATAGATATTTGTCGAAAAAAAGTTGGGTTTATAGCAGATGTCTGTGAAAAATATCCTGACAAAAAAGTATTCTGGATTGATGTGGATTGCGAACTATTTTCGATACCAGAATTCATTTTAAACTCAACTGCAGATATCATAGGTTTTCAACGCGGATTCGACTCGCCAATTAAAATTGGTTACTCAGTTAAAGGACGATTTTGGGAACCATCCTTTTGGGGAATTAATACCTCAATTCAAGCACGTGAAATGATTAGAAGAGCGGCTGATCTTGAAAAAAAATCCAGCATTACAGCAACTGATGACTACTTTTTTGAAGAAGCTTGGCGATCTACTTCAGCTAACCTTACTTTCCAAATAATTCCTTCAAATTGTGCTATCGAAAAAGGTTTTCCAAACCTGCATGGTCATCAAGTTTTCTTTAAATTTGGGTCAAGTGGGAATGTAGATGGAAACATTGGTAAAGTGGCACAGCATAAGCCACTTAAACAGGGAATTAGAACCAATCTCAAAAAGAATTTGCTCTCTATCGCTCAAAGAATTGAAAAAATTCTCCCTAAAAACTTCTCAAAAAAAGTGAGAAAAAGATTTGATGAATTAGGAATAACGGGATTTTTGACTAGCAAGAAGCATTTTTCTACTTCGAGCAAATTGGCAAAAAAACTACTGAAAGCCACAAAATCTGGAAATGTTCATAAATCAGAAGTATTTACAAGAAAACTTAATGATTCGTTACCTTCCGACAATTTGATTCAATCAACAATAAAAGTTTCCTCCAGCTTTTTGGCATATTCTTCAAGACCAAGCAAAGAAGTTCTGAAAATGGCTTGGTGGCAATTTCCCTACCCTGGTAATTATGGTGACTGGCTCACACCCTTTATCTTTAATCATTATTCTGATTCGAAGATCATATATAGAAATCCGACCTCCAAAAGCTTTAGCAAGCATATTATCAGCATTGGTTCAATTGGAAGATTTATAAAATCTAATTCAATAGTTGTCGGGACTGGCATAAGTTCACTTGATTATGAACTAAATAAATCAGCAGATTATGTCTCTGTACGGGGACCAATTACGGGGGAATTAGTTACAAAAACTGGTGGTCCTAGAATAAACAACTTTGGTGATCCTGCAATTGTTCTTTCAAGAATTTTACCAATAAATAGAGCAAAAAATAATGGCAGGACTGTATTGGTGCGACATTTTGCCCACCTTCAAATTCCTATGAAACTTGAAGATAATATGGACGAAATGTCAATCTTGATTTCATCTCCTCAAGATGTAATCGCTTTTATATATAAGTTAAATGAATATGAAAAAGTAATTACAAGCTCGCTGCATGTAATGATAACTTGTCACAGTTACGGAATTCCTTGCGCGCTAATAACATTTGAGGGATTTGAAGAAAAGATTTCTGGCACAGGGCTTAAATACTCTGACTACTGCCTAGGTGCTGATCTGCCCATAGTTGAACCTTCTTTAGTAGGTTTTGATTTAAAGATTTCTGAAATTGATAAGATTCTTTGCACTAATCAGATTTCTAGTGTAAAACAGATCGAGGTAGAGAACGCAATTCAAGAAAGCTTATTAAGGTATAAAGGAAAATAGACCATGCAAAAAATATACAATGAGATGATCTTTTCACTAATGAGTTTATTTACTACTACTAAGTCTCGATTTATTCTTTTGTTTCTAGTTCTCCTTGCAAGCATTATTTCAGTATCTGAACTACTTGTGACTCATTTTTTTACAAGATTAATTCTGGAGAGAGATGGTGTAGATGAGTCAAAAACAAAGTATTTATTAATTTTTTTCTTCTTGTTTCTAGCCCTTACTAGATTCGGGCACTATCTTCAAAGAATTTATAGACTGAAACTTTTTGACAAGTCATTTAAGAGTAATAAGAAGAATAAATCACACACAGAGGAATCGTGGCAGTGGGCACTAGCTTTCGAACTTTCAACGATTTTGGGGATAGTAGTGCAATTAATTGCAATAATTATTTTCTTTATCTACTTAAATGTTAGTTACGGCTTGATAAATTTTTTCATAGTAGCAATAGTTCTACAGTTGCTAAGTTATTTATTTTCAAAGCAAATTAAAATCCAGAAGAGTTTTTCTAAAGCACAAAAAAACAATAAAAATGTTTCTAATTCAGTAAAAGTTATGGCAAGAATAAAGTCTGGCGAGATTGGGGTTCTGATTGCAGGAGCTAGTTTTTTACTATCAATTGGAATCCTTATTTATTTTAGTTTTGGCCAATCTATAAGTCCAGCCCATTCCATTGTTTTATTTTTTGGAATAAAGATGCAAAGTTCAAGTCTTTCGATGCTATCTACTTCCTTGATGCGATTTGCTAGGGCACGTGTTAACAGTGAATGAGGAACCACAGCTTACGATCGGTTATTCTGTACTTGCTGATCGCTTAAAAAATTTGGTTTACCCTTCCTTTACAATTCCCCACAAAGTATTAGTATCTGTCCAAAACCCCACGAAAACAAAGTTTGTTAAAAATTCACAAGTTAAGTATTTAGAATCTAGTGATATAGGAGTTACAAAAAGTCGAAATTTAGTATTGTCTAATTGTGATTCTGAAATTTTAGTATTTGGTGATGATGACGCAGTATTTTTGGAAGACGGGATACGTAAGTGTGTGGAGTACTTTACTTCCAATCCAAATATTGATCTAATTCTTGCGCAGTCAATTAATAAAAGCGGAGTTTTGCGCAAAAAATATAAAAATAAAAGTTATAAATTAAATAAGTTTAACTGCGCAAAAGCTGGGACTATTGAAATAATGGTTCGTGCAAGTAGCGCAAAAATAAAGCGAATTACATTCGATGAAGAATTTGGTGCTGGAACAAAGAAATTCTTGGGAGACGAATATATATTTATTACTGATCTACTGAAGATAGGTGGAAATGCAGTGTTTCTGCCAATTACTATTGCCGCCCATCCATCTCAAAGCTCAGGGGTAACTTCATATAACCAAACCACAATGCAGGCACGGGCTAAAGTTTTTAATCGTGTTTTTGGTTTTTGGGCTCCCCTAGTAAGAGCATTGTTTTTTATCAAAAACTTTCGAAAAACAGGAAACCTAAGCGATTTTCTAAAGTTTATTATAGGTAAGTAATTTTTTAGCAATAAATACCTATTCGATTCACAATTCGAATTAATAAATAATGGCTTGAGTTAGTTCTTAGTGGTGGCGGGTGAAGGATTTGAACCTTCGAAGGCAGAGCCGGGGGATTTACAGTCCCCTCCCATTGGCCGCTCGGGCAACCCGCCAAGGATTGTTAAGCGTGGTGAAGTCTAAAGCCTAGGCAGATTTTTACCAAAAGCGATTTATTTATCGCTATAGCGAGCAATAAATCTCATGTGATCTGGATTCAATTCTGAAACAGTACGAGCGCCAAGTAATTTCATAGTTCTAATTATTTGAGTGCGCATGATTTCCAAAGTTCTATCAACGCCAGGTTTGCCACCTGCCATTAAGCCATACAAATAAGCTCTTCCAATCCAAGTGAATTTTGCGCCCACAGCAAGGGAGGCCACAACATCTTGACCATGCATAATTCCAGTATCAACATGCACTTCCGCTTTGTTACCGATAGCTTTAACAACCTCAGGCAATAAATGGAATGGGACTGGCGCTCTATCTAATTGCCGGCCGCCATGGTTAGAAAGAATAATTGCATTAGCTCCGGCTTCAACTGATTTAATGGCATCATCAACATTTTGAATTCCTTTAACTACCAGGTTTCCTTGCCATTGATCCCTAATCCACTTTAAGTCTTCATATGTGACTGTTGGATCAAACATTGAATCTAGAAGTTCTGCCACCGTGCCATTCCAAGAATCTAATGATGCAAACTTAAGTGGGTCGGTAGTTAAAAAGTTAATCCACCAAGCAGGTCTTGGGATTGCATTTAATATTGTTCTAGATGTTAAAGAGGGCGGAATTGTCATACCGTTTCTAACATCACGCAATCTTGCACCAGCAACTGGAACATCTACTGTTAGGACTAAGGTGTCAAAACCTGCAGCTTTTGCTCGTTCAACTAGAGCCATGCTCCGGTCACGATCTTTCCACATATAAAGTTGAAACCAATTTCTACCATTTGGCGCAGCTTTTGCAACATCTTCAATTGATCTAGTTCCCATTGTTGAGAGCGTGTATGGAATTCCAGCATCACTTGCTGCACATGCTCCGGCATACTCACCTTCAGTCTGCATCATTCTGGTAAAACCAGTTGGTGCAATACCTAACGGCATCTTCATGCTCTTACCAAGCATATTTACGGAAATATCAACATCTTTCACATTAAGTAAAATCTTTGGCTGAAACTCAATTTTTTCATAAGCAATTCGGGCTCTACTCAAACTTGATTCGGTATCTGCTCCACCATCGGTGTAATCAAATGGTGCTTGTGGCGTTCTTCTTTTTGCAATATCTCTTAAATCATAAATTGTTAGTGCTCTGGATAACCTGCGTTTACGCGGACTTAGAATTACTTTTCTAAACCTTAATAATTGAGCAAGGTCTTTGGGGCTAGGTATGCGTCGCTTCACCTTAACCTGGCTCACATGCGCTCCATTCGATTTAACTAGTAAAGTATACACATGGCCGACAGTAGTTTTGATATCGTCTCAAAAATTGATCAAATGGAGTTAGATAACGCCTTCAATCAGTGTGACCGAGAAATAGCAACCCGATTTGACTTCAAAAATACCGGCGCAAAAATCGAGAAAACTGGCCTTAAGATATTGCTCGAAGCCGATACAGAAGAACGAGTAAAGGCAGCATTAGATGTCTTAAAAGATAAATTAATTAAACGTAATGTTTCACTCAAGCACTTAGATGCAGGCGAACCAGCTTTGAGTGGAAAAACTTATCGAATTAATTGTGAATTCAAAGAGGGTATAAGTACTGAGAATGCTAAAAAAATTGCTAAGTTTTTAAAAGATAGTGGACCAAAATCAATAAAGGCTCAAATTCAGGGAGAAGAATTAAGGGTTTCAAGTAAGAGTAGAGATGACCTACAAACTGCCATTACGCAGGTAAAAAAAGAAACATGGGATTTCGCTGTTCAATTTACAAACTACCGCTAAAATATTTAAGAAGGGTTAAATTGAACCGCAACGGCTCAGGTATTGCATATGGTGTTGGCGCCTATGTAATTTGGGGCTTGTTACCAATCTATTGGCGATGGTTAGATCGGGCCACTGCCTTTGAAATCTTGGCGCATCGGGCAATTTGGTCTTTACTTTTTTGTCTTATATTTCTTGCCTATCAAAAGCAGCTACGAACAACTTTCGCTTTGCTTAAAAATCTTCGAACCTTTTCCTTACTAGCTCTTACCTCACTATTACTTTCAGCTAATTGGGCTATTTATATTTGGTCTGTTTCAGTTGATAGAGTTGTTGAAGCTGCACTTGGTTACTACATAACGCCATTAGTCGCAGTAACCTTTGGAGTTTTCGTGTTAAAAGAAAAACTTCGTAAATTACAAATTGTATCTGTATCGCTCGCAACAGTTGGCGTTGTGATTTTGACAGTGGCTTATGGACATATCCCTCTTATTGCCTTAGGTCTTGCAGTGAGCTGGGGTTCATACAGTTTGATTAAAAAACGGCTAAATGCCGGAGCACTTGAAACCTTATCAATTGAAACTTTGGTTGCTTTTATTCCTAATTTTGCCTTTTTAACTTACTTAATAAATAAGAATGAAGCTCAATTCGGGCAAGATATTGGATTCTCACTAGCTTTATTCTCTGCTGGTTTATTTACAGTGATTCCATTGCTTATGTTCAATGCCGCCACAACTCGGCTTCCACTTACAGTTACTGGGCTCCTTCAATACATTACGCCAAGCATTATGTTTTTAGTTGGGATTGTTATTTTCCATGAACCACTGCCAGTTGCAAAAATTGTTGGGTTTATCTTTATTTGGATTGCGCTTACTTTCTTAGGCACAGACTTAGTTAAGTCAGGAAGATCGGTTAACCAACGCAAAGGTGAGACTTTTTAAAGCCTCCTTTGCAGAACCTTCTGGTAAATCAGCCAGTAAGCCATTAGCTTCACTAGCTACATTTGCTAAATAATCTTTAACCTCTGTGAGAGCTTTATGAGAACGTAACTGGGTTATCACTCCAGCAAGATCATTTTCGGAAATTGGACCGTTTAACTTTGCGATTAAATCTTTATCAGCTGGATTATTTGCAGCAATTAGATAGAGAGTTACAAGTGTTGGTACACCCTCTTTTAAATCAGTCCCTGGAGTTTTGCCAGAGGCTGTTTCATCACTTGTGACATCAAGAAGATCATCAGCAACTTGAAAAGCTACACCAATTTTCTCACCAAATTTAGTTAATGCTTCAACGGTTTGCGCACTTGCGCCAGAGAGTAATGCACCAAATCTTGCACTGGTTGCGATTAATGAACCAGTTTTATCTGCAACGACTTTCATATAATGTTCAATCTGAGTAAGTCCTTCGCTCTTTCCTTGTGTTTCTTTTATCTGTCCGATAACTAAACGTTCAAAAGTTTTCGCTTGCAACTTAACTGCTTCAGGTCCTATGTCAGCCAACATATCTGACACCTTTGAGAACAAGTAATCACCAGTTAAAATCGCAACCGCGTTGTCCCATTTCTTATTTGCACTAATTACTCCGCGCCTTAGCACCGCGTCATCCATCACATCATCGTGATAAAGCGTTGCAAGATGGGTAAGTTCACAACAAACTGCAGCCTTGATGATGTCGTAATTGCTCGGATCACCAAACTGAGCAGCTAATAAAGTCAGTAGTGGTCTAAGCCTTTTTCCACCAGCTTCAACTAAATGTCTTGAAGTTTCAATAACTAATGGGTAATCACCCTTAATATGTGAGCGCATTAATTCTTCAACTCTTGCCATATCGGCAAGTAACGATGTCTCTAAAGCTTTATCTAAGTTGGGGATTCCAATTTGATTCATCATTTAATAAAATTGGCATAGGTAGTGGCTGCATTAAGTAGTAGTGAAGGCATCAGTCCTAAAATTATTGAAATTACCGTTGCAACAATAATTGATATCCGGCTCTTAACTGATGGGATCACCACTGATACTGAATCATTTACTGGATCTGTAAAGAACATCATGATAATTACTCTTATATAGAAGAATGCTGCAATCGCACTTGAAAGCACGCCGACAACCACAAGTGAGATATATCCAGATTTATACGCTGAAGAAAAGATTGCAAATTTTCCAATGAACCCAGAAGTTAACGGGATACCCGCAAAACTTAACAAGATGAATGCAAACGAGCCAGCAACTAATGGTGATTTCTTACCAATTCCGATCCACCGATTTAGATCAGTTACTTCACCAGATGAGTCTCTAACGAGAGTGATAATTCCAAATGCGGCTATTGTGGTTAAGCCATATGCGAATAAATAGAACAATGAAGCAACTAATCCATCTTTGCTTAATGCAACAACACCGGATAGCAAGAAACCAGCATGCGCAATAGAGGAATAAGCCAGCATGCGCTTAACATCACGTTGGGCTATCGCAACTAATGAGCCAAACAACATTGTAATTATTGCAATTACAGTAATTAAAGGGCGCCAAAGTGTTTGCTCTTGCGCAAATCCAACATAAAAAATTCTAAGTAGTGCACCAAATGCTGCCACCTTAGTTGCTGCCGCCATAAATCCAGTGATTGGTGTTGGTGCTCCTTGGTACACATCAGGTGTCCAAGAGTGGAATGGAACTGCGCCAATCTTGAATAACAAACCCACTGAAACAAAAACTATGCCGATTAGCAAAAAGATGTTGTTTGCACTACCGGCAGCAGCACTAATTCCAGATAAAGAAATTGTTCCGGAGTATCCATATAAGAAGGCTGCGCCAAACAAGAAAAATGCTGAAGAGTAAGCGCCTAATAAGAAATACTTAAGTGCAGATTCTTGCGATAACAGTCGTCTGCGTCTTGATAAACCAGCTAGTAGATAGAGTGGCAAAGAAAATACTTCTAGGGCCACAAATAATGTAATGAGATCTGAAGCAACTGGAAACAACATCATGCCGGCCACAGCAAATAAGAAGAGTGGGAAAATCTCAGTCTGCTGACTCTTCTCTTGTAGCGAATTTTTTTCTTCATTTGAGCCCGGAACAGCGGAAGCTTGCGCAACAAAATTTTCCTGGTCAGCAATTAATAAGACTGCAACTAAAGCAAGTACGACTACGGTGGCTTGTAAGAATATTCCGGCTTTATCGATTGTTACTGAATTAACTGCCGCAGTCGTAGAAGATAAATCTCTAATTCGCCATAACTGTTGCAGCGCCAGCAGAAGCGTTCCGATACTTATTGTTATCTGAACTGCAGCACGGTGAGCCTTGCTTAAAAACGCTTCAACTAAAACTCCGATTAATGCCCCGCCTAAAACTATCAAAATTGGAGCAATAAGTGAATAAATAAGTGATGGCGCGATTAACATTATTTACCTACCTTTGCTACTGGATCAGTAAACCCTGCATTTACAACAACTTTTTCTGCAGTCGGATTAATAATATCTAGCACCGGTTTTGGATAAAAACCCATTACAACAATTATTAAAATGACTGGAGCAATAGCGATCTTCTCTCGTAAATTTAAATCCTTTAGATTTTCATTGCCACTAGTTATCGGGCCATGTAATGTCTTTTGGATCGGTATCAATATATAAAGTGCGGCTAGAACAATTCCTAGAGTTCCGATTACAGCTGCGACTGGATAGCGGGTATACGTACCAACTAATACTAAGAATTCACTAACAAAGCTAGATAAGCCCGGCAGTGCTAAACCTGACATTCCAGCTATAAAGAATGTCCATGCCATCACTGGAGTCACTCTTTGTAATCCACCAAAATCAGCAATAGTTGAAGAACCTCTACGCATCATCATCCAACCAGCTACTAAGAAGAGGGCTGCGGTAGAAAATCCATGGTTGACCATATATAAATTTGCGCCCGACATTCCCTGTGTTGTCATAGCAAAAATTCCCATTGTTATAAATCCAAAGTGGGAAATAGATGTGAAAGCAATCAAGCCCTTAATATCTTTCTGACCAATTGCCATAAATGCGCCATAAATTATTGATATCACCGCTAGCGTAATAATTAGAGGTGTGAAGGTTTTGCTGGCATCTGGAAATAATGCAATACAAAACCGGATCATTCCGTATGTTCCAACTTTGTCTAAAACTCCTAATAACAAAACTGAAGTACCAGGTGTCGCAGCCTTAGCTGCATCTGGTAACCAGGTGTGAAATGGCCAAAGTGGTGCCTTAATTGCAAAAGCAATAAAAAAGCCCAGGAACAATAGATTTTGAGTATTACTATCAATTTCAAGTGTTGCAAGTTGTGTTAAATCAAAAGTAGCACCGATCTGATTTCCAGCGATAACATAAAGCCCAATAACTGAGGCAAGCATTAATAAACCACCAAATAAGCTATACAAAAGGAACTTAACTGCTGCGGCAGATTTATTGCCAGTTCCATACCCGCCGATTAGGAAGTAAATTGGAATCAACATTGCTTCGAAGAAAACATAGAACAAAAATAAGTCAGTAGCAGCAAATACACCAATCATTAAAGTTTCTAAAACTAGGATCAGAATATAAAAACTCTTTGAACTCCACCTACCAAGATCAGATTCGTGCCAGGTCGCTAAGATCACTATTGGCACCAAAATTGTGGATAACAAAATAAGCACCAATGAAATCCCGTCAATGCCTACTGCAAAATTGATATTGAAAGCTTCTATCCAAGTGTTGCTTTGAACATATTGCATACCTGTAACACTCTTATCAAATCCTGTTACTAAAAATATAGAAGCTATTGCAACTACTAAAGTGGCAGCAAATGCAGCCCGCTTAATTAACTCTGCGTTCTTACTTGGGATAAATGCAATTAGCAATGCACTTATAAGTGGGAGTACGCCAACTATTGTTAATAGGTTCATGCAGTCACCACCCAGATTGCAGCAATAAGTGCCAGGGCGCCAATAATCATGAGCAATGCATAACTTCTAACATAACCATTTTGAAGTGACCTTAGTCGACTTCCAGCGGTTAAAGAAACGCTTCCAACTGCTCTTACTAAGCCATCTAGTACTAAGTAATCAATATTCAATATGTTCCGCACTAGTGTTTGGCCTGGGTGCATAAATACTGACTCATTCAAATCATCTTGAAATAAGTCACGTCTAGCAGCTTTGGTAAGTACAGAAACGTTTTCTGGTGCTTGTGCTAACTGATCACCACGGTACTTAGATACAGCTATTAATATTCCTATTGCTACCACCGTTAAAGTCATTAGCGAAACAACTATTGGTGGTAAAAATTCGTCGTGATGCTCTTTAAGTGGATTAACAACTGGTTCTAACCAATGAACTAATCCCTCACCCTTAGATAAAATAAATCCAGATGCAATAGAGCCAATTGAAAGTAGACCAATTGGGATTAGCATTAATGCTGGACTCTCATGCGGTTCATCTTTATGACCCCATCTTTCATTTCCAAAGAAGGTCAAGATCACAACTCTGGTCATATAGAAAGCAGTGATCATCGCGCCAAGTAATGTGGCGATACCAAGTGCTAAACCTTTCATGCCTCCAGCATTAAATGCTGTTTCAATAATTTTATCTTTTGAATAAAAACCAGCAAATGGTGGAACGCCAATAATTGCTAAATACCCAAGACCAAATGTAAGCGCAGTAATCGGCATGAACTTTCCAATGCCACCATACTTTCTCATATTTACTTCGTCTTTCATGCCATGCATCACCGAACCTGCACCAAGGAACATGCTTGCCTTAAAGAAACCGTGAGTAAGTAAATGCATAATTGCAAATGCATAACCGATTGGACCTAATCCGGTTGCCAAAATCATGTAACCAATTTGAGACATAGTCGAAGCAGCAAGAGCCTTTTTAATATCATCTTTGGCTGTGCCAATGATTGCGCCAAACAATAAAGTAATTCCGCCAACAATAAGCACCATTAATTGTGCGATTGGTGCCTCATCAAAAATAAAGTTTGATCTAGTAATTAAATAAACTCCAGCAGTAACCATCGTTGCAGCATGGATAAGCGCGGAGACGGGGGTTGGGCCAGCCATTGCATCTCCAAGCCATGATTGCAGTGGGAATTGTGCAGACTTACCACAAGCAGCTAACAGCAACATCAAACCAATTGCAGTTAACTGTGTTGAAGATGCATGTTCTACATGCTCTTTAATGCCAGCAAATGAAACATCACCAAAGGTTGCAAACGCAATCATTATTGCTAGAGATAAGCCAACATCTCCAACTCGGTTTGCCACAAATGCTTTTTTCGCAGCAGTTGCATACGCCGGCTTTTGGTTCCAAAAACCAATAAGTAAATAGGAAGCAAGTCCAACACCTTCCCAGCCCACATAAAGATTTAAATATGAATCCCCTAGTACTAATAAAAGCATTGCGGCTATAAACAGATTTAGGTAAGCAAAAAATCTCCGGCGATCTAGATCATGTGACATATACGCAATCGAATAGATATGGATTAATGTGCCAACACCAGTAATCAAGAGTACAAAACAGATAGATAGTTGATCCAGCAGAAGTGATGCATCCACATTAAAGGAGCCGACCGAGATCCAGGTAAACAATTTCTGTGCTACTGCGCGATTTTCATCAGCTCTTGACTGCATCGCGATGAACTCAACAAATCCAATGGTGAATGCAGATGCTGAAACTATGGTTGCCATTACATGGCCCCAAGAGTTAGCTCGCTTGCCAGCTAGAAGAAGAATTGCCGAGCTAAATAATGGTAGTGCGATTAACCAAACTAAATTTGCTGAAGTCTGCATGTTTATCTTTTCAACAAACTTGCATCATCAACTGATATAGAACGGCGAGAGCGATAAATTGTCACAATAATTGCAAGACCGACTACTACTTCGCATGCGGCAACTACCATTGTAAAGAAGGCAACTACTTGCCCTTGAAGATTTCCATTTATGCGTGCAAAGGTTACGAATGCAAGATTTGCCGCATTTAGCATTAATTCAATACACATAAAAACAACAATTGCATTGCGGCGTATGACAACTCCAACTGCACCAATTGTAAAAAGAATTGCAGAAAGATAAAGATAATTAGCGATTGCCATTACTTCTCCTCCTCTTCCTGCTGAAGCTGGAATTTAGAACTTTCAATCATGTCACCGCGTGCCTCAAGGACAGCTGAAATTGATGTTGGAGCTGCTTTGCCAGTTGGTAACAGTGCTGGTACATCAACTGCGTTATGTAGTGCGTAAACTCCAGAACTCGGTAGGCCGGCAGCATCTTTTAAATTATCTTTTCTGAATCGAGCAATTGATAGATCTCGTTGCGCGAATGGAGATCTTGTTTTTTGACTATGGGCTAAAACCATTGCCCCAAGGGCTGCGGTTATCAAAAGCGCAGAAACAACCTCAAATGCAAATACATATTGAGTAAATAGTTCTTTCGCTAAACCATTTGCATTTCCATTTGAGTTGACAGAAGCCAGTCCAGTAATTGGTCGATTAAATGTTGCCCGGCCAATTAAAGTCACAAGTAAGCCACCAAACCCAATAGCTGCAGTGATAGCTATTGCTCGAAGTCCTCGGATAGTTTCAGTAAAAGAATCAGAGGTATCTACTCCAACAAGCATTAATATAAATAGGAAGAGCATCATTACTGCGCCGGTATAAACAACAACCTGCACAATTCCTAAGAAAAGTGCATCTTGAGCAATATAAAAAATTGCTAGTGAAACCATTATCCAAGCAAGCAATAAAGCAGAATGAACAGCTTTTTTTACAATTAACATACCAAGCCCAGCAAATACTGAAAGTGGTGCAAGGAAATAAAACAAAACTGCTTCTGGTCCGGCAGTTTTTCCAATATCTAATGCAAGGTTAATCATTTTTAGGAATACCTTGAGATGGGTGAGACTCAGTTACTTCACCGCGGTAATAATTTCCATCATCAGTATTTGGGTACATTGGATGTGGCGGTGGCACCATGCCGGCTCGAAGTGGACCAAGTAAATCATCCTTTTCAAAAATAAGTTTTCCGCGAGTATTATCAGCAAGCTCATACTCATTGGTCATTGTTAGCGCACGTGTTGGGCAAGCTTCAATACAAAGACCACAAAAAATACAGCGAAGGTAATTAATTTGGTAAACCTTGCCATATCGCTCACCAGGTGAAAATTGTGCACCTTCTTTATTGTCAGCACCTTCAACATAAATAGCATCTGCTGGGCACGCCCAAGCGCATAATTCGCAGCCGATACATTTCTCAAGACCATCTGGGTGGCGATTTAATTGATGGCGTCCATGAAATCTTTCCGCAGTCGGTTCTTTAACCTCTGGGTATTGCACCGTATTAACTTTTTTAAACATAGTTTTAAAAGTTACCCAAAAACCAAGTAGTTGCTTACTAAAGCTTGCACTCTCATGGTTTGTGATTGGGGTTTTTGATTGATCTGCTTTGGCTAAACCAAAATCATCAGACCGCGGCGTTAATTCATCAGCCATTTAATTGCTCCGATCTAGAGTTTGGAATTGCTGGTACTGGAAAGTTAGGTTCTTCAGAGTTTGTAACCTTAGCGGCTTTAGCATGATTAACTTTCTGACGATCAACTAAGGATGTAATTGCTATATAAATCAACGCTATTGAAAATATAAAGGCAATAATTATTACTCTAGGGGCTTGCTGTTGGGACATTACGCGAAGTGTTGAAACCACCATAATCCAAGCGAGTGAGAATGGAATTAATACTTTCCAGCCAAACTTCATAAATTGGTCATAACGCAGACGAGGTAATGTGCCACGCAACCAAACAAATACAAAGAAAAATCCTAAAACCTTTACAAAGAACCAAGCCAATGTAAACCAGCCGCCTAACCATTGTTCGGTAAAGCCCAGACCAGGAAGGGCGTGATATCCGCCAAGGAATAATGTGGTCGCAAGTGCTGAAACTGCAATTATATTTACATACTCAGATAAGAAAAATAATGCGAACTTAAGTGATGAATACTCGGTATGGAATCCACCAACTAATTCACCTTCGGCTTCAGCTAAATCAAATGGTGCTCGATTGGTTTCGCCAACCATAGATATTGTATAAATAATAAATGAAGGGAAAAGAATTACTGCATACCACCACTTATCTTGAGCAGCGACAATCTCAGATGTAGACATTGAGCCGGCGTAGATAAATACTGCAACTAGAGATAAACCCATTGCAACTTCATATGAAATTACTTGTGCAGAAGAGCGAAGACCGCCCAGCAGTGGATATGTAGATCCAGAAGACCAGCCAGCTAAGACAATTCCATAAACTCCAACGGAAGCGATTGCTAATACATAAAGCACGCCGACTGAAATATCAGTTAATTGCATTACTGTTTGATGGCCAAAGAAATTAACTTCACCAGTAAGTGGAATAACTGCAAATGCCATGAAGCATGCGGTAGTACTAATTATTGGAGCAAGCACAAAGATAACTCGATCAGCTGCTTTTGGAATTAAATCTTCTTTTAAAGCTAACTTTACGCCATCAACAAGTGCTTGTAATAAGCCAAACTTTCCAACTCGGTTTGGTCCACTTCTTTGTTGCATCCTGGCAACTATGCGTCGTTCTGCCCAAACTGACATGATGGTGAGAAACACACATGCAGCGAAAATGAATAAACCTTTTAGCGCAATAACCCAACCTGGATCTTGACCAATTAACTCTGCATTACTCATGCTTTGGCCACCTTCACAATTGAATTACTTACTGTTCCTAAGTTTCTAATTAGTTGGCTGCTTTGCGAATTACGTGGCAGCCAAACAGATGAATCCTCAATATCATTGATTGAACAAGGCAAAGTAATAGCACCATATTCATTTGAAACTCTTACTAAATCATTTTCGCTCACGCCAAGGGTTTTTGCTCGTGCTGAGCTAATTACAACAATAGATTTGCGGGCAGTTCCGGCAAGATTATCTTCACCATCTTGCATTGAACCCTTGTCCAACAAATTTCGCCAAGAGTTTAAAACTGCTTCATCACCACTTGCGTTTATTACGGAGGCAGCTGCAACCGGCTTCATCGAGTTTTTTGACCCATCCCAATTTCCGATTGACTCAAATTCATTTCTAGCACTCTTTACAGTTGCTAAATTAATTGGCTTACCAATCTCATCTGCCAGCATTGAAAGAATTCGAACATCACTTCGGTTTAGTGACTGTTCAACTGCAGCCTCAAAATTACGGGCACTACCTTGCCAATCCATAAATGATCCACTTTTCTCAACTACCGCTGCGACTGGCAATACAACTGAAGCGATATCAGTGATATCACTTTGTCTAATTTCAAGGGATACAACAAACTTCTTTGCAAGTTTTACCTTCGCATCTGATGAAATATCCATTGGATCTACTCCGCCGATTAAAACTGCTTGTAGATCAGAGTTAATGATTTCAGTAGAGCTCATACCAACTTCACTTGGTAGTGAATCAATATTCCATGCTGTTGCAATATCCACTCTGGCTGATGCATCAGTTATTGGACGATTGCCAGGTAGTAAGTTTGGAAGTGCCCCTGCCGCGATTGCACCTTTCTCACCAGCTCTGCGTGGAATCCAACCTAATTTTGCGCCACTGTCATTTACTAATTTAATCACTGCAGATAAAGCACCAGTTGTTTCAGTTGCTCGCTCGCCAACTAAAATCACTGATTTAGCTGTTAATCCACTTAATGTAGAGATTGCTGCCACTTCATTACCAGTTGCAGTCTTAATTAATTTTGCGTTTAGCTTTTGAGTCCCACGGCTTGCAAATGGAGCGATACTTGTAACTTTGATTGCCCGCTTATGAGTCTGCTTATAAATTCGCAAGAAAACGATTGGTGATTCATCCTCTGGTTCAAAACTAATTAGTACTACCTGATCTGCTTTATCAATATCTTTGTACGTTGCATTAAGTGGTGCTGATGCTAAGAAATCTAACTCTTCACTGCTGTGGCTGCGAGCGCGGAAATCGATATTGTTCGTACCAAGAGCTACTCGTGCAAATTTGCTATAACCGTAGGCATCTTCAACGGTTGCACGTCCACCAACTAGTACTCCAGCTCTAGCATTTTTTAATCCAGATGCAGCGGCTGCTAATGCCTCAGGCCAAGATGTTTCTTGTAATTGTCCACTTGCATCTCTAATCATTGGCACAGTAATTCGATTCTTAGATACTTCGTACTTAAATGCCCATCTACCCTTATCGCAATTCCACTCTTCATTTACATCAGCATCTTCACCAGCAAGTCTGCGTAAGGTTTTGCCTCTGCGAACATCGGTGCGCATTGAACAACCAGATGCACAGTGCTCACAAGCAGAGTTGGTTGACACTAAATCAAATGGTCGAGCCCGGAAGCGGTATGAGGTTCCGGTTAACGCACCAACTGGGCAAATTTGAACAGTATTACCAGAGTAATAAGAATCAAATGGTTCATCTTCATAAATACCAACCTGCTGCAGTGCACCACGCTCATTCAAAGTTATAAATGGATCTCCGGCAATTTGTTCTGAGAATCTTGTGCAGCGAGCGCAAAGTACACACCGCTCCCGATCTAATAAAACCTGAGATGAAATTGCAACTGGTTTTTCAAATGTTCGCTTGACTCCTTCAAATCTACTTTCACTTCTGCCAGATGACATTGCCTGGTTTTGTAATGGGCACTCACCACCCTTGTCGCAAACTGGGCAATCAAGTGGGTGGTTAATTAACAACAACTCCATGACTCCCTTTTGGGCTTTATCGGCTACTGCTGAAGTTAATTGAGTCTTAACAATCATGCCGTTTTCAACTGGAATAGTGCATGAGGCTTGAGGTTTTGGAAATGCTCTGCCATTAATTTCAATATCTACTAAACATTGTCTACACGCACCAGCTGGAGCAAGTAGTGGGTGATCGCAAAATCTTGGAATTTGAATTCCTAGTTTTTCAGCGGCCCGGATTACTAAAGTTCCCTTTGGAACAGTTACTTCAAATCCATCAATTACACAGGTAATCAGTTCAACTGCTTGTTCAGTGCCTAACTCTTGGATACTCATTTGGCACCTGCCGTAGCAAATAATGTTGATGCAATTGGATCAAAAGGACATCTGCCAGCAGATAGGTGATCTAAATACTCTTGGCGGAAATACTTTAATGAAGAGATGATTGGGCTGGCTGCGCCATCAGCGAGAGCACAAAATGATCGGCCCATAATGTTGTCGCATAGATCTAATAACTTATCTAGATCAGCTTCAGTTCCTTTGCCTGCTTCTAAATCTTTCAGTACTTGTACTAACCACCAAGTTCCTTCTCGGCATGGTGTGCACTTACCGCAAGATTCATGCTTATAAAACTCAGTCCATCTAAGAACTGCTCTAACAACACAGGTTGTTTCATCAAATATTTGTAGAGCTTTTGTGCCAAGCATTGAGCCAGCTGCTGAAACACCTTCGTAATCAAGTGGTACATCTAAATGTGCATCGGTAAAGATTGGAGTTGATGATCCACCTGGAGTCCAAAACTTTAATTTATGGCCACTTCTAACTCCGCCAGATATTTCTAGAAGCTCACGTAAGGTAATTCCAAGTGGCGCTTCAAATTGACCAGGATTATTAACATGACCAGAGAGTGAGTAGAGCGTAAATCCTTTGCTCTTTTCAGTTCCCATTGCGTTAAACCAAGCAACACCGTTATTTACAATTGCCGGAACTGAAGCAACTGATTCAACATTATTAACCACTGTTGGCTTTGCATACAATCCAGCAATCGCAGGAAATGGTGGGCGAAGTCGTGGTTGGCCGCGGAAGCCTTCTAGTGAATCAAGTAGTGCTGTTTCTTCACCGCAAATATAAGCACCAGCGCCAACATGTAGAACTAATTCCAAATCAAAGCCTTTACCTAAAATATTTTTACCAAGTAAGCCAGCAGCATATGCATCCTCGATTGCTTGTTGCACTCTGCGCACAACGTGGGTTACTTCACCACGAATATAAATGAAGGCATAGTTTGCTCTAATCGCATATGAACCAATAATTACGCCTTCAATTAATACATGTGGATTTGCCATCATTAGCGGTGTATCTTTACAAGTACCTGGCTCTGACTCATCAGCATTAACAACGAAGTAATGCTCTTTATTATCTCCTTGTGGAATAAAGCCCCACTTGCTTCCAGTTGGAAATCCTGCGCCACCTCGGCCACGTAATCCAGAATCTTTTACTAATTGAATTAATTCATCAGGTGCCATCGCAAGTGCTTTAGCAACAGCGCTATAACCACCATTTCGCTTGTAACCTGCGATAGTGAATGAATCTGCTTCATCCCAGTGTGCAGAAAGAACTGGAGTTAATTTACTCATGCTCCACCTTTTACCTTCTTCAATCCAAGCAAAGTTGGCTCACCAGCTTGTAAGCCCTCATTTGCAAGGCCATCTGAAATACCGGCAAGAACTGCAGAATTTTGTTTCCAGGTTCTAAGTGTTTTAGGTCCACGAGTTGGTGCGGGTGGATTTCCATTTCTAGCGCCATCAACTAAATCTTTAACAGATTGCACAGTTTGGTTATCGTAAAACTCCCAATTAACCATCACAACCGGAGCGTAATCACATGCAGCATTGCACTCGATATGTTCTACTGAAACTTTGCCATCATTTGTTACACCATCATTTTCAATTCCAAGATGTTCTTTGACTGCATCAAAAATCATATCTCCACCCATAACAGCACACAGGGTATTTGTGCAGATTCCAACGTGGTATTCACCTACTGGCTTTGATTTATATTGGGTATAAAAGGTTGAAACTGCTGTTACCTCTGCAGTTGCTAGCTCTAACTTTTCACCAATTAACTCAATTCCTTCATTGGTTACGTAACCGTCAATAGATTGCACATAATGAAGCAGCGGCATGATTGCTGATCGCTTGCGTGGATACCTGGCAATAATTGAATCCATAATTGAAATTTGCTCAGGTTTAAATGCCATTAGCGATCAACCCCACCCATAACTGGATCAATTGATGCAACAGCTGCGATTACATCGGCAATCTGTCCACCTTCACACATTGCGGCAGTTGATTGCAGATTATTAAAAGATGGATCACGAAAGTGCACTCGATAAGGACGAGTTCCACCATCTGAAACTAAGTGAACTCCTAGTTCACCGCGTGGTGATTCAATTGATGTATATACCTGACCGGCCGGCACTCTAAATCCTTCAGTAACTAATTTAAAGTGATGAATCAAAGCCTCCATTGATTCACCCATGATCTCTCTAATGTGATTTAAAGAGTTACCCATGCCATCGGCACCAATAGATAATTGAGATGGCCAAGCAATTTTCTTATCAGCAACCATTACTGGCTGGCCCTCTAATTTTTCTAGCTTAGTAACACACTGCTCAATAATTCTTAGTGATTGTTCTAACTCTTGCATTCTAATTAAAAATCTTCCATAAACATCGCAGGTGTCAGTAGTTGGAATATCAAATTGATAATCCTCATATCCACAATATGGTTGAGCTTTTCTTAAATCCCAAGCTAACCCAGTTGATCTAAGTACTGGACCGGTAATTCCTAAAGTTGTGCAGCCAGCTAAATCTAAATAGCCAATTCCTTGCGTGCGTTTAATCCAGATTGAGTTACTAATTAATAATTTTTCATTATCTTTAAAATTATGCCGAAGCTCTTTTATAGTTTCGCGAATCTTTGCTAATGCTCCTTGTGGCAGATCTTGAGCAACTCCACCTGGTCTTACATACGCCATATTCATGCGAAGACCTGAGATCATTTCAAATACATCTAATACCTTCTCGCGCTCTCTAAATGCAAAAATCATTGGTGAAAGTGCGCCAAGCTCAAGGGCACCAGTTCCTAATGCAACCATGTGAGAAGAAATTCGATTGAACTCCATCATCATTACACGAATAACAGTTGCTCGCTCAGTCACATCATTTGTAATTCCAAGTAACTTTTCGACACCTAAGCAATAAGCAGTTTCATTAAATATTGGAGATAAATAATCCATTCTCGTTACAAAAGTTACACCTTGGGTCCAGTTTCTAAATTCAGTATTTTTCTCAATTCCAGTGTGTAGATAACCAATTCCGCATCTAGTTTCAGTAACTGTTTCGCCCTCTAGCTCCAAAATTAAACGAAGCACACCATGTGTTGATGGATGTTGTGGTCCCATATTTAAAACCACACGCTCTTCTTTAGTTGCACCAATTTCAGTAACTAATGAATCCCAATCACCACCAGTTAAGGAGTAAACCCGTCCTTCGGTGGTTTCTTGTGAGGATGCGTAAGGATCAGTAAATGTTGTCATTTGTAGCTCCGACGTTGTGAAGGCGCTGGAATTGTTGCACCTTTATATTCAATCTCAATTCCACCTAGTGGATAATCTTTTCGTTGTGGATGTCCGGGCCAATCATCTGGCATCAAAATTCGAGTGAGGCCCGGGTGATTATCAAAAACAATTCCAAACATGTCATAAGTTTCGCGCTCATGCCAGTTAGTTCCAGCCCACACCTCAACTAATGAAGGGACATGTGAATCTTTATCTGAAACACTAACTTCTAATCTAATTCTTTGATTTCTAGTAATTGAAAGTAATGAATAAACCGCGTGTAACTCTCGGCCACTCTCATCTGGATAATGCGCACCACTAACGCCAATACACATCTCAAATTTAAGTTGGTCACGCAAAATTTTTGCTACATCAAACAAACGGTCTCGTTTGATAAATAATGTTAACTCACCACGGTCTACAACAACTTTTTCAATCGCATCACTAAATAGTGGATAAGCTCTTTCTAAATCATCTGCGACCTGATCGAAATAGCTACCAAATGGGCGCTGAGTTGAGCCAATAACTGTTGTTGTATTTACTAGGCCACCAAACCCTGAAGTGTCACCACTTCCACTTGCCCCAAACATTCCATTCTCACTCATGTGAGTAATCCCTTTAATTGATGAGTTGGTTTAGCAGCAAGGGCAGCAGCTTCAACCTCTCTAATAATTTTCTCTCGATTTGGACCTAATTTTTCATTACCAATTTGCTCATGCAGTTTTAGAATTGCATCCATTAACATTTCAGGACGTGGTGGGCAACCTGGTAAATAAATATCAACTGGAATTATGTGATCAACTCCCTGCACAATTGCATAATTATTAAACATTCCACCAGATGATGCGCATGCGCCCATTGCAATTGTCCACTTGGGAGCAGCCATTTGATCATAAATCTGACGAACTACTGGCGCCATTTTGTTGCTAACTCGGCCAGCCACAATCATTAAATCAGCCTGGCGAGGAGAAGCACGAAAAACTTCCATTCCAAATCTTGCTAAGTCATACCGCCCAGCACCTGCTGCCATCATTTCAATCGCGCAGCATGCCAAACCAAATGTTGCTGGCCATAATGAGTTCTTGCGCATGTAACCAGCAAGCTTTTCAACTGTTGTTAATAAAAATCCACTTGGTAACTTTTCTTCTAGGCCCACGACTAATCCCATTCCAATCCGCCGCGGCGCCAAACATATGCATAGGCAACAAAAACTGTTCCAATAAATAATGCCATCTCAATTAAACCAAACAATCCGAGCTGATCAAATGAGACCGCCCATGGATATAAAAAGACAATTTCAATATCAAAAACAATAAATAGCATTGCCGTTAAAAAATATTTAACTGGAAATCTTCCGCCACCTGCTGCTTGTGGTGATGGTTGGATTCCACACTCATATGCATCTGACTTGGCTCGGTTATATCTTTTTGGTCCAGTAAGTGCTGCTGCCACAATTGAAAAGGCGGCAAATCCAAAGCCGATAGCTCCGATCGCCAGGATCGGTACATATGGATTTATTGAGGGATTCATACGGTCAAATCTTATTGTTTGCCGAAGGTTTCATTAGCCACTTAAGCCTTATAGCCAATGTGAACTGCGACAATTCCGAAGGTTAAGTCCTGCCAAGCCACAGATTTGAAGCCACTGTCTCGCATTATGGAGGCAAGTTCGGCCTGATCCGGCCAGGCCCTAATTGATTCGGCTAGGTAGATATATGCGTCGGGATTTTTGCTTATTTTTTTAACAATAACTGGCAATGCTTTCATTAAGTAATTTAAATATATTTTCTTAAAGATTGGATTTACTGGGTGTGAAAATTCAGCAACAACTATTCTTCCACCATCTTTGGTAACCCGCAGTGCTTCCTTAAGTGCCTTATCGGTATTAGAAGTATTGCGAAGACCAAACGAAATCGTGGTTACATCAAAGGCATTGTCTTCAAATGGAAGTTTTAATGCGTCCCCTTGTACAAAATTAATATTTTTATTTTGTTTACGGCCCTGCTCAATCATTCCGTGTGAAAAATCTAAAGCGGTTACCTCCGCGCCTTTATCAACTAATGGGCGAGATGAGGAACCGGTACCAGCTGCAATATCTAAAATCTTCATCCCGGGTTTTGGCGCAATAATTGAAGTTACAACTCTTCGCCATGCCTTTGTTCGGCCCAAACTAAGAAGGTCATTTAGAAAGTCATATCTATGTGCAACATCGTCAAACATCTTTGAGACGTCATCTGGATCTTTGTTTAGATTAGCGCGGACCACAGCACTATTCTCTAAGGAGTAGGCTTTACTTACAAATCCGTCAAATAGACAGGCGCAAATCTAAAATGTCCGTTTTAATTACTACTGAGATTTTGGGTAATCACCCAATACTTACCTCAGCAGATACAAATTTAGATTTAGTTTCTGCATGGGTCAGAAGTGGTGATGGTTTAGTCGGGTTTGGTGAATACAAAAGATTTGAAGTAGTAGGTGAAGATCGATTTTTAAAAGCTAAGAACTGGTGGAATGAACAATTATCTGAATTTTCAATCCAAAATAATGTGCACGGTAGTGGCACTGGACCAATACTTTTTTCATCCTTTTCCTTTGATGCAAATGAAAAATCAGTACTGATAATCCCAGAGGTTGTCTTGGGACATAAAAATGGAAAATCATGGATAACTTGGATCGGTAATAAAAGTCAACCAGATATAACTCCAATATCTAACTCAGCTGTTAGTAGCGAAATTACCTGGCAAAACGGATCTATAAGCGAAGAAAAGTGGCGTGAACAAGTAACTACTGCAATTGCCGCTATTAAAAATAGTCAACTTGAGAAAGTCGTGCTTGCCCGAGATTTAAATGCCACATCAAGTACAGGTATAGATATTCGAAATTTATTGCAGCGACTTGAGATTGAGTACCCATCGACTTGGTTATTTTTTGTAGATGGTCTGATTGGTGCGACGCCAGAACTGTTAGTTCGTCTAAGCAAATCACTTGTTACTTCAAGAGTTTTGGCTGGAACTATTAGAAAAAGTGGAAATGAAGACCGTGATTTAGCACTTGCTGCCTCTTTAGCAAAATCTTCAAAGGACTTAGAAGAACATGAATACGCAGTTAAGTCTGTTGCAGATGCACTTGCACCATTTTGCTCTTCTACAAATGTTCCAGAATCTCCATTTGTTTTACATCTTTCAAATGTGATGCATCTTGCTACTGATGTGACTGGAGTATTAAATGACAGTGCAAAGCAAGCAGATATTTTTACGCTAGTTGAAAAATTACATCCTTCTGCGGCAGTTTGTGGAACGCCAACCGATGTAGCAAAAAAACTTATTACATCTCTTGAAGAGATGAATCGTGGTCGATATTCCGGACCTGTTGGCTGGATTGATGCTCATGGCGATGGGGAAATTGCAATTGCACTTCGTTGTGGCCAGCTATCAGCCGATCAAAAATCAATTCAAATTTTTGCTGGTTGTGGGATTGTTGCTGGCTCAGATCCAGCTAATGAATACGCAGAGAGTCAGGCTAAATTAATGCCAATGCGCACTGCACTTGAAACTCTTTGAGTAACACTTTTTAACTGCTCAGCATTGCTTTCACGGCTTGGCACAGTTACAACTACAACTTCAAATCCTTTAATTTCTTTACTTGCTGCTGATTGCAGCTCCATTAAATTCGTGGCATTACCAACGGCTACCCCAAATCCGGCAATGACTTTACATAAATCCAAATTATGAGGGGTTCCGAAAAGCTGCTCAAAATTACCGGTACTAGCTTGGGGTAAAGTTGAAAATATTCCCCCACCATTGTTATCTATTACGAAAATACGAAGATTTCCAACAGTTGCATTTGTAAGAGCTGATATATCGTGAAGAAATGTTAGATCTCCTAGAATTGCAGTTGTTTTTTCAAATTCATTTGTTATTCCAAATACAGTTGAAATATTCCCATCAATTCCAGCTAGACCACGATTAGCGAATACTGAAACACCGTTACGAGGGTGGGCGAAAGCTTCAATATCACGCACAGGTCTGGATGATCCAACAAACAAAGCGCTCTCTTCAGGTAACAGCTCACAAATTATGGTGATTGCAAGTTGCTCAGACCAAGGCAAATTCTCTAACTGAATTGCCGCCGCACCTGAAGCTTCGCGCCAAATAATTTGATCTGATTTAATACTTACGATTTCATTTGGCAATGCCTTAAGTATTAGATCTGCTTCTCTCTTATTGTCGACATCAGCAGTTCTTGGATCAATCACGATTACTTTTTTAGCAAGCTTTATGAATGTATTAGTGCTTCGAGATAAAGTAGTTCGACCAATCACAATCACATTCTCTGGGGACAGTTTTGCAGCAATCTGAGGATCCGTTAAAAATAAAGATGCATGGGCGATTGATTGTGGAAATGAGATTGGATCTTCGCAAATTACTGGCCAATTCAATTTGCCTACAAAATCATTTACTTCCGCTACTGAATAGCCAGCTCGGTCATGTCCAATAATTAATACTCCACTACCCACTTCTAATTTTCCGCTAACTCTATTCTCAATAGTGTGCAATAGGATTTTTAATCCAGCAAGCCAATCGGTTTTTTCGCTTTCTATTAATGGTTCATCAAATTGAACATTTAAATGCACCATACCTCCGGTCAAAAGTTTTTTTATGTCTATCTCTGCTGCAAAGTCATGGGTTTTAATAACTGGGTAAATATTTACTTGATCAGTTGTTTGATTTGCGCCGGTTCTTCGAAGCCGGGCTGGCCGATCTGCGGTAATTAATATCAGTTTGTTGTTGCTATGAAAAGCCTCCAAGGCAGCTGGATGAAAGTTTGCTGCTGCAGTGCCACTTGTGCAAATAACTGCTACATAATTATTACTTGCTTTGGAAATTCCAAGTGCGTAATAAGCAGCGCCACGTTCATCAATTTTTACATGCAAATCGATAATCTCTTTACTTGCTGCCTCCCCTAGAGCAATTGAAAGTGGGGCATTTCGTGACCCGGGCGAAATTACAAAATCACTAACTCCTACCTCTATCAATTGTCTAAGTAATGAATGAGCTAATTTTGTTGAATTACTCAAAATAAGCCTCCTTCATAAATTGCATTGGCTCTATCTTGCCACCATTTCTGCCGTCCAGATTCTGCTTTAAATTCTTCAATTCTATCTGGAGTTACTTTATGGTTCTTTATGATTCCATTAGTGGGTAGTAGTGAATTACTTGTTACATCCCCTACTAAAAGAGAAACGGTACCAAGTCCACAAGCACCATAAAGATTAGGCACTGCCGCGGCTAGCGATAACCCATGTGAAATACCAACGCTACTGTCTAACGCACTTGAGATAACAACTGGTAGATCAATTTTTTCAATTACTTCTAATGCTGCGCTGATTCCACCTGTTGGCGCCCACTTAATTATTGCAATATCAGCAACCTCTTTAATGCGGGTTAAATCACCTGCCAGATATTTTCTTATTGATTCATCGACAGCTATTTTGATTCCAGTGTTGTTACGTAAGCTGTTTAGATCTGCAAAATCAGTACAGGGTTGCTCAATGTATTCAATTAAGCTTCCAAATGCCGTTTCATAACTTTGCACATTTGCTATTGCCTCTTCTAACGCCCAACCACCGTTAACATCTAACCGAAACTTAGCTTTCGGAACTTCCTTTAAGCACTCAATTAAGAGAGCCTGATCGGTCTCAAAATCATTAATTTTTATTTTGATCGTGCTGCAACCTTCAAACCCGGCAAGTAATTCTTTTACTTCACTCACCTTTACGTTAGGCAAAGTAGCGTTAATTTGTACTTCATTTCTTATTGGCGTTGGTGGCTCTTTTGTAGCACTTTCAATTGCAGCTTTTAGCCATGTACTAGATTCTTTATTACTGTATTCAGTAAATGATGAAAACTCGCTCCAGCCGGCTGGTCCTTCGAATAAAGCAATTTCTCGATTTCTAATTCCGCGAAAGTTTGCCTTAACTGGAATTGAAACTACTTGTAATTTGAACGGAAACATTACTTAAGGTCGTTTAGGAAATTTATTAAAGTCTGGCTCACGTTTTTCTTGATAAGCGTTGCGTCCTTCTTGACCTTCCTCTGTTAAATAAAACAACATGGTGGCATCTCCGGCTAATTGCTGAACGCCTGCTAAACCATCATCTGCCGCATTAAGGCTCGCTTTTAGTAATCGAAGTGCCATTGGTGAGTGACGTAGCATCTCTCTTGCCCAAGAAACTGTTTCGGCTTCTAACTCTTTAACTGACACAACTGCATTAACTAATCCCATATCAAGTGCTTCTTGAGCATCATATTGACGACATAGAAACCAAATCTCACGAGCTTTCTTTTGTCCAACATGGGCTGCTAGCAAGCCAGCTCCATATCCACCATCAAATGAACCAACCATTGGCCCGGTCTGCCCAAACTTTGCATTCTCTGCTGCAATTGTTAAATCACAAACAACATGCAAGACATGTCCGCCACCAATTGCCCAACCAGCGACCATAGCTACAACTGGTTTTGGTGTACGCCGAATTTGTACTTGTAAATCTAAAACATTTAATCGGCCAATACCTTTTTTGCTGAGGGCATCATTGCCAAGATAGCCATCATCTCCGCGAACATTTATGTCTCCGCCTGAGCAAAAAGCTTCATCGCCGGCACCAGTGAAAATGATTACCCCAACTTGATCATTATCTCGAGCTAAATTAAATGCATCAGATAATTCAAAAAGAGTTTGTGGACGAAATGCATTTCTAACTTCCGGACGGTTGATTGTTATTTTTGCCATGCCATCTGCAACTTGGTATGTGATGTCAGTAAATTTTTCCCCACCTGATCCCGTTTGCCACTTAGGAATAGTGCGATCTCCTGGTTGGCGTTTGATTGGCTTGCTCAAGGCGGGCTCCAAAGGTTAAAAGGGAATTAGATAAGAGATAGCCTACGGGGATTATGGGAGAAAAAGAACTTCGCGCATTAACTCCTATTCAGCCTGAGTGGTCAATCCCACAGCTGCAAGAAAATTTAGCCAAGGCTCTAGAAGGCTCAGGGCCTGCGCTATCAACCAAACAAATTGATATTAAAGAGGTAGAGAAAAATATTGCACTAGTTATTAGTACATCTGGTTCAACTGCAGAATCAAAATTAGTCGCTATTTCAGATGCAGCATTAATTGCTTCTACAAATGCCAGTCATAAGTATTTAGGTGCAGTACCAGGTGATAGTTGGTCGCTGCTACTGCCAACAACTCATATTGCAGGTTTGAATGTATTAATTAGAGCAACTGCGCTTGGCTCAAGAGTAATTGATAATAGAAATGCTACAAATTATGTTGACGCCGATTTTATTTCAATAGTTCCAACTCAACTTTATAAAGCGCTAACTAGTGATGCTAAATTACTTGAACATTTAACTGCGGCTGAAGCAGTTTTAGTTGGTGGTGGACCGGTAAGTGATAAATTAAAAAAAGAAGCTGCAAGTAAACATGTAAAAATTGTTACCACCTATGGAATGACTGAAATGAGTGGCGGCTGTGTTTATAACCAAAAGCCGCTAGATGGCGTAGAAGTAAAATTAGCAAGTGATGGATTAATTAATTTAACTGGTCCAATGATTGCAAGTGGATACTTATCAGATAAAGGTGAGCTAACTTCGATTGGTGCTGATGGTTGGTTTGCGAGTACTGATATCGGAGAACTGTCTGCTGGATTTCTTAAAGTTAACGGTAGAGCTGATGAAGTTATAATTTCTGGTGGAGAAAATATCTCACTAACGCTTGTGGAAGAAAAAATTAGAGAGCTAATTCCAAATCAAGAGATTATTGCCTTTGCCCTCCCCGATGAAGTTTGGGGAGAAAAACTCTGTGTCGGTAGCACTTCAAATCTTTCAATTGAAGAAATAAAGAAAAGTCTTGGCTCACTTTTATCACCAAAAGAGGTATTCTTATTTGAACAAATTCCTGCAACTTCTATTGGCAAGCCAGACAGAAGAGCTGCTAAAAACTTAGCAATAAAGATTATGGGTGGTAATTGAATAAGTGGGTAGTAGGAGCAAGAGTTAAAACTCTGCCAGCAGCAGTGGCACCAGTTTTAGTTGGAACATCATTTGCGACTGAAATTGATTGGATAAACGGTGGTTTGGCTTTAGTTGTTTCGCTCTCCCTGCAAATTGCAGTTAATTTCTCAAATGATTACTCAGACGGTATTCGCGGGACTGACGCCAATCGAGTCGGCCCAACAAGATTAGTTGCTTCTGGTTTAGCTAGTGCAAAGGCAGTTAGAACAGCAGCATTTACATCATTTGCTACTGCTTGTATTGCTGGCACGCTACTCTCATTAAATACAACACTTTGGTTAATATTAGTTGGATTAATTTCAGTTTTAGCCGCTTGGGGTTACACCGGAGGCAAAAAGCCATACGGTTACCTTGGCTTTGGTGAATTTTCAGTATTTATCTTCTTTGGCTTAGTTGCGACTATTGGAAGTTATTATGTTCAGACTCAGCAAATAAACTGGCAAATAGTTTTGCTATCTATTCCAATCGGGTCATTGTCGTGTGCAATTTTAGTAATAAATAATCTTCGAGATCGCCCATTAGATGAAAAAGCTGATAAACAAACTTTGGCCGTTAAGTTGGGTGATCAAAAAACTCGATATTTTTATGGATTCTTGCTACTAGTCACGCAACTAACTGTGCTGCTAGCGATAAGTATAGATAGCCAAATAGCTCTTGTAATGATTTGTTTACCCTTGGTATATAAAGTTTTAATGCAGGTATTACGTGGAGCCAAAGGAGAAGAGTTAATAGCTGTTTTAGGGAAAACTGCAAGGGTTCAATTGATTACTGCGGCGTTAATTGCACTTGCGTTGCTAATTTAACATTAGATAGGGGTAAACTAGGCACATGCTTAAGTACCTATTTGTTCTAGCGGTAATTATTAATATTTTTGCCTTTATTGATTGCGCAGTAACCCCACAAGAAAATGTAAGACGTTTCCCAAAATGGGGATGGCTATTAATAATTTTATTTATTGGATCATTTGGTGCAATTGGTTGGTTTATTGCTGGCCGACCAAGAAAGCCTGGTCAAAATCGTGGTGGGCGTGGGCGAATTATTCCGCCCGATGATGATCCCGACTTTTTAAGAAAGTTATAAGCCAGAGTATGTGTGGCGACCTGTTCCCCACACATTTATATATATGTAATTAAATAAGAATGTTGAACCAGCAAACAAACATAGCCATGCAGCTTTTCTGCCTCGCCAGCCAACTGTTACCCGTGCATGTAAATATGCAGCATATGCAACCCAAGTTATAAATGCCCAAGTTTCTTTTGGATCCCAACCCCAGTACCGACCCCAAGCAGACTCTGCCCAAATAGCGCCAGCAATAACTGCGAAAGTCCAAAGCGGAAATACCAATGCAACTAATCGATATGAAAGATTATCTAGAGCCTCAAGTGATGGAAGCTTTTGTGCCCAGATTGGGCGAACACCTTTTTGTTCATAGCGATCTAAAATTAAATAAGCACCAGCAATTGCATTTGCTAATAGAAATACTCCACCAGAGATAATTGCTGCTGAAACATGGATTACTAACCAAGTTGATTTTAATGCGGGAGCAAGTGGAGCACTTGGCCGATAAAGCAAGGTTATCGCAGTTCCTAGAGTTAGAAGCACAGCTAGTGAAACTGGAAGTCCAAGCCACCGTACTTTGTATTTTTTAAGTGCAAATAAATATGCACCAGAAAAGGCAAGTGCACCTGTTATTGAAAACTCATACATATTTCCCCACGGAACTCTGTTGGCTGATATCCCACGAAAAATAACTCCAGCAGTTAACAGTAGGAAACCCAAAACCATAAAAGCGCTTGCCAATCTACCAACCCGCTCAGTTCTAGAAAAATCTAGCTTTGTTTTCTTAACCGATTTGGCCGGAGTTTTAACTGACCACGCAACCTCAACTGCATGCGCAAAAAAAGCCAGTGTATATAAAGCCATCGAAGCATAAATAAAATCGTTTGATAGTAAAGCTGTTGATGTATTACTCACTACCTAACTCCTTTACTAGTTTCTTAATCTCATCTTCAAGACCTGGTATGCCATTTTTTGCTAAACCTGCAATTTGTGTCTTTCGACCTTGCTTAATCCAGATTCTTCTCTGTCTAGTAAATAGTGAGATTAGTAAACCAGAGATCGCAAGTATCGCACCAACCAAAGCGTATCCTTTCCCAGGGTCATTAATGATTTGTAAATTAACCCATGGCTTCCATCCTGTAAATGTGATGCTGCCCTCACCGAAGTCATAACTCTCATTAAGTACTAAGGCTTTCAAGCCAATTCTTTCCATTTTGCTGGTATCAATCCGATAAACCGATTGCGGAACGCCAATGTTTAGACCTAAGTCACCTTTCCAAACTGAAATTAATAATCGTGGATCTAAAACTTCCGGATAAGAAGAAAACCCACCGCGAATTGGATCTCGGTCAGCAGTTGGTAAAAATGAAGAAACAAAACCAATCTGCGGTTGCATATCCGGAATTTTTATTGCTCCAATTGAGGAAAGGTTTGCATCCTGTGGCAAGAAAGGTGTTGGGCCATCAAATACAACTTTGCCGCTCTTGTCTTTAACAATAACAATTGGTGAATGTCCGTTTGCTTGTAAAAACACCTTTGTGCTTCCAAATGTAAGTGGTTTATTTACTTTTATAATTTCAACATTTTCCTTCGAACCTGCTGGATTGGCAGCTAAGACGGTTAGGGTGTAATCAAGTGGTGCATTAGTTGCCGGATCATATTCAGCTTTAAACTCTTTGATTGTTAGTGAAAATGGGGGTAGAGAATCCTCTGCCTGATACTTCCCAAAGCCTAAAATATCGTAAGAAGTGGGGGTATTTATAAATCGATCACCTAAATTCACTATCGCATCGCCCTTGCTACCAAATAAAGAGCCGACTCCGACCGCAATTAAAATTAAAACTAACGAAAGGTGAAAAAGTAAATTTCCGCTCTCTCTGGCATAACCTTTTTCGGCTGATATCGAATTAGAATCTCTACGAATCCTAAACCGCATTTTTCGCAGCTGTTTCTCCGCTAAATCCAAATCAAATTTCTTAATTTCAGTAAAGTATTCCATCCGATCTAAATATTTAGGCGTAATTGTTGGCGCAGCACCAATTGCCTTTAAGTGCCCGATACTCCTTGGCAATACACACCCAATTAGTGAGATAAAAAGTAGTAAATAAATAGCACTAAACCATGGTGAGCTATAAACATTAAAAAGGCTGAAGCGATCTAGCCAATTTGCAAGCGTTGGATTATCAACAAAATATTGCTTAACTTGTAATGGATTTTGACTGCGCTGCGGAAATAGCGAACCAGGAATTGCAGCAATACCAAGGAGGAGGAGCAAAATAAGTGCAGTACGCATGCTTGTTAATTGGCGCCAACACCACCGAAGAAATGATCTACTATCTAAAACAGTACTCATTAGATTATGGGGATGAAACCAGTTATAAGATCACGTAAAGAATTCATTAATTGATCCCAAAGATTTGTAACTTGAAGCAGACCAATTAATATTAAAAGTGACCCACCAATTTTAGTAATTAAATTTCCGCGTCTTGCAATCATTTTTCTAAATGGTTCTGCTTTATCTAAAAATAATCCCATTAATATAAAGGGGGCTCCTAGTCCAAAACAGTATGCGGCCGACAAAATTGCACCACGTTGTGCGGTCGCACTTTCAAATGCCAATACTTGGACAGCTCCTAAGGTTGGTCCAATACAGGGAGTCCAGCCGATACCGAAAGCAAAGCCGATAAATGGGGCTGATATTAAGCCGGATCGCATCCTCCAACTTGGTTTAAAACTTCTATAAAATTTTTCATTAAACAAAAATATGAATCCAAGAGCAATAGTAAGTAAGCCAAGTACAACCGAAATAATTCTTGAATTTTGAGCAATTCTTGAACCAAGTTGTCCAAACAATAAGCCATAAGAGATAAATAGGGCGGTAAAGCCAGATACGAAAAGTACTGATCCCAGTAATATTCTGCTTCTGTTTCTACTATCGCTCATTCCGGACGCATAAGAAAGATAGCCAGGAACTAAAGGAATAACACATGGAGAGAAAAATGAGATTAGTCCAGCCAGGGATGCGATTGCCATTGCAACAAGCAGGTTGGCATCAAATATTTGGTTAACAAAAAAGTTACTCATCAGCTAACACCTTATCTAGCACTTTCTTAAAAGTTGCAACGGTTACTTCGCCACTTATCCGAACTGCGACTTGACCATTTTTATCAATAATTAATGTGGTTGGGATTGCATTTGGAATTATTGATCCGCTAAAACCTAATAATAAAGCGTCATCAATAAATGTTGGATAGGTTAATTTAAAGTTTTCGTAAAATGCTTTTGCAGAAGAAAGATTGTCTCTTGTTAAAATTCCAGCAAATTGAACTTCTGGGTATTTAATAGAGAAGTCTTGCAAGACAGGAGCTTCTGCTCGGCATGGAGCACACCATGACGCCCAAACGTTAATTACTGTAACTTGATTTAAATTAAGTGTTTTAACACCAGAAGTTAAAGTTGCTCCTGATATTTTAGGAGCATCTTTACGTTCTGACTTTTTTAAGAACACAGCATTTCCACTTCCAGAAATAAATGAGTTCTCATTTTGGGCCGATATGCCACCGCCAGCGCAACCAGTAAGAATTAGTAAACTTAAAAAAACTGAAATGATTTTCATTATTTTTTGGGCAGTAAATGTTTTGCCGGCTCTGAATATGAAACTGAAGAAATCATTCCTGCGTTATCTAATTCAAATGATGTTACCGATGCCAACGAACACTCACGTTTTCTCGGATCATGCAATAATCTTCGCCCCTCTACCGCAGAGCGTAAAATCCAAATTGGTAACTGATGTGATACGCAAATTGCATCTTTACCACCTGCAGCGTCGCGAGCAGCAAATAATCCTTTTAGCATTCGGCTTATTAACTGTTCGTATGGCTCTCCCCATGATGGTTTCCATGGGTTATATAGATAACGCCAAGAACTTGGATGGCGCAATACTCCACTTCCTAATTCAAATTTTTTGCCTTCAAAGATATTGCTAGCTTCAATTAAATTCTTATCTGTAGTTAAAGAAAGTTTATGTTTAGCAATAATTGGTGCAACAGTTTCTTGTGCTCGTTGTAATTGTGATGAGTGAATTGCACCTAAATCTAACTTTGCTGACCATTCACCGATTACAGCTGCCATTTCGTTACCACGATCACTAAGACGCCATCCAGGTTGAAGACCATAAAGAATCTTTTCTGGATTATGGACTTCGCCATGTCTGACAAAGTGAATTGTTTGCGCCATGGTGATAAGCATAAAGCAGAAGAATTGACTCTCCTTCGCTAGGGTAGTGATATGGCGCTCACCCAAAAGCGAGTTGCGTTCTTTGATGTCGACAACACGCTACTAAAAGGTTCTACGCTCTTTTTCCTTGGGCGTGGAATGTACCAACGGGGCTTTTTTACAAAAAAAGACATTTCAGCATTTGTATTAGCAAATTTAAGATATCGACTAACTGGCAGAGAAAACAAAGATGAAATTACTAGATTTCAAAATGCAGCTTGTGAATTCATAAAAGGGCATAATGTAATTGAGATTGAAAAAATTGGACAAGAAATTTATGATGAATATGTCTCCCCTGCTATCTGGAAAGGCACGGTCGATATTGCACAGGAACATTTATCTAAAGATGAAGAGGTGTGGTTGGTCACCGCTACTCCACTTGATATGGCAAATTTAATGGCCAAACGTCTTGGCTTTACTGGAGCACTTGGTACAAAGGCAGAAGCGAGTAATGGTGTTTACACTGGAAAAATGATCGGTAATTTATTGCATGGCAGAGAAAAAGCTTTAGCAATTAAGGAGCTGGCAAGCAATTATGGATTTGATCTAAAAAATTGCTATGCCTACTCTGATTCTCACCATGACATTCCACTACTAGAGGCGGTAGGAAATCCTCGAGCGATTAACCCGGATACATTACTTGAGATAAGGGCATACCGAGACAATTGGCCCGTTTATGATTTTAGAAGAGCTCGCCGAATTAAAAAGTTTTTTGGGCCAACCGCTGGCCGATTAGCAGCACTTGCCTCTTTGCTCTCACCTCGAAAGATAAAACGCAAAGGTAAATAGCCCACTTAAAACCCGAGTAAAGTAGGCCAGTTATGTCTACTGTCGCGATCACTTTTGCTGAAGAACTGCGCGCGCGCTCAGAAGTAGATCTAGGTGCAATATTTAAATTCCGCCCTGATTTAGTCACACCAGTTCCAAATGATTTCTCAGCACTTGCTGCCCGCGCCACTTCAACACCTTCATTAGTGCGCGCACTTGATTCCCTTAATTTATGGCACTATCAAATCGTTGAAGCAGCCTGCGTATTACCTGAACCATTTAAGAAATCTGAATTGATTGCTATTACCAGTGAAGAAACAACATTTGCTTTAGATTACCTATGGCAAGTGGGGTTGTTATATAAAGAAGGAAATAATTACCGCACGCCAACTAATTTAAAGCTTTTAATCGGAAATGAGCCAGTTGGCTTAGGGCCAATCTCTTCTGGCAAAGTTGATTTTGCTAAGTTAAAAGATGTTCCAAAAGCGTCAGTAGATGTCTTGGAAAAATTAACTTGGGGACCTCCGCGGGGACAGATCACAAATATTAAAAAGCCTGGAAGTGCAATTGGCTGGTTGCTAGAAAATAATATTTTAGTTGCACTTGATTCTCATACTGTTGCCTTGCCTCGAGAATTTGGCATCAAATTGCGAGGCGGAAAAGTACATAAGGAGTTAGTAATCAAGGCAGATGAGTTAACTGGTAGAAAAGTTGATCAAAAGCAGATTGATTTAGCCGCGAGCGCTAATATCTCAACAATTTTAAGATGGTGTGAAGAGTTTTTGCATAACCTTTCAGATGAGCCGCCAACTGCGCTACGTACCGGCGGTATTGGAGTTCGAGATTTAAAACGCATTGCTGAACATATCGGGGTAGATGAAACATGTGCTGGTTTTATTGCAGAACTTTGTTATTTAGGAGGATTGGTAGTAATTGATCCCGATGATCAAATACTTCCAACCTCAGCTTTTGATATCTGGTTAACAAAACCAGCTGAGGAGCGTTGGTATTCTCTAGTTGTCTTATGGCTTGATACATCCAGAGTCAGTGGATTAATTGGTAGGGCTTCTGATAAAAATATTGCACCTCTTGGTCCAGAGTTAGATCGTGCAGGGGTTTCATTAATCAGGCGGACAACACTAAAAGTGCTATTGGATGGTCCACAAATCTCTCCTGACCTTAGTGTTTTACAGAAAATAGTTAAATGGTGGAATCCGCAACGGGCAAATAATGATTTTGTTGAATGGAATATCCGAGAAGCAGAATGGCTTGGTATTACTGGACAAGGTGCTATTTCTACATTTGGAAAAAATCTTCTTACCATGCAAGAAGAATTAGGAATCGAAGATGCACTCCCAAAACCAGTTGATCATATTTTAATTCAAGCAGATAACAGTGCGGTTGCTCCCGGTCCACTAACGGCAGAACTTTCAGCCGAAATGGGAACTATTGCAGATATTGAAAGTCGTGGCGGTGCAACTGTTTATCGATTTAGCGAAGCATCAATTAGGCGTGGATTAGATCATGGTAAAACTGGTGATCAGATAAAAACCTTTCTCACTAAAACTTCCAAAACTCCAATGCCCCAACCGCTTGATTATTTAATTGCCGATGTTGCAAAGCGTCACGGGCGATTAAGAATTGGTACTGCTCAAACTTATATTCGTTGCGAAGATGAAGGTTTAGTGCAGCAGATTCTTCATGATAAAAAATGTGAACATTTGCGCTTACGCAAAATTGCCTCTCAAGTTTTAGTTTCAGATCTTGAGTTAAATGAAGTAATTAGTGAGCTAAGAGACTTTGGTTACTTACCGGCAGCCGAAAACGCCAGTGGAATTCTGCTGTCTCAACCAAACTTACGCCGTGCTAAATCTCGACCAAAGCCACCAAGAATTATCTCGGAGTTCACATCACCTAAAGAAAGTATTATTACTGCTGCAGTTAAAACAATTAAGGCTGGTGAGCGAAGTCGTAAAGTAGATCCGATCGTGCCTGGTACTTCATCTAATGAAACTTTGGCGTTGATTAATCAATACATCGATGAAAAGCGGACTTTTATGATTAGTTACGCAGACAATAACGGTGGTGTTTCAAATCGAATTATTGAGCCAATTTCAATCTCACTCGGCACCTTAACCGCCCGAGATGAGACCACTGGCGAGATTGCACAATTTCGTATCCCTCGCATCAACGGCGTCGCACCATCTGCCGCCATTTCCGAAAATAAGGCAGACTTAGACCTATGACCGCACTTATAGATATCCAGCGCTTGGTTGAGTGTGAGTCTCCGACTGAAGATTTAGCAGCATGTAATCAAGTTGTTGATTTAGCGGTTGAAATTGCAAATAAATTATTAAAAACTCCTGCAACAAAAATAAGTGAAAATGGTCGCCCAGTATTTTGGTGGGGAGCAAAAAATCCAAAGATAGTTCTGCTTTGTCACTTGGATACAGTTTGGCCAAAAGGTTCATTTCAGCCAACTTGGAAAATTGAAGCAGATACTGCAACTGGTCCTGGCGTCTTTGATATGAAGGCTGGATTTGTGCAAGCACTTTATGCCGTATCACAAGTAAATGGTGCTCAAGAGAATGTTGCATTAGTTGCAACTACAGATGAAGAAACTGGTAGTGCAACATCAAAAGAATTAATTGAGAGATTGGCCAAAACTGCCCAAGCAGTATTGGTCTTTGAAGCCTCGTTAGATGGAAAAGTTAAAACCGGTCGCAAAGGCACTGCGATGTATCAGGTAAGTGTTATTGGAAAGGCTTCGCATGCAGGTCTTGAACCTGAAAAGGGAATTAATGCAACTACTGAACTTGCTAAATTAGTAATGCAAATTTCAACTCTTGAGAACCCTGAGTTTGGTACAACTGCTGTTCCGACTGTTATGCAATCTGGCACAACAACAAATACTGTACCGGCCTTAGCAAAATTAGATATTGATGTTAGATCTTTTACGATATTTGAGTTAAATAGAATAGATAAATCAATTCGGGCCTTGTCCAGTGATGTAGCCAAGGTTGAAGTTACTGGTGGCGTTAATCGACCACCGCTTGAAATATCAAGTTCTATGGAGCTATACGAAAAGTTAGAGAAGGTTGCAAAAGATTTAGGTTTATCTCCAATCGGGCATGCAAGTGTTGGTGGAGCAAGTGATGGCAATCTTGCTGCTGCTGCTGGAGCTAAAGTTTTAGATGGTTTAGGTGCCCTTGGAATGGGTGCTCATGCCCCTGTTGAATCAATAAAAATTTCAACAATAGATGAAAGAATTAAGTTAACGACCGCATTTATCAATGAGTTGCTTAAATGAGTGATGGCCCATTAATTGTTCAAAGCGATAAAACACTTTTATTAGATATCGACCATATTCTCTCTGATGAATGTCGCAGAGCGATTGCAGCTTTTGCAGAGTTAGAGAAATCTCCAGAACATATCCATACCTACCGATTAACTCCGCTTGGACTTTGGAATGCCAGAGCATCTGGCCACGACGCTGAGCAAGTAGTTGATGTACTGCTTAAATACTCAAGATACGCAGTTCCACACTCACTATTAGTAGATATTGCCGAGACTATGTCTCGCTATGGTCGGCTTCGACTTGAAGCTCATCCAGTACACGGTTTGATATTAGTTTCAAATGATCCAGCCGTACTAAAAGAAGTAACCCGTGGCAAGAAAGTTGCACCAATGCTTGGTTTACAACTCGATGAAGAAACAATTGTGGTTCACCCTGGACAGCGTGGATTTTTAAAGCAGGCACTTCTTAAATTGGGTTGGCCAGCAGAAGATTTTGCTGGTTATGTTGATGGCGAGCACCACGAAATTGCATTAAAACAAGATGGTTGGAAAATTAGAAAATACCAAGAATTAGCTGCCGAAGGTTTTTGGCATGGTGGTTCTGGAGTAGTAGTTCTGCCATGTGGTGCTGGTAAAACAATTGTTGGAGCAGCGGCTATGGCGCATGCAAAAGCAACAACTTTAATTTTAGTTACAAACACAGTCGCTGCCCGACAATGGCGGGAAGAATTATTAAAACGCACGGATTTAAATGAAGATGATATTGGTGAATACAGTGGTGCTAAAAAGGAAATTAGACCGGTAACTATTGCTACTTATCAAGTAATGACAACCCGGAAGCAAGGCGTTTATGCCCACCTTGACCTATTTGATGCTATTGACTGGGGATTAATTATTTATGACGAGGTTCACCTATTACCAGCTCCAATATTTAGATTTACCGCAGATATCCAATCTCGCCGCAGATTAGGGCTAACAGCAACCTTAGTTCGTGAAGATGGAATGGAAGGTGAAGTATTTTCACTTATTGGTCCAAAACGCTTTGATGTACCTTGGAAAGAGATAGAAGCTCAAGGTTATATCGCGCCAGCTGACTGCGTTGAAGTACGAATAACTTTAACTGATGCTGAAAGACTAAATTATGCAACCGCTGAACAGGAAGATAGATATCGTTTTTGTGCAACTACTCAAACTAAAAAAGATGTTGCAATAGCGCTTGCAAGACAACATGCAAATGATCAAGTATTAGTTATCGGCCAATATCTAGAGCAGCTAGATCAACTTTCTGAGGCACTTGGAGTTCCTGTAATTAAAGGCGAGACTCCGATTAAAGAGCGGGAAAGATTATTTGCACTATTTCGCACTGGTGAAATTAAATGCTTGGTTGTATCAAAGGTTGCTAACTTCTCGATTGACTTACCTGAGGCAACAATAGCAATTCAAGTTTCTGGCACATTTGGTTCACGTCAGGAAGAGGCACAGCGCCTAGGTCGAATACTTCGTCCTAAAGCAGATGGTAGAAGTGCACGGTTTTACTCACTCGTTGCAAGAGACACAATTGATCAAGACTTTGCGCAAAACCGACAAAGATTTTTAGCAGAACAAGGTTATGCATACCGAATTATTGATGCGGATGAAGTAATTAATAAAAATTAAGATTTAATCGCAGCAGTAAACCGCTCTAAATCTACCCGCCAATAATCGTGAATTTTATTGTTAATAAGAATTACTGGAACCTGCTCCCCAAACTCTTTTTCTAATTCACTATCATTGTCAATCAATACGATATTTACAGTAAAGTCATAATCGTTAATTACAGAGTTAATACGATCAATTGCAATCTCGCACAGGTGACACCCACTTCGAGAGTAAACCGTTACTTCTTTCATTGGCGGCCACCTTTGCTTAAAATATAGTCATTAACAACCGGTTCTTTATATTTATATGCTTAATTATTGCTGATAACTTCCAATCTGGCACGGTCTAATCATCTCAGACTGTTAGCCTTCAACCCATGCGGTTTAAGTCAATACTCACATCAATCGGACTTGTGATTGGTCTTTTAACCACCCCATTTTCAATTACAACCGCTGATGCACTTCAAATAAAGAGTGCGCCGGCTAATTGGGGCTATATCTACGCAAGTGGAAAAACTGCCTCAGTTCAAACTGTCGAGAGAAATTCTTCTGCATTTATAGAAAAGAAAAGTAATTTTATTGTTAACTTTAATACCGTTCCAGCAACCGCAAGAGATGCGGTGCAGGCAGCAGTTGACACCTGGTCTGAGAACTTTGCCTCTGCTGTACCGGTAAATGTAAATGTAACTTGGAGCAGAGCCTCGAGCTATGGAATTTTAGCTGCTGCTAGTGCTAAAAATAATTACGCAAATTTTCCTGGCGCTCCAGATAAAACTTTGTACTATGCATCTGCTCTTGCTAATGCTTTGGCCGGTAAAGATTTAGATCCAGCAAGCCCAGAAATTGAAATATCCATTACCTCAGATGCCCCTTGGTACTTCGGAATCGATGGAAAATGCCCGCCGAAAAGTTATGACTTACAGTCAGTAATTTTGCACGAGATGGCTCATGGGTTGGGTTTTATTTCCGGAAATTACTACGATGAATTTTCTGGTTTTGGAAGAATCACTCAACCAACTCCATTTGATGCATATGCACAACTTCCAGATGGCAGGCGCTTAGCTGATATGCCAATTTCTTCGATCGAAACTGGTAAAGCTTTAACTTCAACCTTGGTGTGGTCAGGTGAGAACGGAATAAAATCTAATAGTGGAATAAAACCATTGCTATATACACCGAGTATTTATGAGCCAGGTTCATCTGTTAGTCACTTAGATGAAAGAACATTTTCCCAATCGGGTGAGAACGCGGTAATGACTCCAAATTTAGATTCTGGTGAAGTCTTTCACTTACCTGGGCCACTTTTACTGGCGATGTTTGATGATATGAGAAGAAAACCACCTGCTGGAATTGCCTATGGTCTCCCAGAGGCTGCCCAAAATTTTCGGGCAATAGTTAGCGATAAAAGCGCAATTTTAATGTTTGATCGCCCAGCGAATTTCCGCTCTGCCCAAATTGAAAGTTACTCAATAAAAAATATTAAAACTGGTGAGCAGACAACAACTTCTGATAGTCCAGTAATAATTACTGGGTTAAAAAATGGTCTAAGTTATAGTTTTTCAATTATTGCAAAGAATGCGGTAGGTGATTCTCCATCTGCACTATCAAACTCTATAACACCTCAGACTACTTGGAAGGCTGCTGTTATTGATTCCACTGCAGATGCTAAATATTTGGCAAGTGCAATTTATCAAGGCAGTCCAGTAATTGCATACAGTGATAGTAAAAATGGTGATATTAAACTTGCCACATATGCCAATGGTAAATGGGGCATAAAAACTATTGATGGAAATAGCCAGGAGTTTGGGAAAACTACTAATGATGTTTCTGGCTATATTTCAGTTTGTACCTCTTCTACCAATAAGAAAAATTACTTGCATATTTTCTATACTGATTTAATAGATAAAGATCTTAAATATGCTTTGTATGACGGTAAGTCATGGGCATATGAGGTTGTTGATGGCGATGCAGCAGCAATTCAGGATTATAAAATTTTTCCTCGAGTAAGAGGTGGATCTGACGTTTCAGTATCAAATGCTTGTGCGGTAACTAGCGATGGAGTTCAAGTTTTCTATCGTGATGAGTCACAGGGAATACTTCTTGGTGCAGTTAAAAGCAATGGTGAATGGATATATGAAATTGTTGACGGAGACAAAGACACTGAAAGTCGAACTACTGGTGATGTTGCATTTCATATGAAAGCTATAACTGTTGATAAAAAAGTACATGTAATTTACGATTCTGTAAAAGGTTTTGATACTGATAAGAATGTTACAAAAGGTGAAATTCGGTATGCGGTTAGAACTGGTATTGGGGCAGCTGATTGGAAATACAAAACGTTAGATGCGCCAGATGGTTCTGTTGCGGTAGCTGGCTATGACGTATCAATTTTTAATTCAGCAAAAGGAGTGAATTTTAGTTGGTTTACTAGTAGTGGGGTTTCACTCCCAAATCCAAACCAAATTAGATATCAATCAAGCCCGACTAGCTCTTTTATTGATACCAAAGCGGTTGGTTATGGCACTCCTAATTCCCCAATAGCGGTCGATGAGAAATCGATATTGTTTAGCTGTGAATTAAGATTGTGTCTGGTTAATAAAGCTAAGAATAAAGTTGAATTAATTACTAAAGGAGTTATCTCGGATGGCGGAAAAAGCGCCTGGATTACTTTAAATAAAATCAGATACGCCGTTGCTGGCGTATCTGGAAAATTAACTCTTTTTAAACCTTAGTAAGGGAAATTAATTACTTCGCGTTGCGTCGTTGAATTCTTGTTTTCTTTAGAAGTTTTTTATGCTTCTTCTTCGCCATTCTCTTACGGCGCTTCTTAATTACTGAACCCATTTTGCTCCTTTAGTGAAATTACTATGAGGCAAGATTACTAGTTAATCAGTACTAAACCAAAACTTACACCCGAATCGGTGATTACAACCGTACCGATTTCATTATTGGCAGCAATTGCAACCGCAGGTGCCGGTAGTGTGTAAGCAGAGATTACCTCGCCCTTTTTGCCAAGCTCAAGAAGTACTGGCGTAGCATTTTTTGGCTTCCAGGTAGATATACCTTTAATTACTCCGCTAGAAATAAAGGTTGCCCAGGAACTTTTATTACTTGCCACCAATGCACTCGATTTTGATAAATACCTAACATTCCAAATTGGTTTATTTAATGCTGAAAATTTTGTTATTGCTGCCTCAGTTTTATTTGAGTAAGAAACTTTTCCACCCTGTAATAAACCGGTATCAATTGAACTCCAGGTTCGAGTTGTACTTTTTAAAGTTGCCCGCGCTACCTGTTGCAATACCCCAGTTGTAGAAATTTTTAACGTAACTGCATCTGTCTTACTAAGTGGTTTTACTTTTAATAATAAGTCCCCACTTGATCCAACCGCTGTGATACTTCCATCTGAATTGCTCATCGCAGAGTTAATCTGGGTGGATTTAATGCCATATTTAATAATTGGTGAAAATACTCCAGTTTTAGTTACGGAAATATAAAATCCTTTTACTACTGACTTTTCATAGCTATCTCCAATAATAATTAGGTTAGCTCCGTCAATTAATATTTTTTTAGGGTGAATAATATTTTCAGAAGCTAATTCAAAAGTATTAAGTAAGTTGCCGGCGCTATTTACTTGCCATAACTTAATCCGATTAAGCGGTGTGTTTGTTGGTTGGGCCGGATCTAACACAACATTATCTGGGTTTAATGCTTTGCCTTGTGCCGAAGGTGGTGTGGGAGTGGTAATCGCAGTGCCGGCACCTAATACCCAAATGCTGCCATCAACGTCAATTGCTGAAGAGGTTGCTATTTCATTTGCAGTTGAACCTAATCGCAAATTCCATAATGGCGCACCAAGTGATGAGTAGTTAGCAATAAATCCATCACTTAACCCGCCAAGTGAGCCACTTAGCCAGGTAGAGGTTGTTGATTCAGTTGTACCAGTTAAAACAATACTTACTGGGGTTAATGAGATGTCACTTATTTCATCAGCTTTTAGATATGGCAATTCAATAATTGATTTTGCGCTTTTCATTACTGCTGCTGTTGCCGGTAGTGGTTGTAATGAAAAAACTAGTAAAAAAATTAAAAAAACTTTCTTCAAGCCAGCTCCTGAGCACGTTTTTTTGCTGCAGCCATAGCATCAGCAACAATTTTCTCTAAATTATTATCAGAAAATACTTTAAGTGCTGCAGCTGTTGTACCGTTTGGACTAGTCACATTTTTTCTAAGTGTTGCTGCATCAACGCCACTTTCTTGCAACATTGCGGCAGAACCTGTAATTGTGCCAATCGCTAACTGGGTAGCAACCTCTTCACTCAAGCCAAGATTTATTCCAGATTTGATCATCGCTTCTATGAAATTAAAAAAGTATGCCGGGCCTGAGCCGCTGAGCGCAGTAACTGCGTCTTGATTTTCTTCCCCGACTTCAACTACTAATCCACTTGCTGATAATAAATCCTTAGTAAGCGTCAAATGATCCCTCATTGCGCTAGAACCAGGTGAGATCGCGCTGACGCCTTTTCCGATTTGTGCTGGAGTATTAGGCATAACTCTTACAACTGGGTTTTTATTAACTAGCTTGCTTTCAATAAATTTAGTTGTTTTTCCGGCAGCAATTGAAATTAAAAGTGTCTCTTTATTTAAACTCTGACTTAATTCACTTAATACACTCTCAAGATCTTGGGGCTTGACCGCCAAAAAAATTACATTGCAATCTATCCCAATTTCGGTAATGGTTTTAACCTTAACTTTATTAGTACTAGCAACCTCATCAGATTTTTCTTTACTTTTATCACTGATACATATCTGATCAGAGTTTACCGACGATATAAGCAAGCTCTTAATCAGTGATGAGCCCATGACGCCAACACCGATAAATCCAATGCACTTATCAGCCAGCGATGCCTTCATACTTTAAGCCTACCCAATTAGTCATTAACCCCACCTGACCCTTAAACTTTCGCTCTATGGCAACGACAAAAAGACCAAAATCTAAGTTATCTAAGAATGAGGTCGCACCTAATTTTGCACGGGACTGGGTCGAATTTGTAAACCCAGACAACTCTGAGGAAATCTTTAAATGTGATCTGACCTGGCTAACTTCATATTGGCAATGTATCTATGGAAATGGATGTTGCGGTATTGATGCTGACAAACCAGATGCTGGATGTTGTTCCGATGGTGCTTACTACACCAGCAAAGAGGATGAAGCCAGAGTTTTAAAAGCAGCTAAGAAGTTAACAAGGGCTGATTGGCAGTTTTATGATCAAGCTCGTCCTAAAAAATCTGGTGGAAAACTTACAATTAGTGAAATTGGTTTAGATAAAGATCGCAAGACTAAAAAAGTGCAAGACTCTTGTATTTTTCTTAATCGAGTTGGCCATGAAGCACCTGGCTATACCGGTTCTTTTGGTTGCGCATTACATCATTTAGCAGTTAAAGAGGGCGTGCACTTTGTCGATACCAAGCCAGATATTTGTTGGCAGCTTCCACTACGCAGATCTTGGGAAACTCGCGAGATGGGTGATAAAGAAATTTCTGTTGTAGTAATTGGTGAGTATGAAAGATTAGCTTGGGGTGAAGGCGGTAATGATTTTGATTGGTATTGCACGAGTAACTCAGAAGCGCACACTGGAAAGATCCCAGTTTATCAATCAAATAAAACAGAGTTAATCGCCATGATGGGTGAAGCTGGCTATAAAGAGTTAGCGAAATTGTCTGATGCTCGCATGGATGCAATCATCGCCACCAAAAAAGCACAAAAACGACGTGAATTGCCACTCTTTGTAATTCATCCAGCAACAAAGGCTGCGCAAGAGCAAAGATAGTCAGTCCTTGCCATTAGATTATCGCCATGGCAAAAGCACCAGCAAAAGATCCATTCCGTTGCGTTGAATGCGGTTGGAGTGCAACAAAATGGGTTGGTAGATGTGGTGAGTGCCAAGCATGGGGCACTGTTGAAGAGATCGCTGCTCCGAAAAAACTTTCACTAGTTGCAGGGTCTTTTACTACCCCAGCAAAACCAATTGGTGATGTTGATTTAGCAAGTGCTAAAGCAAGGTCTAGTGGTGTTGGTGAGTTAGATAGAGTTTTAGGTGGTGGCTTAGTTCCAGGGGCAGCAATTCTTTTAGCAGGTGAGCCAGGTGTTGGTAAATCAACATTGTTATTAACTGTGGCAGCAGAGACTGCAAAACAAGGAATTCTTTCGCTATATATAAGTGGTGAGGAATCAGCTTCGCAAGTTAGATTAAGAGCTGAGCGGCTTAATGCAATTGATAAGAATTTGTGGCTGGCTGCTGAGTCAGATCTTGGCGCAGTGATTGCCCACATTGATTCGGTAAAACCTGAATTACTAGTAATTGATTCAATTCAAACTATTTCAAGTACGACTGTGGATGGATCACCTGGTGGCGTTACTCAGGTTCGCGAAATTGCAGCAGCGTTAATCCGGATTGCGAAAGAGCGATCAATTACTTTAGTTTTGGTTGGCCATGTAACTAAAGATGGCTCTATCGCTGGTCCGCGCTTGCTTGAACACTTAGTTGATGTAGTTTTAAATTTTGAAGGAGAACGCCATTCTCGCCTAAGGTTAATTCGCACTATTAAAAATAGATTTGGTGCTTCCGATGAGGTCGGTTGTTTTGATTTAAATGATTCAGGAATTATCGGACTTCCCGATCCAACTGGTTTGTTTACATCTCGCCATACCGACCCAGTTCCAGGCACATGTGTAACTGTTGCATTAGAGGGAAGACGAGCATTACTTGCTGAGATTCAATCATTAGTTGGCGTTGGTAATTCTGATGGTCGTGATTGGGGTAACTCTCGAAGAGTAACAAGCGGATTAGATAACTCCAGAACTGCTATGACACTTGCAGTACTAGAGCTTCGTGCTGGAATTAAAATATCTGGTCGAGATGTTTATGTTGCCACAGTTGGTGGAATGAAAATTACCGAACCATCTGCTGATCTTGCGGTTGCACTCTCAGTTGCATCTGCTGCTAAAGGATTAGCACTTCCGGCAGATCTAGTTGCGATGGGCGAAGTGGGCCTAGCTGGTGAGATTAGAAAAGTAACCGGTATTACTCAGAGAGTTTCAGAAGCAGCACGGCTTGGATTTAAACGAGCGATTGTGCCAATGGGAAGTGATTTAAAGATTGCCGGAATTGAAATACTTGAGGCAGCCAGGTTAGAACAGGCGATAAGTAAGGTAAAGATTAATTAGTTGGTGGGTCTACTAAGAATAAAGTGCTGGTAAAACCACCATCTACTGGGATTGCAACACCAGTTATAAAATCACTATCTGAACTTCCTAAAAACTTTGCGATACCGGCAAAATCTGCTGGTTCTCCCCATCTACCGGCTGGAGTTCTATCAAGTACTTTATCTACAAAATCTGGCAAAGATCTAGTTTGTTCAGTTAAATCAGTTTTAATCCAGCCAGGTAGCACGCTATTTACTTGAATATTATCTCGACCCCAAGCGTTAGCTAAACTCATAGTTAGTTGCACAACCGCACCTTTAGTTGCTGAATAAATTGGTGCAATACCAAAACCAAATACACTAGTTAGCGAACCAATAGTTATAATTTTTCCGCCACCCCGCTTTTTCATTGCCGGGTAAACTGCTTGGCAGCAATCAAAAACTCCAGTTAGATTAACTTTAATTATTTGATCAACCTCATTTGGTAAGTAATTTTCTGGGGCCTTACGAATATTTATGCCAGCATTAGCAACTAAAATATCTACGCCGCCAAACTCTTTTTCGGTATCGATCATTCCTTGATTAATTTGATTTTTATCTGCGACATCAACATTAAACGCTTTTGCATTAACGCCAAGCGACTTAAGTTTCAATACTGCTGCTTCGCTTTTTTCAATATTTCGAGCCCAGATTGCGATATCAGCGCCAGCTTGTGCAAGACCGGTAGCAAACCCAAAACCAATACCACCATTGCCACCAGTGACAACAGCAACTTTTCCCTTAAGGGACATTAGGCAGAGGCTGGGTCTGTTAAATCTTCAAATGTATCTGGCATTGCAGTTTTAGCAGTTCCCTTAAAAGTAAAGGTTGCCTCAGGTGTCTCATCTGAAACATCTACCAAAATAATTTCACCAGCTTTTAAATCACCAAATAGCATCTTCTCAGATAGCACATCCTCTAATTCGCGTTGAATAGTTCTACGCAGTGGACGAGCACCAAGTACAGGGTCATAACCACGCTTAGCAAGAAGTGCTTTAGCGGCGGTAGTTAATTCAATTCCCATATCTTTTGCACGTAAACGCTCATCTAACTGAGCAATCATTAAGTCAACAATTTGAACAATCTCTGCCTCAGTTAACTGATGGAATACCACGATGTCATCAATACGGTTTAAAAACTCTGGACGGAAGTGAGTCTTAAGCTCATCTCCTACTTTTGCCTTCATGCGCTCATAACTACCTTGCGCATCTGCAACATTTGCAAAGCCAAGTGATAGCGCTTTAGAAATATCGCGAGTACCCAAGTTGGTAGTCATAATGATGATTGTGTTTTTGAAATCAACTACTCGGCCTTGGGCATCGGTTAGGCGACCATCTTCTAGTACTTGAAGTAGTGAGTTAAAGATATCTGGGTGAGCTTTTTCAATCTCATCAAATAGCACCACAGAGAATGGGCGACGGCGTACCTTCTCAGTTAATTGACCGCCCTCGTCATATCCAACATAGCCAGGAGGTGCTCCAAATAAACGAGATGCGGTGTGTTTTTCAGAGTACTCAGACATATCAAGCTGGATTAATGCGTCAGAATCACCAAATAAGAATTGTGCAAGTGTTCTTGAAAGCTCAGTCTTACCAACACCAGACGGTCCAGCAAAAATAAATGATCCGCCAGGACGTTTTGGATCCTTAAGTCCGGCACGAGTTCTACGAATTGCTTGTGACAAAGCTTTAATAGCTTGGTTCTGACCAATTACACGTTTGTGTAATTCATCCTCCATGCGAAGTAGGCGTGCAGTTTCTGCTTCAGTTAATTTAAATACTGGAATACCAGTTGCAGTAGATAGCACTTCAGCAATTAACTCTTCATCAACCTCAGCGACAACATCAAGGTCGCCAGCCTTCCAGTTCTTTTCACGTTCAGCTTTTTCAGTTATTAAATTCTTTTCTTTATCGCGAAGTGATGCTGCCTTTTCAAAATCTTGGCCATCAATTGCTGATTCTTTTTCTTTACGGGCAGCAGCAATTTTGTCATCAAACTCGCGAATTTCAGGGGGCACAGTCATGCGACGAATACGAAGGCGAGAGCCAGCCTCATCAATTAAATCAATTGCTTTATCTGGCAGATGACGATCTGAAACATAGCGATCAGCAAGAGTTGCAGCTGAAACTAACGCCCCGTCTGAGATCGAAACCTTATGGTGGCTTTCATAACGATCACGAAGACCTTTAAGTATTTCAATTGTGTGCGCAACGGTTGGTTCTGAAACTTGGATTGGTTGAAAGCGACGCTCAAGAGCTGCATCTTTTTCTAAATGTTTGCGGTACTCATCAAGAGTAGTAGCACCAATTGTCTGTAACTCACCACGAGCAAGCATTGGCTTTAAAATTGAAGCTGCATCAATCGCACCTTCGGCAGCGCCGGCTCCAACTAATGTGTGAATTTCATCAATAAACAAAATAATATCGCCACGGGTTCTAATCTCTTTTAATACTTTCTTTAACCGCTCTTCAAAGTCACCACGGTATCTAGAGCCAGCAACAAGTGCACCAAGATCTAGTGAATAAAGTTGTTTATCTTTAAGTGTTTCGGGGATATCACCTTTAACAATTGCTTGAGCTAATCCTTCAACAACAGCAGTCTTTCCAACTCCTGGCTCACCAATTAATACTGGATTATTTTTTGTTCTACGAGATAGAACCTGCATAACTCTTTCAATCTCTTTTTCTCGGCCAATTACTGGATCTAATTTTCCTTCACGCGCTGCTTGAGTTAAGTTGCGACCAAATTGATCTAAAACTAAAGAGGTAGAAGGTTGACCTTCGGCAGGTCCACCGGCGGCGACTGCTTCTTTACCTTGATAACCAGATAGCAATTGAATAACTTGTTGGCGAACACGAGAAAGATCTGCACCAAGTTTTACTAACACTTGAGCAGCTACTCCTTCACCTTCGCGAATTAATCCTAAAAGAATATGTTCAGTACCGATGTAGTTATGACCTAATTGCAATGCCTCACGTAATGAAAGCTCTAAAACTTTTTTAGCTCTTGGTGTAAATGGAATATGACCAGATGGTGCTTGTTGTCCTTGACCAATAATTTCTTCAACTTGAGAGCGCACTGCCTCTAAAGAAATGCCAAGTGATTCAAGTCCTTTTGCAGCAACGCCTTCACCTTCGTGAATTAAACCTAAAAGAATATGTTCAGTACCGATGTAATTGTGATTGAGCATGCGTGCTTCTTCTTGCGCCAATACAACAACGCGTCTGGCACGATCTGTAAACCGCTCAAACATCTGTCTTACCTTTCCCTCTAATGTAAATAGCCTAATGCCAAGGGGCGACCTTGCGCACTTCGATTAGGCTGTGAATAACTCACCCATATATTGGGTTGGTTATGGCTGTATAACCCCATAAGTGGGGCATTTATGCCCAAAAGATTAAAGAATTTTCAACATTCTGGTATTTCCTAGGGTGTTTGGCTTCACACTCTCAAGGTCTAAAAATTCGGCAATTCCTTCATCATAAGAGCGAAGCAACTGAGCATAAACATCTGGCTCAACGGGTGCACCTTGAATTTCAGTAAAACCGTGTGCGCCAAAAAATTTAGTTTCAAAAGTTAAGCAAAATACTTTTTTCACACCAATCTCTTTAGCTCTATTTAAAATATTTTCTAAAACTTCATGTCCGATTCCTTTGCCATGCATTGACTCAACTACCGCCACTGTTCGAACCTCTGCTAAATCTTCCCAAAGTACATGTAGGGCGCCGCAACCAACTACCTCGCCATCAACTTCAGCAACGATGAACTCTTGCACACCCTCGTAAAGTGTTACGGTTTCTTTCGAAAGTAATCTGCGCTGTTCAGCAAATGAATCAACAATCTTCCTAATTTTTTTAATATCAGAGGTTTTAGCTGCTCTTACAACTACTGACATTACTCATCTCCTGCGGTTGGTTTTACTAACGGAAATAAAATTGTCTCTCTAATCCCAAGGCCAGTAAGTGCCATCAACAATCGATCAACACCCATCCCCATTCCACCCATTGGTGGCATGCCATGTTCCATTGCTCGCAAGAAATCTTCATCTAATCCCATTGCTTCAAGATCACCTGATGCACCAAGTTTTGCTTGCTCAACTAACCGCTCTCTTTGAATAACTGGATCAATTAACTCTGAATAGCCAGTAGCTAATTCAAAGCCTTCAACATATAAATCCCATTTTTCGGCAATGCCAATTACTTCACGGTGTGCTCTAACTAATGGGGATGTATCAATTGGGAATCCTTTAACAAATGTCGGACCCTTTAACTTATCAATGGCAGTATGTTCAAAAATTACTTCTGCAAGTTTTCCAGTAATGCATTTTGGATCTGTTTTAATTCCTAATTTGCTAGCAATTTTCTTTAAGTCATCTATTGATGTCTGCGCACTTACTTTTTCACCAATTGCATCTGAGATTGCATCAAATAGTGATACTTCGCTCCACTTGCCACCAAGATCTAACTCTTTTCCATCATGGTGTTTTGCTACATGCGAACCAAATACTGCCTTTGCTGCATCTTGAACCAAGGTTCTAGTTAATTCAGCCATCGTATCCCAGTCACCATATGCTTCATAAGTTTCAATCATTGCAAACTCTGGGGAGTGAGAAGAATCTGCTCCTTCATTTCTAAAATTCCGGTTTATCTCAAAAACTTTGTCAAGTCCGCCGACCACACATCTTTTTAAATAAAGTTCTGGAGCAATTCTTAAAAATAGATCCATCTCATAGGCATTACTAAATGTTTTAAATGGTCTAGCTGCTGCTCCACCATGCATCACTTGAAGCATTGGTGTTTCAACTTCTAGGAAGTTGCGAGAATTAAATGTGTTTCTTAAAGATCGCATCACCGCAGGACGTAACCTGGCATTACTTCTTGCCTCTGGTCTAACTATTAAATCCACATAACGCATTCTTACTCGACTCTCTTCTGAGAGTGGCTTGTGCTCTACTGGAAGTGGGCGAAGTGCTTTGGCGGCAAATGCAAATGAATTAGCTAAAATCGATAACTCACCTCGTTTAGAAGTTATCACTTCACCAGTTACTGAAACTATGTCACCTAAATCAATTTCTGATTTCCATATTTCAAGTTGATCTTCACCAATTTTATCCAGTGAAAACATCGCTTGTAACTCAGTTCCGTCACCTTCGCGTAGATTTGCAAAACAAAGCTTGCCGGTATCTCTTTTAAAAATTACCCGTCCGGTTACCGATTCAATAATTCCAGTAGAAATATCAATTGGTAGATCTTTATGCTTTTCTCTAATCTCAAGAAGGGATGCAGTTCTTGGAACTGAAACTGGGTATGGCTGTCCACCGCGACTTAATATTCCGGCTCGTTTTTCTCGCCGAATTCGCAGTTGTTCTGGTAGGTCATCTTCATCAGCCATGATGAGTTAAATCCTAGCGCGCAGCAGTGCTGTTATGAATTAATTACGCTCATGTACTAAGCGCAATCCGATTAAAGTCAGATCTGGTTCATGAAACTCAATGGTTTCGCTAATGCCAAGTACTAATGGGGCAAGTCCGCCAGTTGCAATTACACAAACCTCACCAGAATTTGGATATAAATCCGCTAGCTCATCTGTAATTCGATTAACCAAGCCATCAACTTGGCCAGCAAATCCATAAATAGTTCCAGACTGCAATGCTTCAACGGTATTTTTGCCGATTACAGATTTTGGCTTTACCAATTCAACTTTTCTAAGTTGCGCAGCTCTGGCAGCAAGTGCATCAACTGATATTTCAATACCAGGTGCTAACGCTCCTCCTAAAAACTCTCCTTTTGGTGAGACCACATCTAAGTTAGTTGATGTTCCAAAATCAACCACAATAGTTGGCCCATCTGATTCATATAATGTAAATGCTGCCAGTGAATTAACGATTCGGTCTGCACCTATTTCTTTTGGATTATCAACAAGTAATGGCACGCCTGTCTTTACTCCTGGTTCAATAATTGTAGTTTTAATATCGCTGTAATGCTCATCAATTAATTTTCTAATCTCTCTAAGCACGGCTGGTACGGTTGAACAAATTGCAACTCCAGTAATATCAAAGCCATCAACTAATGCTGCGTACTGCAACCACAACTCATCAGCAGTGTCTCTAGGATCAGTCTTTACTCGCCAAGATTGCTCTAATTTATCCTTATTGAAAATTCCAAGAACTGTGTTCGTATTACCAACGTCAATTGTAAGTAACATTATTTTCCCTTTCTGAAATCTAGCCCGATGTCTAACGCTGGAGCAGAATGAGTAAGAGCGCCGATGGCTAAATAATCAACACCGGAGTTTGCATATGCTTTTGCATTATTTAAAGTAATCCCGCCTGATGCTTCAAGCTTTACTGTTCCAGCAGTTACCGCAACCGCCTCAGCGCAAAGTTCAGGACTCATGTTGTCTAACAATATTAAGTCAGGCTTTAAGGCAATCGCCTCTTTTAATTGATTAATACTGTCAACCTCGATTTCGATTGATTTGCCGGGAAATATCTTCTTAATTGCCATAAATGCTGCGCCAATGCTGCCAGCTGCAACAATGTGATTATCTTTAATTAAAGCTGCGTCAGAGAGTGAAAGACGATGGTTAACTGCTCCACCCATTCGAACTGCAAATTTTTCTAATTGGCGAAGTCCTGGGGTAGTTTTACGAGTATCTCTAATCTGACATTTTGTACCAGCAATTTCATTTACCCAGTGATTAGTAAGGGTTGAAATACCACTTAAGTGAGACAGGAAATTGAGTGCAGTACGTTCAGCTAATAATATTTTTTGAGTATTTCCTTGGGCGGTAATTAACACCTTGCCAGTTGAAACCTTTGCTCCTTCATCCACCAAAACTTCATAATGATTAACACCGCAATACTCAAGTACTGCCGCTACAACATGCAGGCCAGAAACAATACCGTTTGCTCGAGCAGTAAAATCTGCAGTAATCACATGTGTGTCAGCAATTGTTGCAACCGACGTTAAATCTTTACCACCAGCTAAATCTTCACTGATTGCATCTTTTACCTGCTGAAATATGTGATTAGGCGATAGTCCTAAAGCTTTTAAATTATCGCGGAGTTGATTCACCTAGATCACCTCCACATCGGTCTGCCAATTGCCGTCAGAATCTATCTGCTCAATAACTCTACTTAACCACTTATCAGAGCTTTGCGGGTAATCACTGCGCCAATGTGAGCCTCGTGATTCGGTTCTAGTTAATGCTGATTTAACTATTGCAGTTGCTAGTAAATGAAGATTAGAGGCTTCCCAGGCTTCAATTCTTGGTTCAGTACTTGTTAACTGAGAAAGCTCTTGCAAAGTTTGCATAGTTTTTCGTAGTGAACTGTCAGATCTCATAACACCTGCACCTTCACTCATTGAGATTTGAAGTGGCAAGAGAATTTTTGGATCAAGCAACATTGTTTTCTTATCTTCTACTGGCTCTTGTTGTGGTGGCAACTCTTTTGCAAGAGTTGCAGCAATTCGTGCGCCAAAAACTAATCCTTCAAGCAGAGAGTTTGAGGCAAGGCGATTGGCACCATGTGCTCCAGTGCAAGCAGATTCACCACAAATATAGAGGCCAGGAATTGATGATTGGCCATCTAGATCAACTAAAACTCCCCCTGAGGCGTAGTGTGAAGCGGGAGCAACTGGAATTTTTTCTTTTGTTGGATCAATTCTATTTGCAATACATGAGGAATAAATAGTCGGAAACCTATTTTCAAAATCATTAATCTTTGTGGCATCTAGCCACACATGTGGTTGCCCGCTTGATTGCATCTGATTAAAAATTTCTTTTGCTACAACATCCCTTGGTGCTAAATCTGCTTGTGGGTGTTTACCAACCATAAACTGTTCATTCTTATGGTTAAGCAATACTGCTCCTTCACCACGGACTGCTTCACTTATTAGCGGCTGTTGGCCCCTATTTGCTAAATCACGCCATAAAACTGTCGGGTGAAATTGCACAAACTCAACATCACCAACCTTTGCTCCAGCTCGTAGTGCAAGTGCAACACCATCACCAGTTGAAACTGCTGGGTTTGTAGTTTGAGAATAAACCTGCCCAAGACCACCAGTTGCAACTACAACTGCGCGTGCTAACGCTCTGCCAACACCATCTCTACTACCCGCACCAATTACGTGCAGTGTCACACCACAAACTCTTTTACTAGAACTTTTTAATATATCAATCACTAATGCATGCTCAATAATTTCAATTCCAGAATCGCTTTTAACAGCAGCAAGTAATGCTCTAGAAACTTCCGCTCCAGTTGCATCCCCACCAGCATGCAATATTCGATTACGAAGATGACCGCCTTCACGGGTTAAAGCAATCTCACCAGTTTCAGATTTATCAAAAACAGCGCCGTGTGCAATTAATTTTCTAACTGCTTCGGGTCCTTCAGAAACTAAAACATCAACGGCTTTTATGTCGCATAACCCAGCACCAGCTGCCAATGTATCTTTCTTATGTTGATCAGGGGTATCACCCGGTCCTAATGCTGCAGCAATTCCACCTTGTGCCCATTTAGTTGAGCCAGCATCAATACGCGCTTTTGTTACTAACAAAACAGATAAACCATGTGATCTTAAATTTAACGCAGTAGTTAGCCCGGCAACTCCAGAGCCAATCACAATCACATCAGCAGATGTGCTCCAGCCTGGTAAACCAGTTAGTAGTCTCATTTGCGGATACCCATTGGCATATTGTCGATCAACCTAAGGTTATTTACCCAACCAGCAATAATTACACGCTTATTTTGCGTGTCGGGCTTAGCTTTTTCAAATGTTGCTTCATCAATTATTTCAAGATAGTCCAGTTTAAAACCTGGCTCATTTGATATCTCATTCTTCGCTTGCTCAATTGTTGGCATAGTCAAGGCCTTATAAATAACCTCTGAAATTTTTTCCCCGCTTTTATCCAATCTGATGTTTCTCGATGAAATTGCTAATCCATTTTCTTCTCGGATGGTAGGAGCAGAAATAATTTCAATTGGGAGTACAAGTTGGCTAACCATTCGTTTTATTAGAAATAACTGCTGGAAATCTTTCTCACCAAAAACTGCGGCCTTAGGTTTAACTAAATCAAATAGTCTTTTTACAACTGTTAATACACCGGTGAAATGTTTAGGACGAGATGCTCCTTCATATAAATCACCAATTTCACCGGCAGATACTCTCTCGATTTCGCCTGGATAAATTGTGCTCTCATCTGGGATAAATACAGCTGTCGCCCCAGCTGCCTGCGCAAACTTTATATCTTGCTCTAAAGTTTTTGGGTAGTTATTCAAATCTTCTTTGTTTTCAAACTGCAGTGGATTCACAAAAATACTAACTAGTACATTTTCGCCTTTAGTTTTTGCAATCTCAATTAATGATTGATGGCCGACATGCAAAGCACCCATGGTTGGAACTAATACATCCCATTTTTGGTACGCCAAATCATCGACAGAATTAATTACTTTAATCATGGCTCCAGTCCTTTCCGGGTACCGGGCTAGAAGATAAGTTTAACGCGAGCTATCGATGGATGCCAAAAGAGTTTTTATTGAGCCAACGCCTGGTATTTCACCTTCTGGATCAATTGCAAGCCATGGTGATAAAACAAACTCTCTAGATTGAGCCAGCGGATGAGGTAATTTAAGGAAATCTGAATCTATTGTTTGAGCTCCATAGACAATTAAATCTAGATCAATAATTCTTGGCCCCCACTTGATATCTCTCACTCTGCCCATTTGATCTTCAATCGCTAGCAATTTTGTTAACAATTCTTCAGCAGTTAGTTCACAACTTCCAATTGCAACAGCGTTTAAGAAATCATCTTGTTTAGGGCCGCCAACAGGTTTTGTTTCGATAAATGGTGAAACAATTAATTGATCCAAAATAGATTCAAGTTGAGTGATGGCAATGTCTAAATTTAATTTCCGGTTTTCAAGATTAGAGCCAAGTGAAATAACGGCTTTCATCGATTACGAATTATTTCAACTGAAACATCTTTAAATTTAAGGGTTAGTGGAGCTTTCGGCTTATGGACCACAACTTTTACTTGCTTAACTTTTTTATATTTCTTTAAAACTGATTTAGCAATATTTTCAGCGAGTGTTTCAACCAGCAAAACAGGTTTACTAGTTATATTGTCATGGGCGATCTGAGCAACCTCTGCATAGTTAACAGTTTTACTTAAATCATCTTTAAGGTTAACTAAATTAATGCTTAATTCAATATCAACTATAAATTTTTGCCCTTTTTTGCGTTCACTTGGAAATACGCCATGAAATCCTTTGGCACTTATGCCAGTAATTTTAATTAGGTCGCTCATTTACGAAGCCTTTCAATAACAGATATTGCATCTTTGTGTGCTTTAACTGCATGCGTTCGCACGCCCCATACTCCAAGGCGAGCTAACTCCGTTGTTAATGCGATTGTGGCCGCCTCGCGATTATCTGGCTCTGGAGCATTAATTAATTCTCCTAGAAATTTTTTACGTGATACGCCAACAAGTAGTGGGTAACCGAGTAATTGAAATCTTTCTATGTTTTGTAATATCTGCCAATTATGTTCACTGTTTTTCGCAAACCCAATGCCAGGATCTAAAATTATTTGTTCAGTGGATACTCCGGCTTTTAAAAGTCCAGTGACTCTTTCATCTAGCTCGTCTTTAACCTCTTTAACGACATCCTCATAAACTGCTTGTTTTTGCATATCTTTTGAATGCCCACGCCAATGCATAACTATGTATTGAATGTTAAGATTTGAAGCAATTACCTGAGCCATTTTTTCATCTGCTAAACCACCACTAACATCATTTATGTATGTAGCCCCGGCGGCAATTGCTTGTTTTGCTACCTCTGCTCGCATCGTGTCAACGCTAATTACTGCACCATCTTTAACTAATTCAATAACCACTGGAATTACTCTAGTTAATTCATCTTCTTCACTTATCCGCTCAGCACCGGGCCTGGTTGATTCACCACCAACATCAATAATATCAACGCCTTCGGCAATTAATCTCCGGCCTTGAGTTATTGCATCTGATTTAGATAAATACTTTCCACCATCCGCAAATGAGTCAGGGGTAATATTTAATATTCCCATTACAAGAGTGTTAGACATTTTCCTACCTGCTTTGGTTTATTAACGAAATTGCCTCAGCCCTTGTTGCAGGATTTAACAGCTGACCGCGAACCGCACTTGTTGTTGTGCGCGCCTGTGATTTTCTAACTCCACGCATTGACATACATAAGTGTTCACAATCAATAATTACAATTACCCCACCTGGTTGCAAAATACCAACTAACGCATCGGCAATCTGTGAAGTAAGGCGCTCTTGCACTTGAGGCCGGCGCGCATACAAATCAACAAGGCGAGCAAGTTTAGATATACCGGTAATTCTTCCGCTCTCGCCAGGAATATAACCAATATGAGCAACCCCATGAAACGGAGTTAAATGATGCTCACAGTGAGAAAAAACTTCAATCTCTCTAACAATTACTAGCTCTCTATGTCCAATATCAAATGTAGTTGTTAAAACATCCTCTGGTTTTTGCCAAAGCCCAGCAAAGTTTTCAGCAAACGCTTTTGCCACTCGTTTTGGCGTATCTTTTAAACCATCTCTATTTGGGTCTTCACCTAATGCATGTAATAACTCAGTTACTGCTTTTTCTGCCCGCGCTTGATCAAACTCTTTTTTGGCACCACCATCTCCTGGCCCCATCGATACAGAGTTAACCTCACTCATTTACATCTTTATCACTTCTTTTAGTAGGGGCTTTTTTAACTATTTTTTCCTCTTCTGAAACCTTGATCTTCGCTGGCTTTAGCGCAACTGGTGGTTGATTTGAAGGGATTCGATTTTGTGAACCAGTCCATGCAGCTCGTGGCTTAACCTTTTTGACTTTCTTAAAAATAGCAGCGATTTCTTCTTTGTTTAAAGTTTCATTTTCAAGCAACTCTTCAACTAAACGATCTAATGTTTCGCGGTTGGCAACTAAAACATCAAACGCTTCTTGATGAGCATTTTCAATCATCTCTCTAATTTCACCATCAACGATTGCGGCTACATTTTCTGAGTAATCTCTTTGATGCCCATAATCTCGACCTAGGAATGGTTGTGAATCAGAGATACCAAGTTTGATTGCACCAAGTCTTTGTGTCATTCCGTATTGGGTAACCATTGCCCGGGCAAGGTTTGTTGCCTTCTCAATATCATTTGAAGCACCAGTTGTTGGATCATGGAAAATTAATTCTTCAGCAGCTCTGCCACCCATTGTGTAGGCAAGCTGATCAAGCATTTGATTTCTAGTTACTGCATAGCGATCTTCATCTGGTAACACCATTGTGTAACCAAGTGCTCTGCCTCTTGGCATAATCGTAACTTTATGTACTGGATCAGTGTGAGGAAGTGCGTGCGCAACTAGTGCGTGGCCACCTTCATGGTATGCCGTAATTCTTCTCTCTTCTTCAGTCATTAAACGAGAAACTTTTTGAGGGCCGGCCATTACTCGATCAATTGCTTCATCTAAATCTGAGTTTCGAATTGCTTTGCGATCTTCACGGGCAGCAAGCAGAGCAGCCTCATTTAATACATTTGCTAAATCTGCTCCAGTAAATCCAGGTGTGCGTTTTGCGTAAGATGTTAATTCAACATCTTTTGCCACAGGTTTATTTTTTGCATGCACCGCAAGAATTGCAGCCCGCCCTTTTAGATCAGGTCTGTCCACTGAAATCTGGCGATCAAATCTTCCAGGCCGAAGAAGTGCTGGATCTAATACATCTGGACGGTTTGTTGCAGCAATTAAAATTACCTGTCCGTTAGCTTCAAAACCATCCATCTCAACTAATAATTGATTAAGTGTTTGCTCACGTTCATCATTTCCACCACCAAGACCTGCACCACGTTGGCGACCTACTGCATCAATTTCATCTACAAAAACTATTGATGGTGCATTTTGTTTTGCTTGAGCAAACAAATCACGCACACGAGATGCACCTACACCAACAAACATCTCAACAAACTCAGAACCAGAGATTGAGTAGAACGGAACTTTTGCTTCACCAGCAACTGCTCTTGCAAGTAAAGTTTTACCAGTTCCGGGTGGGCCATAAAGTAAAACACCCTTTGGAATTTTTGCCCCAATTGCTTTGTACTTATCTGGACTTGCAAGGAAATCTTTAATCTCACGAAGCTCTGCAACAGCTTCATCTGCACCTGCAACATCAGCAAAAGTATTTGTTGGCGTTTCTTTATTTTGTAATTTAGCTCGGGAACGACCAAATGAAAGTACGCGCCCTCCTTGTCCGCCGCCCATAAACAACATAAGCAAGAAAATAATTAGGATGATTGGCAAAATACTTAATAGAAGTGATACAAAAAATGATTGTGACGGGACTTCTACATCCCAATTAGTAGAAGGTGGATTACTTGTTAATAGCTCAACAATTAATTGCTCTTGCCCAACTACATAAGATGCTTCAAGCTTTGATGCGCCATCGGCTAGTTCGCCATCCTTTAAGACCACTCGAATCTTTTGGTCCCGATCGATAACGATTGCTGACTTAACATTATTTTGTGAAATTTCATTTAAAATTACTGAAGTATCGACCTTAGTGAATTCTTTTCCGGTGGTAGAAATTTGACCAAAAATACTGACAGAAACAAGAGCAGCAATAATCCAAAACAGTGGCCCACGCAGAATTCTTCTGGCTAATTGTGGTGATGGCTTGGCAGGTTTTTTCCCGCTGCTAAACCCTTTTAGTTTAGGGATTTTTACTTTTTTCTTTTGCGCCACTTATTACTTCTCTTTTCCTGAAGCTGGTAACGGAAGGATTAAGAATAAAGGTGTTTGGCTAGAACGCCAATAAAAGGCAGATTTCGATACTTCTGATTGAAATCTAAGCCATAACCAACCACGAATTCACTTGGAATATCAAAGCCCACATACTTGGCTTCAACCTTAACGGTTGCTGCATCAGGCTTTCTAAGAACAGTCAAAACCGAAACTGATTTCGCTCCACGAGAAAGTAAATTTTCAGTAAGCCATGAAAGTGTTAATCCGGTATCCAAAATATCTTCGACAATTAAAACTTCTCTGCCTAAAATATCATTATCTAAATCTTTTAAGATTCTAACTACACCACTCGATTTTGTTCCAGCACCATAAGATGAAACTGCCATCCAATCCATATCAACATGTCGTTGTAGGTGACGCGAAAAATCTGCCATCGCCATAATTGCACCTTTTAATACACCAACTAGAATTAAATCTCTTCCCTCATAATCTTTTTTAACTTGCACAGCTAACTCTTTTAATCGAGTTTGGATTTGCTCCTCGCTAACAACAACTCTTTCAATGTCATTACCAAGGGCTGAAATATCCACGGTGCTCCTTATTTATTGGTTGAGAGGGTAATTCTGCCTGAATTTCTTAAAAGCTTCACATCCCCTGGTAGCGATAGCTCTTTTTGACCATGCCAATCAGAGATTAACGCCTCAGCACCGTTGATATGTTCGGCTGAAAGGCTGCCAGAAGGTGCTCCGGCTTGATAAATAGCAAGACGTAATACCCGAGATCTAATCGCTCTAGGTAATCGCTCTAGATCATTGACAGATAAATTTAAAGGATCTGTTTGAGCAAAGTACTCTTGAGCAAAACTATCTAATGCATCTGCATCATCACGGAGTAAATCAGCACTTCTTACTAATGCTTCAGTAATGCCTGGGCCAAGATTTTCTTCTAAATTAGGTAGGACATTCTTACGAGTTCTTACTCTTGCAAACTTTAAATCATCATTATGTGGGTCTGACCAAAATTCAACTCCGCCTTCACCGCATGCTGCTTCTGTAGTTTGTCTTGAAATTTTTAAAAGTGGCCGCACGTAAATATTGTTTTCTAACGCCATACCAGATAAAGATCTGGCGCCAGATCCCCTTGCTAATCCAAGTAGAACACTCTCTGCTTGATCATTTAGTGTGTGAGCAAGTAAAAAATGCTTTGGTTGGTGAGTGTCAATGAATTGATTAAAAATTTGATACCGAGCCCGGCGGGCTGAAGCCTCTAATCCATCAGTAATTTTCACTTGTGCAATTGCTGATTCAATTTGAGTGTAACCAATTTCTTTAAGTTTAGAAATGGTCTGTGTAGTAACTTGTGCTGAACCTGGTTGTAATCCGTGATCAACAACAATTGGAATAACTTTAGTTCTGTTTGCTTCTAAAAAAAGTGCGAGCGCAAGCGCCATTGAATCCGCACCGCCAGAACAACCAAATAAAATTGTTTGGGAAGAATCACTAAGCCATGGTTTAACCGCCTTACGAATTTCCCAAAGTGAAGGTGTGCTAGCGGTACTCATACCGAGAAGATTAGACCCGACCCCCGTAAGGCAATAAACCCTTAACGCTGTAGATGCTTGAGTAGAGCAAACCTTTGTCTTTTGAGTTCGCCTCCCACATCATGCCGTCCCCGGCATAGATGGATATATGGTGAATTGTGTTAACTGTTGGTTTATAAGAGTAGAAAAGTAGGTCACCAGGAACTAAATCTTTTAATGGCACACGCTTCGTTGAAACCCAATAAAGTGAGGAGTTAAGTCGATCCCAATTTGGCCAACCAAGACCGGCGTCACGGTAGGCGGCATAAACCAAACCAGAGCAGTCAAAAGTTGTTGGGCCTTCACTGCCCCATACATATCGCTTCTTAGCCAAAACTTGTTTTGACGCATACTCAACTGCAGCTGCCCGCATTGCCTCAGTTGATCTAGTGCTGCTTCTTCCAGTGAAGCCGGTATCTGGCCAGATCTTTGACTGATCAGGAGTTAATACAGCTCGGCCCGCATTTGACTCTTCTAATAATGCAAGTTGGCGTTGTTGTTCAAGTGTTACCCGTGTTTTTTGAGCAACAGCTAACTCTTTTGCTAATTTATCTTGAACAGCTTGTAATTTATCTACCTCTTCTTGCTGCATTGCTTCAGCAGCTTCAGCAGCTTTCTTTGCACTAGCAACTTTAATTGTGGCAGCTGCCTGTGCTTGTTTAGCGGTGTCAGCTGCTTTTTGCGCAGAGGAGGCAACTACCTCTGCGGACTTATACCGATCTAATGCAGTTGAATTATTTTGACCAACTGCATCTAAGGCACTTAGGCGATCTGCTAAATCTTGTGGGCCATCTGCTTTTAGTAATGAATCTAGATCAGTAAAGCCACCTCCTGAAACATAAGCATTAGCTGCTAACTTTCCAATTGCTCGTTTTCCACTACTAACAGAGGCTTGTGCAACTTGTAAATGCTTCATTGCTAAATCTGCTTGTTTAGTTTTCATTTTTAATTCATTTTGAGCTGAAACATATAATTTATGTTTTGCAGTAGCAATTGAGGCAAGTTGCTTTAAAGTCTTTTTCGCAGAGTTTAATTTTGCAGCAGAAGCATCTGCTGCTGCCTTCTTTTCATCCTCGAGTTTTTTAGCGGCATCAATTTGCGCTTGGGTTGGTTTTGGTGGCGCTGCAATTGCTGCAGTTGGAACCAGAGTTAATATTAAAAATGCGGCTATCAGTTTTTTAATCATCAATTTGCCACATCTCGTTTTTTGAATAAGAAAGCGACAATGGCTAACCCACCTAATAGGAAGCCGTATGAGGTAAACAAGGCGTACTGATAAGAAATCCGGTCAGTACCTCCTTGAGCAACAATTGATAATAGTTGGCCGGGAAAATAGCGATCAATGTTTTTAACAAATGCAGATAGCAAGCCTTCAAAAATCAAATTCCAAATTACGCCAATCGAGATTGCAGAGATTGGTGATCTAAACAGTAAGCCTAAAATCATTCCAAAAATTCCATAACCAATTGTTGCAATTAACACATTGATAAAGCTGTGCCAAACCGCCGTTTTTGCATCTGATGTTGACCAGGCTTGCGTGGAAATGTCCTTTACGCCGGCAAACAGATAAGAAAGAGCAATTCCAACAATTGCAGAAAATGCAACCATTACAATTGCAAATAACTTCATTGCGCCTAATTTGCCAATTAAAATCTTCATCCGAGATGGCTGGCGGACTAGTAAATTGCGAAGCGTTCCATAGGTGTACTCCTGCGCAGTTTGGGCTGCAAAAACACAAAGTGCGACGACGCCCAAAAGGCCTGCAGTGTTGGTAAAACTCAATGAAATTCCGGTAGGTAGTGAAAGCACATCTCTGCTTATTCTTACACCCCGCTCACCATTTCCTTCTGGCGAATCAACAAGTAAGAATAGAACTGATGTTATTAAACTAGTAACAAAAGTTACAGCAAGAAGTGTTGATACTGAAAGAGATGGCCGGCGAAGTTTTGTTAACTCAGCTCTTAATACATTCCACATATTACTCACCCGTCATTTCAAAGAAAGTATCTTCCAAAGATGCTTTTACGGGAGTTAAAGACTCTAAAGTTATTCCAGCTTCAAATGCTGCTTTGTTTAATTTGGCGGAGAAATCTGATGTACCGGTGACATGAACCGTGTTTTCCGTAATTGTTGCTTGATGGCCAGCAGCAGTTGCAATTTGTGCAAGTTTATTTAAGTCACTTATATTTTCTGGTTTTGCCACAATTACTGGTTGTTGTTTAGCAAGTAAGTCAATTGTTTTGCCGGCGAAAATAACCTTACCCAACCTGAGCATCACAAGGTGATCGCTAATCATTTCAATCTCAGAAAGTAAGTGAGAGGAAACAAATACTGTTGTGCCAGAGTCAGCTAGCTTACGAAGCAGTGTTCTAATTTCATGGATTCCAGCCGGATCAAGACCGTTGGTTGGTTCATCTAAAACTAATAATTTTGGATTTGGTAATAATGCTGCCGCAATTCCTAATCTTTGTTTCATGCCAAGTGAGTATGTTTTATATTTCGAGTTACCGCGGTCACCAAGACCTACTAAATCAAGTAAACCAGCAATTAAATCGGTTGAGAATCCACCAATTTTTGCCAATACATTTAAGTTTTGAAAGCCAGTAAGTGCTGGATAAAAAGCCGGGCCTTCAATCATGGCGCCAACTCGTGGTAAATATTTTTCAGGCTCGGTAATTGACTCACCTAAAACATGGCCACCACCAGTAGTCGGTGTGATTAAGCCAAGCAGCATTCTGATGGTTGTAGTTTTACCAGAGCCATTTGGTCCGACAAAACCACAAATACTCCCCATCGGTACCTCAAAGTTGGCATGAGAAAGCGCCATTCGATCGCCATATTTTTTTGATAAATCGGCAACATCAAGTGCGAGGGGGGAGGACATGAGAATAATTATCCCATTAAAAAGTGTAAAAACTACTTAAGCAATACTCCAACTACTATTAAAAATGAGTAAATGCTGAGAAAAACAATTGAAGCTTGAAATAATTTACCGGCATTAGGCTCAGTAGGAGACTTTGTCAGATTAACTAATTGCAGGTTCCAGGCCAGAATTAAAAGTATAGAACTAATTAAAATTAATGGCGCCATCTTTGCGTTAATAATTAAGGCAACCGAAGTAATTGACATTGCGATTGAGTGAAACCACATTTGCCTAATTACTGATTCCATTGGTGCAACTACTGGCAACATCGGGATACCCGCGGCGGCGTAATCATCTTTATACCGAACGGCCAGAGCCCAAAAATGTGGTGGCGTCCAAAAGAAAATTACGATGAAAAATAACCAAGAGGTGATGGTCAGGCTATTGGTGACTGCGGCCTGGCCGATCAGAACTGGCATGCAGCCGGCAATACCACCCCAAACAATATTTTGCGAGGTATTTCTTTTCAATGTGATTGTATAAATTAGGACATAAAAAATGATTGCAATGGCGGTAAGCAAGGTTGCTAGATCAGTAGTAAATATATAGAAAATAAACAAGGAGAGAATAGAAATAAATAATGAAAATATTAAGCCGTTCTTTTTTGAAATCTGCCCAGTTGCAATTGGTCGGTTTGCAGTTCGCTTCATTAACCGATCAGAGTCTGCTTCGATCACAATATTAAATGCGTTGGCACCTCCTGCAGCTAATGTTCCACCAAGCAAACTCCAAAAGGTTACTGAAACACTTGGGATACCTTCACTTGCAATAAATAGAGCCGGAACTGTTGTGACAAGTAATAGTTCAACGACGCGGAGCTTCATTAAATCTAGGTAATTTTTCATTAGTGATTTAAGCCTATCGCTGTAGTTGAAATTAACAATTTTTATGAAGTTGCAACAAATGGAATTGTTGATGGGTTAGGTACTGGAAGTGGTGCGGTAGGCGGTTTAGTAATTGTGCCCAGCATTCGATCAATAGCGCTGCGTGCTGCATTTTGAATCCTTTTTGTTCTTCCAACATGATCTGCAATGACCACAAACACATATTCTTTATCGCCAGATGTAGCAAAGCCAGCAAGTGAAACTGTGTGACGAGTAGAACCGGTTTTTGCTTTAACTAAGCCAACAGCTTGTGGCGCGGTTGAATGGTATCTACCAATTAATGTTCCAGATTCTCCACTTATTGGAAGTGAGTCATAAACAACTTTTAATCTTGGTTCACTTCTAATTTTAAGAAGTAACTGCGAAACTGTTACCGCAGAGATTCGATTACCACCTGATAGACCAGAACCATCTTCTAAATATAATCCGGTGGTATCAACCCCCATTTCATCTAATTTTTCATTCATCATTTTATTTAAACCAGTTTTATTTAGTGGATATCCATATTTTGAAGTTGCCAGCATGACAAGTCGTTGACTTAACACGTTATCGCTATAAAGAAGTGCAAATTTAATCATCTTTGAAAGCGGTGGCGAAACTACCTCAGTTACTTTTTCAGTTATGAGTGAGGTTGGATCAACATCTTTACTGATCGCTTTATACACAACTGAAGCTCTTCTACCTAATGCTTTTTTAGCATAATAGATATCTGAACCATTTATGCCATCATAAAGCAGAGTTATTTTCTTTAATTTTTTATCAGTTGCAAATGCTGCCTTAATTAATGTTGGCGTGTAGGCACGTTTATTTGCATCGCGATATTTAGCATTAGATGTCATCCATGGATCATCATCTCCTAAAATTACAAACACGCCTTTCTTCTCAGTTTTAAATAGTGTGGTTGTGAAAATAGTGTCACTATCAAACGCCATTGCGACTGCTGTGGCGGAGGTTAATTTTAAAACCGAGGCGGGAGTGCGGAGTACCGCTGCGCCACTCTCATAGACAACCTCTTTTGTACTTCCATCTAATAAAATAATTCCAGGGTCTGCTAAATACTTTGAGCTTAGGTAATCAAAAAATGGTTGAGGTAATGGTTCGGCCGCTAAAGCTGGCTGTAGGTTAAATGTTAAGACTAATAAAAGAAGTGCTGATATTTTCTTCATTAAATCTGCACCCTTCGATTAAATCTTCCTTGTGAAACTGCGGCTCCAAGTATTACTAACAGTGCGCCTACTGGTTCATGCCAAACAATAACTTCGCCTAAGAATAGCCAACCAACAAAGACTGCAACAACTGGAGTTAGATAGGTCACTGAACTAGCGATAGAACTTCCAGCGGCAGCAATGATCGAAAAGTTCCAAATATAAGCAAAGCCACTTCCTAAAATTCCAAGAGCTAGCATGGCAAAAATATTTGCTGGTCGATAGTTATCCTGAGATATTCCATCATATAAATAAAATGGTAATAAAGTAATTGCAGCCATAATTAATTGGGTGGTGGCAGCAGCCTCTGGTTTTAAGCCAAGTGGGATTACGTTTCGCTTTGAGTATGGAAATGAAATTCCATAACATGTAACAGCAATCAGCAATGCGATTACACCAGTTAGTTGATTGTCACCGATTCCTTGCCAAATCCCAAGAACTACCATTACTCCGATGCCACCAAGAATTAGCCCATACACCTGTTCGGCTTTTAATTTTTCTTCTCTAAATGCAATTAGCATCACAATTAATGTCGCAAGCGGAGTGGTGGCGTTAATAATTCCAGCAAGAACAGATGTCACATGCAGCTCTGCATAAGCAAAAAGAATTCCCGGAACCACATTTAATAACATTGCAACTATCCAAAGTTTGTACCAAGTGCTTTTTTCTTTTGGTAAATCAATTTTCATAAGTTTTACAACTATTAATAATGTAATAGCCCCTAATGCGCATCTAACAAAGGCAACCCCAAATGGAGTTAAAAATTCAAGGCCAAGTTTTATGAAAATAAAGGAACAACCCCAAACTAGGCCTAATGCTAGATAGGCAGGCAGCCATGATTTTCGCATCACCACTCCTTAGCCTTAAGGTTTACTTATGTCTGAATCAATTGTCGGTCCTGGTGAGTTTTACCAGGTAGTTGGCGTAGGACCACACTCTAAACCATGGCCAACTGATAATCACTTTGATCCAGAGTTACTTGAGCAAGGTGATCGCAGAAATGTCTTAGATAAGTACAGGTATTGGAAGTTATCAGCAATTGTTGCCGATCTTGATACCAAGCGACATGAACTACAAATCGCAATTGAAAATTGGCAACATGATTTAAATATTGGTTCAATAGTTAGAACTGCAAATGCATTTAATGTTTCAGCGGTTCATATTGTTGGTAAACGTGATTGGAACCGAAGAGGTGCAATGGTTACTGATAGATATTTAACTGTTCACCATCATGCAACCGTTGCAGAGTTTAAAGCTTGGTGTGACAACGAAAATCTACCAATTATTGGAATTGATAATTTGCCAGTTTCTAAACAATTAGAAAGTACTGATTTACCTAAGAGATGCGTGATGTTATTTGGCCAAGAGGGTGCGGGCATGAGTGATGAAGGTGTTGAAATCTGCACGGTAGTTTTAGCAATTTCTCAATATGGTTCAACTAGGTCTATGAATGCATCAGCTGCTGGTGCGATCGCAATGTATGCCTGGGCAATGCAACATTTGAATCCAACTAACCACCCAAAAAAGTAATTACTTAATTAATCCTCATCAATTACTTCAACAACAGCGTCTAGGCGGCGGACAATCTCATCAGCCTCCATGTCTCGATCTAATTTGCGAAGTGTGATTGCGATCTTGCGTTCAATATCAATAATAAATTCAAAATCTTTAAACTCAGATTCAGTCACATTCTCTAATACATTTTCAAGGGTCATAAGAGCCTCTTCAAATTGACCAGATGCAATTTGTGCTTTGCCTAACTCAAATGAAGAGTAGGTCTCACGGCGATGATCATGAGCGGTAACAAATACATCTAATGATTTTTGAGCAGAAATTAACGCACCTTCTGCATCCCCTAATTCAGTTAAGCAGTGAGCAATCTTTTGATCACACCTTGCCACATTGATAACCTCTTTTAACTTCTTAAATAATGCCCGTGATTCTTTAAATGCCTCAAGTGATTTCTCATAATTTTTTAACTCACGGTATGCGCAACCAATTAGGTGTAGATCATTAGCCGCCCCCGAATCATTGCCATCTACTAAATGCTCCTGCACACAATCATTCATGCACTCAATAGTTTTTTCATACTCTTTAGAGTTAAACCACCACTCACCTAAGGTGCAGGCGAGTTCAATTGCTATTGGTGATTTAGTTTCGCGAAGCAGATCTACCGCTTTGCTCATTGCATTAGCAGCTTCATTCATCCGCTTTAATTGATTTAAGTTATAACCAATTGCTGAATACGCCTGGGCTAATCCTTCTGCTGGGGCTACTGCTCCCAAATCTGAATAAATATCTCTGGCAGTTTCAGCAAGTGCTAATGCTTCGTCATATTGACCACGAGCATATATTCGCGCGCTTAATTCATAATATGTATTTGCTCGATCTAAACCATCAACTTCAGGAATTCGCTCCCAAAGCATCTCTTCAGTAATTATTTCTTCTGAACTGAAATCATCATCTTCAGACAAATTAGCTCCTGTTGGTTTAATCTGTTTGGGAAGTAATACAACCCTAGCAATTAAGGCTGATAGATGAGTGTGAATATGCCCACGATAGGTCAGGGCGGGTTTGATTGAGCGTGGGCGAGTAAGGCAAAGGCGAGTATAATTTCCCCACGTGCGTTTCATAAATAACCCAAGCCACGATCTGACCTATGACGATGTATTCATGGTCCCTTCTTATTCAGAGTTATCTAGCCGGATGGATGTTGATCTAACCGCATTTGATAAAACTGGCACCACAATTCCATTAGTAGTAGCAAACATGACTGCAATTAGTGGACGTCGGATGGCAGAAACAGTTGCTCGCCGGGGCGGTATGGCAGTTATCCCACAAGATATTCCAATTGAAATTGTTGCCGATGTAATTAGTTGGGTTAAATCACGCCACATAATTTTTGATACTCCAGTAACGCTAAATCCAAATGAAACTGTAGCTGATGCAATTGATTTAATTACCAAGCGAAGCCACGGCGCATTAATTGTGGTTGAAAATGAGATACCAGTTGGAATTATTACTGAGGCTGATTGTGAAAATGTTGACCGCTTTACTCAATTAAACAAGATTATGTCAAAGGATTTAGTAAGTTTGAAAGATGATGTCACCCCGAAAGAGGCATTTGAATATCTAACTGAACAACGCAGGCGTCTCGCCCCAGTAATAAATAAGAGTGGCAAGTTAGTTGGAATTATCACTCGCACCGGTGCACTTCGGGCAACGATGTATCAACCAACAATTGATGCCAACGGAAAGTTAAAGGTTGCGGCCGCTGTTGGTATTAATGGCGATGTGGCTGGCAAAGCTAAGCAATTATTGGCAGCAGGGGCAGATGTATTAGTCGTTGATACCGCCCATGGACATCAAAAGAAGATGGTCGATGCATTAAAAACAATTAGAGCATTAAATCCATCGGTACCAATTGTTGCTGGCAATGTTGTTACCGCTGCTGGCACCAAGGAGTTGATTGAAGCTGGTGCTGACATTATTAAAGTTGGTGTAGGTCCTGGTGCGATGTGTACAACCCGTATGCAAACTGGTGTTGGCCGTCCCCAGTTTTCTGCTGTTCTTGAATGCGCAGCAGAGGCTAAGAAGCATGGCAAAACTATCTGGGCAGATGGTGGCGTTCGCCATCCAAGAGATGTTGCCCTCGCTCTTGCCGCAGGTGCAGCTCAAGTAATGATTGGTTCTTGGTTTGCTGGTACTTATGAGTCCCCAAGTGATCTACGGAAAGATTCTGATGGGCGTTTATATAAAGAGTCATTTGGTATGGCATCTGCACGAGCTGTAGCAGCTCGAACCGCAAGTGAGGATGCATTTGATCGCGCCCGCAAATCATTATTTGAAGAGGGAATCTCAAGCTCTCGGATGTACATAAATCCAGCACGTCCTGGTGTTGAAGATTTAATTGATGAAATCGTTGCAGGCCTTCGTTCATCTTGCACATACAGTGGTGCTAAAAACTTAATTGAATTTAATGAAAAGGCAGTTATTGGAATCCAATCAGCTGCCGGTTATGCAGAGGGCAGACCGCTCTTTACCTCTTGGAAAAATTAAACCTCTTCTTTTTTAATCTTTTTTCTAGACAAAATAATATGCCCGGTAAAACCAATTAATAACGCGGCAATAACTCCTAGGTTTGCATAAGCCCAACTTCCACTTCGCCCACCAATTGGTCCTAGTAAATATCCTTGCCAAGATAGCCAAGAAGCTAATGAGTTAGTTACCAATCCCCAGCCAATTACTGCACCAAGTGCGACTAATCCAATTGATCTAAAGTTATATGCGCCATATCTGCCATTTGAATCAAATAACTCTTTTTCACTATAGCTTTTTCGCATTAATACATCGGCCACAAACAAACCTGACCATGCAGCGATTGGAACACCTAAGGTAATTAAAAATCCTTGAAATGGCACGAAGAAGTCAGATGCAAACCAAACTAAATAAATTGTGCCGGCAGTCATGATTACGCCATCAATACTGGCAGCAACATGTCTTTTAACCGGTAGACCAATTGAAACTAAGGTAAGGCCAGAGGAGTAAAGATCTAAAATTGCGCCACCAATTAGCCCTAAGACTGCAACTAATGCAAAGGGAATTAAGTACCAGGTCGGAAGCAATGTGGTTAAAGCACCAATTGGATCACTGGCTACTTGATCATTTAACTCTTTACTAGAGCCAGCAAGTAGGGCACCATAAATTACTAAAATTATCGGCACAATTGATGCGCCAAAAACGGTCCAGCCAACTACCGCTCTGCCAGAAACTTTTCTTGGTAAATATCTAGAGTAATCTGCTGCGCAATTTACCCAGCCGAGCCCTAGGCCGGTAACACCAAATATCAAAGCACCGATAAAACCTTGAGCGTTTCCACTAGGAATTGAGTTAACAGAAGACCAATTAATTTGATAAATAGTTAGCGCAATATAACCGGCAGTTAATATTAAGGTAGCGATTGTTAAATAAACTTGTAATTTCATAATTACTTTAAAGCCAAGCACGCCGCCAATAATTGTTAATCCACCGGCAAGTAAAAATCCTAAAACTCTAGATAAATTAACATCAAGGTGGCCAACCCTAGTAAATACTGTTTCAGTAGCTAAGGTTGCAAGAGAGACTAAAACTGTTTCCCAGCCAACAAATATTAAGTATGAAAGAAGTCCTGGAACAATATTTCCTTTAACGCCGAAGGCAGCTCTAGATAAGGTCATGGTTGGCGCATTAGCTCGCTTACCAGCAAGAGATGAAATTCCTACTAAGAAGAAACTGCTCAGTGTCCCAATTACAGCGGCAAAGGTTGCTTGCCAAAATGAAATACCAAACCCTAAGAAAAATGAACCGTATGAAAGTGCTAGAAATGAAACATTCGCGGCAGCCCACGGCCAAAATAATGAACTGGCTGAGCCTTTGCGCTCTGACTCATTAATAAAGTTAATTCCATTTAACTCTATACTGCTAGAAATATTTGCCATAAGAAATATTAACTTTAAATATTATTACCGAGGACGTTTGCGACGCTCATGTGGACGCGGACGAGATTTTTTCTTTTTACCGCCGCCTCTAGATCTTGAACCTCGATACCCACCAGACCTACCATCACCTTCACTTTTTGCACCTTGCGCGCTAACAATTGGAATACCTGATGGCTCGGCTGCTCCGGTTACCTTTACTAAATTAGCATCAAGTGGTCTAACTGTTGATTCATTTAATCTCACGCCCGCTCTTGCTGCTAAGCCGTGCACACCTTTTCTTTGCTTATGAGTGGCAAGTGTTACCACTGTTCCAACCGCGCCAGCTCTGGCAGTTCGGCCAGCTCTGTGTAAATAATCTTTATGGTTCTCAGGTGCATCAACATGTACAACTAAAGAAACATCATCAACATGTATGCCTCGGGCTGCAACATCAGTTGCCACTAATGCATTTGTATGGCCTGCTTTAAAAGCTTCTAAAACTCTAGAACGTTGTGCTTGGGTTTTGCCGCCATGTAAAGCGCCAACTGCAACACCAACTTCTTGCATCTTCTTAGTTAATTTATCTGCGCCATGTTTTGTTCTAACAAAGAAAATACTTTTCCCTTTTCTAGCAGCAATCTGAGATGTGATTAAATCTTTATGAGCTTGTTCCATAATTAAAACATGGTGAGTCATATTGCCAGCAGTTGATTTCTCATTTGCTAATGAGTGGGTTACTGGATTTTTTAAATACTTCTTAACAAGTGAGTCGACATCTTTGTCTAAGGTGGCGCTAAATAACATGCGTTGTCCGTCGGGTTTAGTTTGATCAAGGATCTTTTTAACATCTGGTAAAAATCCCATATCAGCCATCTGATCAGCTTCATCTAATACTGTTATTGAAATATCATCTAATCGGATATGTTTCTTTTGAATTAAATCAATTAGCCGGCCAGGCGTAGCAACCACGATTGGCACGCCTCTTTTTAGAGCTTGAATTTGTTTTGAGTATGAAAGTCCGCCAGCGACAACTTGTGAATTCAAATTAACCGTCCTAGACAATGGCGCGATTACATCGCTTATCTGCATTGCTAGTTCTCTAGTTGGTGATAAAACTAAAGCAAGCGGCTTCATCGGAGCTGCTGTTTTTCCAGCTAACCGGGTCATCAGCGCTAGACCGAAAGCTAAGGTTTTTCCAGAACCGGTTTGGCCCCGACCTAAAATATCTTTGCCAGCGATTGCATCAGGCAATGTGGCTTTTTGAATTGGGAATGGTTTTTCAATGCCTGCGGTGTGTAGTGCTTTGATCAGCGCAGGATTAACGCCTAAATCTTTAAATGACATAAATCAACCTAACAAGACATGATGCGCGTCTTGGTGGTGATTAGAGATTAAGACTCGCAAGGCGCTTACAAGGTGTAAGCACATGGGGGAATTACTGACTTAAGTTTACCGTACTTTTTATTTTAAAATTACCAACAATTAATCAAGCGTGATTTTTGTATCATTCACAGTTAATTCAACTGCAACAATCCCTTTATCTCCATCATTTACCTCTGGCTTTACCCACTCGATTACAACATCTTTTAGCCCAGATTCAATCTCGGTTTTGAACCATGAATCAGCAAGTTTTTCATCATCAGCAATAATAATTTTTGATATTTTCGCAACAGAGTTACCATCCTTTGATGGATGATTCTCGGTAAGCCATTGAATAAAGAATGGTAGCTCGCCCGCGCCCATAATCTCTCTAACACCAATTTGTTTCCATTTTAATTCACTGCCATCAGGTCTAGTTCTATAACCATCTGCAGCTTTTCTTCCAAACTTATCCTCTACCTTGCTTAATTCATTTGAACTAAATACCCAAGTCAACCAACCACCGCCTGCTTCAGCTTTTTTCTTAACAGCTTGACCAAATGGCGTCGTATCAGTTGCTGGATGATCTAACGGACAAACCACTTCAATGTATTGTCCATTTAATAATGGCGCTGTAAAATTTCGTGTGCCAAATTTCGGATGAATGCCGCCATCAATAAACGCAGTACCGATTTGTGAACCAATTCGATTAACTACATCAGAAATTTGTTCATGAGAGGCTACATATGAAACATGGTCAAGACGCATGAGAGTATTTTGCCTTACCTTTGTGGGTGCTAATTACCATTTCTTTAACGCAGTTCACACATTAGGGCTTCAATTAGTAGCAAAGGGGCGGCATTTTGTGCCAAATTCCGCCTGGTTTTCAAAATTGCTTCAATCTTCTTAAGGGTTCGCTCTGGACCCTCATTAGCTGCCAGCTTAATAATTTCAGATTTTAGATCTTCGTTTATAAGTGAATCACCAGATCCAGATTGAACAAGTAAAACATCTCGGTACAAAGTTGAAAGATCTAATAAAGCCCGATCAAGATAATCTCTTACCATCCGAGTAGAGCGAGATTTTTGTTCCTTCTCTAACTCCTTCACAGCCTTTGAACCACCGGCGGCTAATTTTGATCCGCTACCGCCCCATGCTTCTTTTAGTTTAGATATTTCTAACTCATCTTTTGCTTCAGAGTCAGCAGTTGCATCAGCTTTTGCTGCCTCAACTAAATTCTGGGCAGCTTTAAACGCGCTTGCTATATCTTTAATTGTGAATAGTAATTTCATAATATTTTTTCGATTTTCTTTTGCGTTTGTATCCGTTGCTAATCGCCGAGCTCGACCAATATGACCACCAGAGGCTTTGGCAACAAATTCAGCAGTTGCTGCGTCAATTGAATCTCTTTCTATTAATAATTTAGTAATAGCTTTGGTAGATGGTGTTCGCAGTGAAAGGTGGCGACAACGTGATCTAATTGTGGGTAGGACATCGGTAAGAGTTGGTGCGCAAAGTAGCCAAACAGTTCTAAGTCCTGGCTCTTCAACCACTTTAAGTAATGCGTTTGCTGCTGAATCAGTTAGGCGATCGGCGTCCTCAATTACCACTACTCGCCAAGCTGCAACTGATGGCGCCCATGAAGCCCTACTAATTAAATCTCTTATCTCATCTATTTTTATTGATAAACCTTCTGTTTTTATTAATTCAACATCTGCGTGCGAACCCGTAATTGTTGACATGCAATCAACACACTTACTGCAGCCACCATCTTTACAAACTAAAGCGGCGGCAAAAGCAACTGCGGCGTTTGATCTACCAGAACCGGGTGGGCCAGTAAATAGCCAGGCATGTGTCATCGCTTGAGTGTGATCACCCTTATTTTTCGATGATTTAACTGCTTCTTGTAAAACTTTAACAACTTCACTTTGATCAATTAGTGAATTAAAAACACTCATTACTGCTTCTGATTTCTTTTCAGAGATTTTATTGTTAAAACTCGCTCAGAAATTACCTGGTGAATTTGCTCAATACTCAAAGATGCATCAACTACTAAGAACCTTTCTGGATCTTGATAAGCAAGATTTAGATACTCATGCCGCACTCTTTCGTGAAAAGCTAATGGTTCACTCTCTAGCCGATCGGTTGATTGCAATCTACCCAAACCAATTTCAGCAGGTAAATCCATAATTACAGTCAAGGTTGGCGTTAAAGATTCTGTTGCCCACCTTGAAATTCGTGCAACCTCAGTTGGTAGTAAAACTCTGCCGGCTCCTTGATACGCAATTGAGGAATCAAAATAGCGATCACTAATTACTACCTCACCTCTTTCAAGTGCGGGCCTAATCATTGAATAAACATGGTGTGCTCGATCTGCGGCATACATAAGTGCTTCAGCTCTTGGTGAGATTGCGCCGGTTTTATTATCAAGCAAGATATCTCGTATTTGATTTCCAAGTGGTGTACCACCTGGCTCACGAGTTAATAAAACAGTTTCGCCATTTTTTTCTAATAACTCTTTTAATAATTTAGTTTGGGTTGATTTGCCAGAACCCTCGCCACCTTCAAATGAGATGAATACACCGTTGGAAGCTTGGCCAGTTATTGCACCCAACTCGCCACGAAGAGCTGACTTAATATCACTTAACAGAGAAACAGTTGGTCGATCTCGCATTTGAAAATAGGAAGCAACACCCACGGTTACCGCAATTAAACCAGCAAAAAACATTGTAAATGACGCACCATTATAAGAAAGAGTTGTTGATTTAAATTTATATGTATGTTCTCCAATCGCTGCAGCTATGAGAGGCGCAACGGCTAAAACAAGCACAAGTGAAACTCGGATTAAAGATTGGATGAAGGCAAAAACTCGCCCACGCAACTCATCTTCAACTTCCATTCCAAGCATGGTGAATCCAGTGACCCAAGAGATTCCAGCAAAAATTCCTAGAATAATAGTAATAAATATTGCCAAAACCAGGTTTAATACCAAGGCAAGGATTACTAAGAATAAACCAGAAATCGTAAGTGAAATTCCAAACAATCTTCTTTTAGAAAATTGTGCGAACACTTTTGGGCCAAATGAAATTCCTAATGCTAAACCAAAAAACACTGCACCAAACAAAATACCGTAGGCGGCTTCACCAGCTTGTAGATCGCTTACAAAAGTTCTTGCTAAACCTATTACCGCACCAGCTGCAAAAAATGCACCGAGCATCCCAAAAATTAACCCTCGGATTATTTTAGATTCTTTAATAAATGAAAACCCATCCCATAAAGATTTTCCAAGCGAGAGCTGCTTCAACTTATCTCCAGGGCCGGCTGGAATTTCTTTTAAACGCCACACTGTGTAGGCGCAAAATGCAAAACTTATTGAATTTAAATAAAGTGCTAAATCAGCGGCTGAGGCTGGGGTGGTATTTCCAATTACCGAATTTATAGCACCAGTGAAAAGAGCAAGAAGTGAAAACGCAATTGCCGCAATTGGTGCTGTGCCATAGGCGGCCAGTAATGAAACTTGGTTAGCACTTTCTAACTTTAACTTTGGCACCAGGTTTGGAACAGATGCCTCTTTAGCTGGTGACCAAAATAAGGTAACAATCTCAACAAGGACTGATGCGGTATACAACCAGAAGTAATTACCAACTATTGGGATTGAAAGATAAAGTGAAAATCTTAAGATGTCACAGATAATCATTAATTTTCTTCGATCAAATCGATCAGCAATTACGCCAGCAAATGGCCCAAGAATTACTGCCGGAAGTAATCTGACAATAAATACACCAGCGATTGCAAAGTTTGCCTTTGCATAATCACCACCAGCTAATTGCTGCGCAAGTGCAGTTGAAGCTAGAAGTCCTAGCCAGTCACCAAAAGATGAGAATGCCATTGCTTGCCAAAGTTTTCTAAATGCTGGAATTGCCAACACACTTCTGGATTCAGATTGCGCGGGGGCCGCTGGAAATGGCAGTGACATGTTGTAAGTCTACTTGCGCCTAATGACGTTTACTTTGGTGCATTTCCAACACCAGTAGCAGTCTTTTTAGCCCGCTTTTTAGCACCAGCACCCTTAACAGTTTTCTCAGTCAGGGTAGGCGCACTTTTTTTAGCCCGCTTACCTTTCTTCTTTGAACCGCCAGGATTTTCAATCTCCCAGGCACGACGCCCTGCTAATAATTCAAGTGCTCGCTCTAATGTTAATAACTCAACTGCGTCACCTCTTCGCAAGGTTGCATTTGTTTCGCCATCAGTAACATAAACACCAAATCTGCCATCCTTAACAATTACTTCGCGCTCAGTTTGTGGATCTTTGCCCAACTCTTTAAGTGGCGGCTTTGCAACACCACGTCTTCTAACCTTTGGTTGTTTATAAATCTCAATCGCTTCCTCTAAGCCAATTGAAAATAATTGATCCTCACTTGTTAGAGTGCGTGAATCTGCACCATGCTTCATGTAAGGACCGTATCTACCGTTTTGTACAGTAATAATTTCATCTTGATATGAACCTAGAGATCTTGGTAAAGACAACAACCGAAGTGCATCTGATAAATCAACGGTATCTAATGACATTGTTGAAAGCAGGGATGCAGTCTTAGGTTTTGGCGCATCCTTCTTTTTTCTTTTCTTTTTCGCGCCCTCTTCAACAATCTCCTCCGGAAATACTTCGGTGATATACGCGCCAAATCTTCCGGATTTAGCAATAACTTCTAAGCCGGTTTCTGGATCAGTTCCTAACTTTCGCTCTCCCGAAGGTTTAGCAAGAAGTTCAATTGCAACTGGAAGTGTTAACTCATCAGGTGCCATCTGCTCTGGAATATTTGCAAACTTTCGATCGTCCCCTTGACCTTGTTGCAAATATGCACCAAATCTACCAACTCTGATCTCAATATCTTCACCCATCTTCATGGTGTTAATTGCTTGCGCATCAATCGCGCCAAGATCTGCCGATAAATCAGCTAAGCCGGGATTGTTATCGCTGCCGTAGAAAAACTTAGTAAGCCAAGCAACTCTTTCCTCGTCACCATTTGCAATTCGATCTAAGTCCTCCTCCATTGAGGCAGTAAATTCGTAATCAATTAACTTTGTGAAGTGCTGCTCAAGTAAGCCGGTAACTGAGAAAGCTAAGAAAGTTGGAACTAAAGCTCTGCCGCGTTTAGCAACATAACCTCGATCTTGAATTGTCTGCATAATCGATGCGAATGTTGAAGGACGGCCAATGCCCAACTCTTCAAGCTTTTTAACCAATGTTGGTTCGGTATATCTTGCTGGTGGTTTTGTTTCGTGTCCCTCACAACTATATTCACTAACCTCAATTTTTTCACCAACACTCATTGCTGGTAACCGGCGATCTGTCTCTTCGATATCTGCTTTTTCTTCAACAATATCTTCATACGCCGCCAGGAAGCCCGCAAATACAACTACTGAACCATTGGCGCGAAATATTGCATCGTTGCCAGTTTTTGTTTTAACATAAAAATCAACTCGCATCTGTTGTTTCTTTGCATCTGACATTTGAGAGGCGATTGTGCGTTTCCAAATTAAATCGTAAAGTGCAAACTCATCCCGGGATAACTCTGGCGCTAACTCACCTGGTGTTCTAAATGATTCACCGGCTGGGCGGATTGCCTCATGTGCCTCTTGAGCATTTTTTGTTTTACCTTCATAAACTCTTGGTGTAGCTGGCACAAACTCTTTGCCATACAGAGCTTGTGCAGATGATCTTGCGGCGGCAATTGAGGAAGAAGAAAGTGTTACCGAATCAGTACGCATATAGGTGATGTAACCATTTTCATAAAGCCGCTGAGCAATTCGCATAGTTAGTTGCGCACCCCAACCAAGACGAGATCCGGCATCTTGTTGCATTGTCGATGTTGTAAATGGTGCCTTTGGTCGCTCAGTTCTAGGAGATTCTTCTAATGATTTAACAACTAATGATTGACCATTAAGTGATTGAACTAGTTCACGAGCGGCAGCTTCATCTAGTAATAAAATATTTGTCGCAGATTTTTCTTTTATGCCGCCATTTGAATCAAAATCATTTGTGGCCGCAACTCTTTTGCCGTCCAGTGATAATAGTCTTGCACTAAAACCTGGCACACACGCTGCTGCTAAATCCCACCAACCAGATGAAATAAAGGCCATTCGCTCACGTTCGCGTTCAACAATTAATCTAGTTGCAACCGACTGCACGCGCCCTGCAGAAATTCTTGGCATAACTTTTTTCCACAAAACCGGGGAAAGCCGGTAGCCATAAAGGCGATCTAAAACTCTTCTAGTTTCCTGGGCATCAACTAATCGATAATCTAGATCGCGGGTTTCCTTCGCCGCTTTTTGAATTGCATCTTTTGTGATCTCATGAAAAACCATTCGCCGAATTGGAATCTTTGGCCGTAATACTTCAATTAAGTGCCAAGCAATTGCTTCACCCTCGCGGTCTTCATCTGTTGCCAGAATTAACTCATCAGCATCTTTCATTAACTCTTTTAACTCTGCGACTTTAGATTTTTTATCTGGATTAATTACATATAAAGGTGCAAACTCTTCTTCAATATTTACACCTTCTTTTGCCCATGCAAATTTCTTAAACTCTTTTGGAATATCAGCTGCGCGTTGTGGTAAATCGCGGATGTGGCCAACGGATGCTTCCACCACATACTCATCCCCTAAAAAGGAGCCAATTTTGCGCGCCTTAGCAGGGGACTCAACAATTACTAACTTTGTGCCCAAAGTATTTCCTTCTTTTAAATGGGGAAGTTAAAGCTGTTAGACGATTACAGTTGCACGCCTGCGATTGCGCACAAGTGCAAAAATAATCGCAAGTGTGGCAAGAAGTGAAATGATCATATTTATTTGACCATTATCATCTAAGGTAAAGCCGACAATTGCTGGTGTTATCAACAAGCCAACTAAGTTCATTACCTTAATTAACGGGTTAATTGCAGGGCCAGCGGTATCTTTAAATGGATCACCAACAGTGTCACCAACCACAGTTGCTTTGTGTGCTTCAGATCCTTTGCCGCCGTACTTGCCATCTTCAATCATCTTCTTAGCGTTATCCCAAGCACCACCTGAGTTAGATAAGAAAACCGCCATCAGTGTGCCGGTACCAATTGCGCCGGCTAGGTATGCGCCAAGTGCACCAACACCTAAACCAAAACCAACTGCGATTGGTGCCATTACTGCAAGTAATCCTGGGGTTGCAAGTTCGCGAAGTGAGTCACGAGTACAGATATCAACTACCCGACCGTACTCAGGCTTTACCTTGCCAGTCATAATTCCTGGATACTTCTTAAATTGTGCGCGAACTTCAACTACTACTGCAATTGCCGCTCTTGATACTGCATTAATTGCCAGACCTGAGAACATAAAGACCACAGCTGCACCAATTATTAATCCAACTAAGTTTCTTGGATCTGCCACATCTAATACGCCTTGTAGTGAAAGTACTTGATCCTTAACTACTAAGCCTTTTTCAAGAACTGAGTTTTTAATTGCATCAGTAAATGCACCAAATAACGCGGTTGCAGCTAAGACCGCAGTTGCAATTGCAATACCTTTTGTAATTGCTTTAGTGGTATTACCAACTGCATCTAGTGATGTCAGGATCTTTGCGCCTTCACCCTTAACATCTCCACTCATCTCGGCAATTCCTTGCGCGTTATCTGAGATTGGACCAAAGGTATCCATCGCAACAATTACGCCAACTGTGGTTAATAATCCAGTTCCTGCAAGTGCTACCGCAAATAGTGATAGAACAATTGAGCCACCACCTAATAAGAATGCACCAAAGACTGCTGCGGCAATTAATAATGCTGAGTAAACAGCTGATTCAAAACCAACTGAGATACCAGCCAGAATTACAGTTGCAGCTCCAGTTTTTGAAGATGATGCAACATCATTTACTGGGCGCTTTCCAACCTCAGTAAAGAAGCCGGTAAGTATTTGAATAGCAGCGGCGAGTGCAATACCAATTAATACCGCCCCGTATGCCAAAACTCTTGGGTTTACATCAACTGATTGTGCTTCAAGAGTTAAGCCAGACATATTCATTAGTGAGTCTGGTAAATATGTAAAGGTTGCAAACCCAACTAACACTGCACTAATAATTGCGCTGGTGAAGAATGAACGATTAATTGCATTCATTGCTGTCTTATCGGTTGGACGTAATTTAGTTAAGAAAATGCCAAGGATTGCAGTAATGATCCCAATTGCTGGAACAATTAATGGATAAATAAGTCCGGCATCACCAAATCCAGCTTTTCCAAGAATTAATGCTGCCACCAGAGTTACGGCATATGACTCAAATAGATCTGCTGCCATACCAGCACAGTCACCAACGTTATCGCCAACATTGTCGGCAATAGTTGCCGCATTTCTTGGGTCATCCTCAGGAATTCCCTTTTCAACTTTTCCAACTAAATCTGCGCCTACATCTGCAGCCTTTGTAAAGATACCGCCGCCAACTCGCATAAACATCGCAAGCATCGCAGCACCAAAACCAAAACCTTCTAATACTGATGGAGCATTCTCTTTATAAATAATTACAACCAAAGATGCGCCAAGTAAGCCAAGACCAACGGTGGTCATACCAACTACGCCACCGGTACGAAATGCGATTTGAACTGCTTTTTCTGCCGACTTCTTTCTAGCGGCCTCTGCCACGCGAACATTCGCTCTTACTGCTAGCCACATTCCGTTGTAACCAACTAATGCAGAAAAGCCTGCGCCAACTAAGAAAAATATTGAACGGCCTACTCTGATATCAGTTTCACCAGGCAGGGCAAATAAAAGTACAAAAACAACTGCTACGAAAACTGAGAGTGTTCTAAATTGTCGAGAAAGATATGCAGCTGCGCCCTCTTGTACCGCGGCTGCGATCTCCTGCATCTTTGCAGTTCCTACTCCTTGAGCTAATACCTGTGCCCGTAATGCGTAGGCGATGGAGAGTGCCAATAATGAAATACCTACAATTGCATATACGTAGTTGAGGTTGCTCCCACTTACTTGGACAAGATTCAATGAACTCTCCTTGGATAGGGCTCGGCTATGAGCACAAAACTTACGACGGCCGAGTTTACGCATACCTTTAACCCTTTTTACAAATAAATAGGTATGCCGTGGATAAATCACGCTCATTTTCCACATCTTGGGCAGATACCCTGACCCCAAGATGAATCTCTTTGATGCCCACTCGATAGTGACCGATCTTGGTTTGATTGGGATCTTGTTCATTTTATTTGCTGAAACTGGATTGTTAATTGGCTTAGCTTTTCCAGGTGATTCACTTTTATTTATTGCAGGTATCGCAGCCTCTGCAACGGGAGCGGCATTATTAAATGGAAATCAGCTTCCAACTTTAGAACTATTCATATTGGCACCAGTCGCCGCCATTACTGGCTCCTTTGTTGGCAGATGGTTTGGTGAAAAGTATGGGCGAAAACTATTTGATCGACCTGATGGCAGATTTTTTACCCAAGCAAGAGTTGTTCAAACTGAAAAATGGCTAGCTAAGTATGGGATTGGTAAAGCATTGCTGCTGGCAAGATTTATTCCGTTTGTCAGAACTTTAATTAATCCAGTAGTTGGAATTATTGGGATTCAGACTAAGGTATTTATTTTTTGGAATATTTTAGGAGCAATTGTTTGGACTGATGGAATCTTGCTTCTTGGTTATCTGCTTGGTGAAAAAATTGAAGGATCGATTGATAAATATCTTTTGCCAATTATTGGATTAATTATTGCGCTGAGTTTATTGCCGATCTTATTTGAAATTTATCGAGAGCGTAAACGAAAGAAGTTATAAACCAAGATCTGCTAATTGATAAGCAGCTCGATATTCAAAGCCAGCCTCTTTTACTTTAGGTGCAGCTCCTCTTTCAACAATGACTGCAACTGCAACCACAATTGCACCCGCTTCTTTAAGTGCTTCAACTGCAGTTAAAACTGAACCGCCAGTAGTTGAAGTATCTTCTACCGCTAAGACTTTCCGGCCCTTAACATCTGGTCCTTCAATTCGTCTTTGTAAGCCATGTGCTTTCTCGGCTTTTCTAACTACAAATGAATCTAATTTGCGGCCTGTTTTTGCAGCAACATGCATCATGGCAGTTGCAACTGGGTCAGCACCTAGTGTTAATCCACCAACCGCATCAAAATCTAAATCTTTAGTTAGTTCTAACATAACCTCACCGACAAGTGGGGCGGCTACCGCGTCAAGTGTTACTCGTCTTAAATCAACATAGTAATCAGCTTCTTTGCCGGAAGATAAAATAACTTTGCCGTGAACTACCGCTTTTTTTAGTATTTCACTTTTTAATTCATCTTTTGCTGACATGTGGGTGAGCCTATCTTTAAATGTTCTTAGTTTTTTGGATAAACAACAACAGTTTGTTCAGCACGTCTTACCAATGATTTAGGCGGATTCGCCTCAATTAATGCATCAACCTCAGTTCGTAGCTTTGCCACCTCAAGTGCCATGTTTGCTACCGCTTCTTCCAATTGCATAATCCGGGCAATACCAGCCAGGTTTATTCCTTCGCCAACTAATCTTTGAACATTTCGCAATTTCACAATATCTATTAATGAGTATCTGCGGTTCTTACCAACAGTTCTATTTGGTGAAACCAAACCAAGTCGATCATATTGACGCAAAGTTTGGGGATGTAATCCAGATAATTGAGAAGCAACTGAAATTACATAGACCGCTTCATCCTCTGGAATTTTATTTTCTTCGCTCATAATTTCGCCTTGCTCAATAACTCAGCTCTTGGATCAAAATCTTTTGTTGCATCTGCAAACTCTTCCACCGCTTTTTTCGCAGCGCCATTAACTCGTTGCGGAATTCTTACATCCAGTGTGATCATTAAATCTCCCGCTGCCAAACCTTTTTTAACTCCGCGCCCCTTAACTCGAAGAGTTCTACCTGATGGAGTTCCTGGTGCAATTCGAACCGTGACCTCATCGCCATCTAAAGTTGGAACAGAGATATCAGCACCTAACGCCGCTTCAGCAAATGTAATTGGCAGTGTTAAATGAATATTCTCATCTTTGCGAGAAAAAATTGGATGTGGTGTTACATGCACTAATACATATAAATCACCAGCACCTGCTGCACCCGGTGCGCCACGGCCTTTAATTTTTATTTTTGCACCATCTTTAATTCCAGCCGGAACGCGAGTGGTAATGCTTGTTGGCGCAGATCCTTGTGGTGATAATCGTAAGTTTAGTTCAGTACCAAAAATAGATTCTTTAAAACCAATTGCTGCCTCGGTTTGTAAATCAGCACCATGACGTTGACGCGCACCACCAAATAAAGTTGAAAAAATATCTCCACTAGGACCAAATAAATCGCTGAAATCACCGCCGTTAAATCCTTGACCGCCACCATTAAAGTTTGGTGGCACACGCCCTGATTTAAAAGCTTCTCTAGCATCGTCATACTCGCGACGTTTTTTATTATCGCTTAATATGTCATAAGCCTCAGAGACAGCTTTAAATCTATCCTCTAATTTTTTATCACCTTTAGTTTTATCAGGGTGTAGCTCTCTAGCTAGTTTGCGATACTGTTTTTTTATCGCTGTACTATCCGCACTTTTAGCAACGCCAAGGATTTGATAGTAATCCTTTTCATATAAATCCTTAGCGGCCATTGAAATTGCTGCCTTTTAAGCAGTTGCCTCTGGGTCAGTAACTGCAACCCGAGCTGGTCTAATTACTCGATCTTTAAACTTATAACCAGGTTGCAAAATCTTTGACGCTGTTGGCTCAGTAACATCCTTTGAAGTCTCATGCATTAAGGCTTCATGAATCTCTGGATTAAATGTAACCGGGGCATCGGCAAACTTAGTTAACCCAAGTTTTTCAACAATTGCATTAATTCGATCAGCAACTGCTTTAAAACCACCAGTTAATTCACCATGTTCTGCTGCGCGATCTAAATCATCTAACACAGGTAAGAACTCCATTAGAACAGCCGCGAATGCAAACTCGGTTGTGCTTACTCGATCACGATCTACTCGCTTTCGATAATTTGCATACTCAGCTTGCAGACGTTGTAGATCTGAGGTCAAGGTTGCAACCTCATCAACTACAACAGTTGCCTCACTTAATGCTTCATCAACTGCATCAGATAACTCCTTCTCTGATGCAGCTAAGTTTTCCTCACTCATTATTTTTGCTCATCCACTACTTCAGCATCTTGCACACCATCATCTGCTGGTGTATCCCCGGCTGGTGCTTGTGCTGCATTAGCTGCATAAAGTGCGGCACCTAATTGCTGGCTTATTTCAGATACCTTTTCGGTGGCAGATTTAATTGAAGAGATGTCAGTTCCTTCAAGTGATTTCTTAAGATCTGCAATTGCAGTTTCAAGTTCACCCTTCTTAGTTGCATTCTCGCCCTCATTAAATTTATCTGCATTATCTTTTAGAAACTTCTCGGTTTGATAAACAAGTGAGTCGCCAGAGTTTCTAACATCTGCCTCTTCGCGACGTTGCTTATCTTCATCAGCATGAGCTTCTGCATCCTTCATCATTCGCTCAATCTCATCTTTAGAAAGAGCAGAACCACCAGTGATGGTCATTCGTTGCTCTTTGCCAGTGCCAAGATCTTTTGCAGACACATGCACAATTCCATCTGCGTCGATGTCGAATGTAACCTCAATTTGTGGCACGCCACGTGGTGCAGGTGGCAAACCGGTTAGTTCAAACATGCCAAGTTTTTTATTGTAAGCAGCCATCTCGCGCTCACCTTGGAATACTTGAATTTGCACCGCAGGTTGATTGTCATCAGCGGTTGAGAAAATCTCACTTCGCTTAGTTGGAATAGTGGTATTTCGCTCAATTAACTTAGTCATAACGCCACCTTTGGTTTCAATACCAAGTGAAAGCGGTGTTACATCAAGGAGCAGAACATCTTTAACTTCACCTTTAAGCACTCCTGCTTGCAGGGCAGCTCCTACTGCAACAACCTCATCTGGGTTAACACCCTTATTTGGTTCTTGTCCGCCGGTTAATAATTTAACTAAATCAACCACAGCTGGCATACGAGTTGATCCACCAACTAGCACCACGTGATCAATATCGGCGATTGGAATACCAGCATCTTTTAATACCGATTGGAATGGCTTCTTGCATCGCTCTAATAGATCAGTGGTTAAGCTTTGAAATTGCGCGCGAGTAACTGTTTCATCTAAGAAAAGTGGATTCTTCTCAGTATCAACTGTGATGTATGGAAGGTTTATAGATGTTTGCGCAGATGAAGATAATTCGATCTTTGCTTTTTCAGCACCTTCCCGTACACGCTGCATTGCCATCTTATCTTTTGTTAAATCAATGCCGTTTTTAGCAGCAAATGTTTTAACTAAGTGATCGACCAATGCTTGATCCCAATCATCGCCACCAAGGTTGTTATCGCCATTAGTTGCTTTTACCTCAACCACACCTTCGCCAATTTCTAGCAAAGATACGTCAAAGGTTCCGCCACCTAAGTCGAAAACTAAAATTGTTTGTTCTTTATCGCCTTTATCTAAACCGTAAGCGAGCGCAGCTGCAGTTGGCTCGTTAACAATTCTAAGTACGGTAAGACCTGCAATCTCACCAGCCTCTTTAGTAGCTTGACGTTGCGCGTCATTAAAGTATGCCGGCACAGTAATTACTGCATCAGATACGGTTTCACCTAAATAACTTTCGGCATCTCTTTTTAACTTCATTAATATACGTGCGCTAATTTCTTGTGGCGTGTACTTCTTGCCGTCAATATCTTGAGTCCAATTAGTTCCCATATGTCTTTTAACGGAGCGAATAGTTCGCTCGACATTTGTTACAGATTGTCTCTTTGCAACCTCACCAACTAATACCTCACCATTTTTTGCAAAGGCAACGATTGAAGGTGTAGTTCTGGCACCTTCTGCATTTGCGATAACAGTTGGCTCACCGCCCTCAAGTACTGAAACGCAGCTATTGGTTGTTCCTAAATCGATTCCTACCGCTCTGGCCATCTAACTTTCCTCCT
>JAPLBB010000064.1 GCA_026392945.1 Actinomycetota bacterium | reverse complement strand
AATGGACTTGAGATTGCCGATGATTTAAAGAGTGAGCTTTGGGAGTATTTAGAGGCAGCAGCAGCTGCGATGATTAACGCTCCCGAATAAAAATAGTGATCAGCGTTTGTTTTTAGGTTGAGATTTATTTCCAACCTTTAAAATCTCACCATTTCGCAGATACCAAATCGTGCCTTTGTTATCTCTTACGGTAGTGATCCGAAGTCCAACTGTTTCAACCACACCTTGAATCTCTAATACATCCACCTTGTCGCCAACACCATATTGATCTTCAACTAACATAAAGATGCCAGATAAAATATCGCGAACTAAGGTTTGTGCGCCAAGTCCTAATGCCACACCAATTACACCGGCGGATGCAATTAGCGGCCCAAGATTTAAACCAAACTCAGCTAAAATCATAAAGATTGCAATTAACCAGATCACACCATTCAAAGTTGATTTTAAAACTGTGCTTGTGGTTTTAGCTCGCTCTTTTTGTCTCACGCCACTTCGTTTAGGTCCTGGGATTAGATCAGCGGAGGCAATCCGGTTCATAAATCTTGAAATTGAGCGCTGACCAAGCAGTGAGATAGTGATGGCAAGGGCGATGATCACGGTGATATTCAGCGGGGCACCGGTGAACCAATCCAGGGCTGCTTGTAAATTCTCAGGTATTTTCATCGCTAGATGAAAACTTTAACCCAAATGTAAGTAGGAATCTGCTTTTAAATGGTGTTTTTTTGTTAAACATCAGGCAAGATATGCCTACGCAGCACGAGCCACGTGTTGCCCCCAAAAGGAGTTGCATTCAGTGTCACAAACATTGGTGCTGAACGCCACCTATGAGCCACTAGGTGTCGTATCAGAGCGGCGAGCATTAATCCTCGTCTTAAATGAGCGCGCAACCAGCGTGGAAGATTCAGGTCGCATTCTTACCTATGCCCGCGGATCAATCACATTACCTGCGGTAATTAAATTAAATAAATTTGTAAAGATTCCTTACCGTCATGCTGTTCCACTATCTCGCCGGGCGATTTTTGCCAGAGATAACAACCGCTGTGTTTACTGCGGAGTGACTGCAACCTCAATTGATCATGTGATTCCAAGATCAAGGGGCGGCGGACATATTTGGGAGAATGTGGTCTCTGCCTGTCATAAATGTAATCATGTAAAGGCTGATAAAACTTTAAAGGATTTGGGTTGGCGGCTTCGTCACACCCCACGTGAACCAGTGGGCGCTGCATGGCGCATACTAGGAACTGGTAAACCTAATCGGATTTGGATTCCATATCTAAAACCATTTGGGGTAGAGGCGATTGGAGCAGCTAGCGCATGATTGAAGATGGCTCATTTGCAGGTGAGGGCTTAACAGTTTTTCAAACCTTTACTTATTTTATTGTGGCACCAACTGTTTTATTTCTTGTGATCTCATTTTTTGCTTACATCACCGCGAAGGAAACTAGAAAGAAAAGCAAGAAGAGTATTAACCCACTTACTCATATTGAGTAGTACTACTTATCTTTTGCTTGAACCTTAAGCGCTCGCTCTAGTGAATCCCGGCCTTCTGAGACTAATCTTCTAAGCCCTGCCTGACCATCTTTGCCGGTATTTTCTAGCCAGTTAATTGTTTTATCTAAGGTCGCTTGATTAGTTATATAAGCCGGATACATACCAGTTACAAACTTACTTGCCACCTCATAAGATTTTTTGCCCCAGGTTTCAAGCAATAACTCAAAGTATGGATCAACATATGCTGCAAGTAATGGACGATGCAGTGCTCGCATAAAGCCAGCAAGCTTTGCTTCACGAACTGATGTAGTGATCTCCTGCGTTGTAATTGAATTCCAGGTCTCAGCCTTTGCCTCCGCTGTTGGCATAGCTGCTAACGCAGTAGCGTGTGAGAGTTGCCCAGTTAATGTGTTGTCTTTTAATAACTCAGCAGTTAATGCTTCCTTATCCATTAAGCCACGTTCTGATAATGCAATTACAAATGTCCATCTCAAATCAGCATCTACTTTAAGACCTGCTAATTTGCCATCTAATAACTCTTTAATTAAATCATTATGTTCAGCGCTTGATGCAAATGATGTAAAGTTTCTAGCAAACTGTAATTGGTGATCACTGCCTGCTTTAGCTTCACGCAACATTGCCTCAAAAGCATTTCCAACCTTAAGCCGGGCAGAATCTCGCTTGGATGGGAATGAGTAGAACTCAACTGCGGTAACTAATTGATTAGCAATAATTGTGACCGTTGCAATGTCATCTTCACCAGTAAGACCAGCAAGTGCGATGTCAATAAAATCTGTTGCATTAATTTCAGCATCACGCAACATATCCCAAGCAGCAGACCAGCAAAGGGCTCGGGTTAGAGAATTATCAATCTTGCCGAGGTGGGCTTTAAGAGTTGCAATTGAGCGATCATCAAATCGGACCTTGGCATAGGAAAGATCGCGATCATTAATTAATAGAAGATCAGCTACTTTTTCACCAGCTAATTCGCTGACCATTGTCTTACTTCCAGCAACATCTAACTCAACAGATTTGCGAAGCGCGATGTTATTTCCAACTAGATCATATAAACCAATTGGGAGCCAACTGGCATAGTTGGTGCTTCTTGGATTACTGCTACTGATTTGTAATGATCATTTTCTATCTCAAGAGCAGGGCGAAGAGTATTGACACCTGCTGTTTGTAGCCAGGTTGAAACCCATGGTTTTAAGTCTCTACCACTAGTTATTGTTAACTCAGATAGTAAATCATCCAAGGTAGTGTTTTTAAATGCATGTTTGGTGAAGTATTTTTGCAATCCTGCTATGAAATTATCTCTACCAACGTGGGCTACTAATTGCTGCAGAACTGATGCACCTTTTGCATATGAAATACCATCAAAGTTTCCAGCTACCGTATCAATATCAACCATGTCAGAGACAATTGGGTGAGTAGTAGTTAATTGATCCTGGCGGTATGCCCAGTTCTTACGCTCTTGATTAAAGCCAGTCCAAGAGTTTTTAAATCTAGTTCCTTCAACCATTGCCAAATATGAAGACCATTCAGCAAATGATTCATTAAGCCAAAGATCATCCCACCACTTCATCGTCACCATATTGCCAAACCACATATGGGCCATCTCATGCAAGATTGTGTTAGCTCGTGCGTTATACATCCGCTCAGTTACTTTAGATCTAAATACTAGTAAGCGCTCTAGGAAGGTAACCGCGCCAGCATTTTCCATCGCACCCCAGTTGAAATCAACCACTGCAATCTGGTCATACTTTTCAAATGGATACTCAAGGCCAAATACTTTTTCAAAGTAGGCAAAGCCTTGTTTAGTAATTAAGAAAATATCCTCTGGATCTAAATGCTCTGATAGAGATTTACGACAGTAGATACCAAGTGGCACAGTTTTCTTGCCTACATATTTATCTGTTACTGAGTAATAAGGACCGGCGATTAGGGCGGTGATGTAGGTAGAGATTCTTGGGGTTGTAGTAAAACTCCACTTAGCTTTCTTATCTGCTAATTCAACCTTTTCTTTAACAGGGTTATTTGAGATAACTGACCAATGATTTGGTGCGATCGCAGTTAAGGTAAAGGTGGCTTTTAAATCTGGTTGATCAAAACATGGATACATCTTTCGAATAAACGCGGTCTCACCTTGAGAGTAAAGGTAAACCTCATTATCAACTGGATCTACTGACCTCTGTAGTCCTTCACCAGTCTTTGAGTAGAGCCCATTCATTTTAATAATTAATTCATTATCAGCTGCAAGGTTCTTAATAAATATGCTCTCACCATCATAATTGGATGTATCTACTGGCTGACCATTTAAAGTTGCTGAAATTACATTCTTTCCAACTGCATCTAGAAAAGTCTCATAGCCTGGTTTATTACAGGAGAACTTAATAATCGTCTCAGAGATAAAGGTTTCATCCCCAGTGGTTAAATCAAGGGTTAACTCATAACTTGCAACTGCAAGATGGGCGGCACGCGCTGCGGCCTCAGCCCTTGTTGAGTTTAAACCTGGCACATCAACTCCTAATTAATGAGCAATAATTGCTCTTGGGAAAATTATTTTCTGACCATATCCAAGCAGAGATTGCAGGTTAAGCCAAGATGGAACGTCCTTCAAACCGAAGTTACTCACTTCGTGGCAACCGAATGACTCGGGCACAGAGTTTGGCGATGGATCAACATTGGGATCAGTACTCATTAAATATTGAAGATCAATTACATCTCAATGAAGTATTTTCCGATAAGCAAAAAGTATTTTTAGAGATTGGCTCTGGCATGGGCGAGGCAACAGCTGCAATCGCGCAGGGCTCACCTGAGACCGGATATGTTGCTGTTGAGATGCACCAACCTGGCCATGGCGCGCTACTTTTGTTAATTATCGAAAATAAAATAAGTAACCTTAAATTAATCAGAGAAGATGCCACTTATCTACTTGCTAACTTCATTCCCGATAACTCAATCGATGGTATCCACCTACTTTTCCCAGATCCATGGCCAAAAAACCGGCAACATAAGAGGCGGATTGTGCAGAGTGAGTTTGTGGAGATGATTGCGCAAAAATTAAAACCATCAGGCTTTATTCATATTGCAACCGATTGGCAACCCTATGCTGATTGGATTAAAGCGCGCTTTGATGCCAATCCTAAATTTAGCGGCGGAATCGTTGCTCGTCCTAGCTGGCGAGTGCTTTCAAAGTTTGAAGGACAAGGACTTAAAAAAGGACATGTAGTTACTGATTTTAGATATGAAAAACTTTAAATACTGCCCTTATTTTCATAGGTAGAGATCTGATTAATTCTTCTTACATGTCGCTCATCATTGGTAAAGGGCGTTGCCAAGAAGGTATCTACTAACTGTAAACAAAATGCTTCATCATGCATTCTGCCGCCGAGTGAGATTACATTTGCATTGTTGTGCTCTCTGGCTAATTTTGCAGTCTCAATCGACCAAACTAATGCAGCCCTAACACCTTTAACTTTATTAGCTGCCATCTGCTCACCATTTCCTGAGCCTCCTAGAACTATTCCAAATGAGGCCGGATCCTTTGCAGTTGCTATCGCGGTAGGAATACAAAAAACTGGGTAATCATCTAATGCGTCATATTGGTGTGGTCCATGGTCAGTTACATCATGACCATTATTTTTAAGGTGCTCGATGATCTTGGCTTTGAACTCAAGCCCTGCGTGATCACTGCCGATATGAATCTTCATGATCGGTAGTTTGGCAGAAAACAAAACTGCCCGGCTTACTTTTAGTAAACCAGGCGGTTGTGTCTAGGAGGAGCAGGTATTTATTTTTGGTTTATGACCTCAATGCCGTGCGAGCAGCTGGTTCACCCTTTGGGCCATGTGGTCCACGTGGTGGGCGAGGATCATTAACTCGCTCAGTTACCCGAGCAGTTAGATTCGCTTTCATCTTGGTTGCTTGATCTGCGGTTATTTTTCCAGCAGTTTGAGCATCGTTAATCTCTTTGGTTTTAAATGCAACTAGGGCAACAATTAATGCATCGTTATTTGCACCTGCGATTGTGGCGAGTGAATCTCCGGCCTTCATGCGAGTCTTTAGTGCCTCTTCAGTAATTCCAAGAGTTGAGGTAATCACTGCTAACTCAGCAGCACGGTTTTTATCCATTACAACTTTGCCAGCAGTTTTGGCATCATCTAATGCCTTAGTAATTGCATCTGCTTGTGATTGGGTAATAGTTCCCTTACTCACTAAGCCAGATAACAATGAACCTAATTTTTCCTTACCTTTACCGTTATCTGCTGATGCAACAGAGGTTGCTGACACAGATAGTGCAATTGCAGTAGTTGCAATTACTGCTACGAATTTCTTTTTCATCTTGTCCTCGTCTCTTCAAGTACCAACTGCACCTGATGTGAGTAGGTAACTCCTTGCTGCTGTGCCTTCCATCCATAACACCTGTGGGGTGGGTGGGAGTATTGCGCTGGCTTAAGAGTAGGGGTCGGCCTTCGCGTACAGGCTGATTTTTCCTCAAAAAATCCTGAGAAAAGTATTGACTACGCGGCGTAGTTTTTTAGAAAATATTTCTTAACGCTGCGCCAGCAGGGTGCAGCCTTTAGATGCCCCCACGTTAAGGGGGGGAGATGGGCGAAGGAAATGGCAATCAACAATCTACAAGCATATGCCGCAGGGCGGACTGCAAACTCAATCGCAAACACAGTACTGAGCGGTGAAGGAGTTCCCGCTAAATCACTTGGTATCAATGGTGATTTTTATATTGATATCAAGACAATGAATATGTATGGTCCTAAGAAAAATAATAGTTGGCCGCTGCCAGTATCAATGCGCGGACCACAAGGACCAACTGGCGCTGCCGGTAGTGATGGAAAAAATGGAACTTCAGGTGCAGTAAGTGCCGGCACTGCTGGAGCAGCCGGACCACAAGGACCTGCAGGTCCTGCCGGACCAAAAGGTGAAACTGGTGCAACTGGACCAGCCGGACCAGCTGGTTCTAATACTGGAACTGCCGGACCTGCTGGACCAAAAGGTGACACTGGTGCAACTGGTGCGCAAGGTCCTAAGGGAGATGCAGGAACTGTTCCCAAAATTCAATCTGTGAACTTAACGCAATGGACTATGTCAACAGCCACACCTGGCGGAGGTTCTGAATCCAGTGGATTTGGAACGCTTTTAGCCGGTAAAAAATATTTCTATTCGGTTGTTGTGAGTGGAAAGTTAGCCACGAATGTTTCAACTTTCAGAACAGTTCCTGAATTGAAATGTTCAGATAATTCGGCAACACTGAATTATGACTTTACGTACGGTTTTGCTCCATCTTCAGACGCAGTTGAAGACTATAACCGCATATCTTTTTTGATTACTGGAACGGTCGCTGTTGTAAGCAACAGTAGCTTTTCGGTATTAGTTAAGGATGTTTTAGGTTCTGGTAGATCAGTTGCCTTGAATGGTAAAGCATTCATTTATGAAGTTGGATCAATAAACTAAAAAATGGAGCGGGTGACCGGGATTGAACCGGCACAGCTAGCTTGGAAGGCTAGAACTCTACCATTGAGCTACACCCGCAAAATTGTTGCGTGATCTGCTACTGCACTCACCAAGTTTAACTTG
>JAPLBB010000007.1 GCA_026392945.1 Actinomycetota bacterium | reverse complement strand
TTCACGCTTTCCTATTTACCAGGGGTAATAAGGGCGCATGCGCGAGTATTTAGTTACGTTACTGATATCAGCTGCGCTGTGTTATCTCATTACTCCGCTAGTTCGCACCCAAGCAATTCGATTTGGCGCAGTTGCAGGAATTCGTGGAAGAGATATTCACACAACTCCCACAGCACGCTGGGGCGGGGTTGCAATGTGGCTGGCTATGGCAATCACATTCATGATTGTCAATCACTTGCCCCTGGTCGGTAAATCTTTTGGGCATGAAGCTCAAGGCATCTTTTTAGCCTCAACTGCCATTGTCTTGCTCGGTATGGCCGATGATCGCTTTCAATTAGATGCTCTAACAAAGTTAACTGGGCAGGTTTTTGTTGCAGGAATTTTGTTGATGTATGGAATTCAGATTTTGTGGCTACCCATCAATGGCGTAATTACTTTGCCTCCAAGTATTGGTCAGTTAGTCACAGTACTTATTGTCTTAGTCATTATTAATGCCGTGAACTTTATTGATGGCATGGATGGTCTAGCTGCAGGCATTGTTGCTATCTCTGGAATCGCTTTCTTTGCCTTTGCATACCTTTTGGCAGTTGATTTTGGCTTTAGTCGCGCAGGTGCCCCATCACTCACAACCGCTGTTTTAGTAGGGCTGTGTATTGGCTTCTTGCCACATAACGCTCATCCAGCACGTATTTTTATGGGCGATAGCGGTTCAATGCTCCTTGGTTTACTGCTGGCATCAGCTGCAATTACTTTAACTGGCCAAGTTGATCCCAATGCAATCTCTGCTGAATCACGGGGACCCACATTGTTGCCTTTGCTGCTTCCTTTTGCAGTTCTTGCGATTCCACTGGTTGATCTTCTCCTTGCCGTTGGGCGTCGTGTAAAAGCCGGTAAATCTCCCTTTGCACCTGATAATGAACATTTGCATCACCGTTTGCTCAGTGCCGGCAACTCACAGTTAAAGACGGCATTCATTTTGTATATGTGGACAGCCACGATTGCATTTCCAGTCACAGTCTTAGCTTTTCAGCCATGGTGGGTTGCATTAATTACTGCGGTGGTTCTAGTAGTGATTACACTTTTAGTTTCTACGAGATCTAAAAAGGTTTCAGTGTGAGCAGCAACGAATCACAACTGCTGCGCGCTGCCTTCATTCCCACCTTCTTAACTAGCGGGTTTGCCATTTTGATTTCAACTTTTGTTAAAGGATTCCCAGGTTTTCTTGGCGCAGTCCTTGCACAATTTGTAGTCATTATCTTCTTTATTATTCATATCGCCGTATCAAGAATGACTAGAAACCTCGATCCGATTTCAACAATGGCGATGGCCCTGTTTTCCTACTTTGCAAAGCTATTTGCACTCGGCCTTTTGCTCTGGGCAATTGCCACATACACAGATCGCTCAACAATTGATCGAACTACCTTTGGAATCACCGCCGTTGCGCTCACGGTGGCCTGGTTATGGGGCGAGATTGCTAGTTTCATGAAATTGCGCCTACATTTGCCTCTGCCTGGATCAAAGGAGTAGCTCATGTCGAACCGTGAAGAAAATGCAATGTGGTCGATTTTTGGTTACCTACTTTCAGGTTTGCTCTTTTGGGGCGGGATTGGTTATGGCCTCGACAAGTGGTTAGGCACCGCCTACCTCACTCTTATCGGCCTCTTGGTTGGAATTAGCGGGGCGATATACCTGGTCTGGCTGCGCTTTGGCCGTCAGTGAGCCGTCCCACCTATTCCACGCTAGTTTTCGATTTCTCAACTGAGCCTGCCTTCGCATAGGGTTGCACCCGACTTACCTTCCCCGTAGTACCCCGTAACGAATGAATCCAAGAGGAGTAAGCGTGCGCGATTTATTGCGTTCAAGCTCAGAAGGTGGCGGATTTGTCCCACCTAGCAGCGGCGACTTCGAACTTCCTCCAATTTTTGGCGACAACGTTTACACGACAAAACCAATTGCTTTAGTTTTTCTTTCAGTAATTTTGATTTCAGCTTTCTTCATTATCTCTTCACGCAAAGCCGCAGTGGTTCCTTCTAAGCTCCAATTTGCCGGTGAATCTGTCTACACCTTTGTCAGAAATGATCTAGCCAAAGATGTTATCGGGCATGATTTCCTGCGCTTTGTTCCCTACCTATTTACACTTTTCACTTTTATTCTAGTCAATAACCTTTTTGGAATCATTCCACTCTTGCAGTTCCCAACAATGTCACGTGTTTCTTTCCCGTACATTTTAGCGCTCACTGTTTATCTGGTTTTCCACTACGTGGGAATTCGCAAGCAAGGTGCAATTAAGTATTTCAAGGAAATTATGTTCATGCCTGGAGTTCCAAAGGCTGCATATATTCTTATTACACCTCTTGAAATCCTCACATTCTTCTTAGTGCGTCCATTGACGCTCTCACTTCGTTTATTTGCAAATATGTTTGCGGGCCACTTGTTGTTGCTCGTGTTTATCTTGGGTGGAGAACATCTACTCCAAGGTGTTATTGGTTTGAAGTTGATCAGCCCATTTGCTTTTGCTATCGGCATTGTGTTGACCTTCTTTGAATTCATGGTCCAATGCTTGCAGGCGTATATCTTTACTCTGCTAGCAGCTCTATACATCGCCGGCGCCCTTGCCGACGAGCACTAGTAGGAAATAAGGAGAAATAAATGGAAGGCACACTTAACCTCGTTGGTTTTGGCCTCGCAGCAATCGGTCCCGGAATCGCAACCGGACTCATCTTCGCCGCATATATCAACGGTGTTGCACGTCAGCCCGAAGCACGTAGCGTCCTACAGCCAATCGCGTTCCTCGGATTCGCCCTTGCTGAAGCTCTCGCACTCTTCGGTCTCGTACTCGCATTCGTTCTCTAATCAAAGAATTTAACTAAAAGGACAACTGATGCAATTTGTTAACTTAGCTGCGGAAGAGAAGATTAATCCGCTGATTCCACACACTGCTGAACTCATAGTGGGTGCAATCGCGTTTACTCTTCTATTTCTAACGCTGCGTAAATTTGTGGTGCCAATGTTTGAGAAGGCATATACAGATCGCACCAATGCAATTCAAGGTGGCATGGAACGGGCTGAGAAGGCGCAGCTAGAAGCACAGCGCGCACTTGTTCAGTACAACGACCAGCTATCAAAGGCACGTGAAGAAGCGCAGACTTTGCGCGAAGAAGCACGAGTCCAAGGAGCAGCCATCATTGAAGATCTGCGTGCCAAGGCACAAGATGAAGCAGCGCGTATCACAGCAACTGCTCACGCATCAATTGAAGCAGAACGTCAACAGGCAATTGCTTCACTTCGCAATGAAGTGGGAACTTTGGCTGTTGAACTTGCTTCAAAGATTGTTGGCGAAGCCTTAGATGACCAAGCACGTCAATCACGTGTTGTGGATCGTTTCTTAGAAGATCTAGAGAAGAGTAAGTAAATAATGAGAGCTCACCTCGGAGGCAGCAGTCGTCAGTCACTTGTGACTGCACGTGCATCACTTGATGCTGCCGTTAAAGGTGTAGATGCACAAGCAGCATCTGCCTTGAGTGCTGAGCTTTTCTTTGTTGCCGATGTGCTCGATAAAAACATCGCAGTGCGCCGTGCATTAACTGACACATCACGAGATGCTTCATCAAAAAGCGCATTTATTGCCGAACTATTTGGAAGCAAAGTTGGGGCAGTTGGCACAATAATCCTGAAAGAGATTTCAGCGATGCGTTGGTCAGGGGCAAAAGATCTTGTACAGGTTCTAGAACAGCTAGCAATTGAGGCAGAAGCATCAGCTGCCAATATCGCAGGCGAACTAGACCGCGTAGAAGATGAGATTTTTACCGCTTCACGTGCAATCGCTGGCTCATCAGAGCTACGCAGAGCGCTGAACTCAGATGTGAAAGAGGCTAAAGCAGTATTGGTTAGCCAGATTCTCAAGGGCGCATCTAGTTCAACAGTGAAGTTAGTTTCAGAGCTTGTTAACTCTTGGCGTGGACGTAGCGTGGAATCAGCGTTTGCTGACTATGCACATTCACTTGCAGCCCGTCGCAATCGCGTAATCGCACTTGTTCGAGTTGCATCACCAATGAGCAGTGCTCAGGTTGAGCGTCTATCTGCAGCGTTAAACAAGCAAGTAGGACAACCAGTACGTGTGAACATCGAAATCGATACACATGTACTCGGTGGGGTTTCAGTTCGGTTTGCAGATGAGTTAGTAGATGGAACAGTTTCAAATCGTTTGGCTGGGGCCGCACGCGCTCTAGTCGGAAGCAAATAAAGGGAGAATCAAAATGGCAGACCTAAAGATCAATCCGGCAGAAGTTCAGGCCGCCTTAGCGAATTTCGTTAAGTCATATGATCCAGGCGTTGCAGCTCGTGACGAGGTGGGAACTGTTAGTCAAGCAGGCGATGGCATCGCACGTGTTGAAGGTCTGCCTTCAACAATGGCCAATGAGCTATTGCAGTTTGAAAACGGAACTCTCGGTCTTGCACTCAACCTCGACGTCCGTGAAATCGGAGTTGTTATCTTGGGTGGATACGAAGGAATTGAAGAAGGAACATCAGTACGTCGTACTGGTGAAATTCTCTCTGTTCCAGTTGGTGATGGTTTCCTTGGCCGTGTTGTTGATCCACTTGGTCGCCCCATCGATGGCAAAGGTGAAATCAAACCTGACGCTCGTCGCGCACTAGAAGTACAGGCTCCCACTGTAGTTCAGCGCCAGCCAGTGAAAGAGCCTCTTGCAACAGGAATTAAGGCAATCGATGCGATGACAGCTATTGGTCGCGGACAGCGCCAGTTGATCATTGGTGATCGCCAGACAGGTAAGACTGCAGTTGCAGTTGACACAATTATTAACCAGAAAGAAAACTGGAAATCTGGAGATAAGAAGAAGCAAGTTAAATGTATTTATGTTGCTATCGGACAAAAGGGTTCAACAATTGCAGCTGTTAAGGGCGCTCTTGAAGAAGCTGGCGCAATGGAATACACAACAATTGTCGCATCTCCTGCATCAGATCCAGCAGGTTTCAAGTACTTAGCACCGTATACAGGTTCTGCAATTGGTCAGCACTGGATGTATAACGGCGAGCACGTACTTATCGTTTTTGATGATCTATCAAAGCAAGCTGAGGCATACCGTTCAGTGTCATTGTTGCTACGTCGTCCACCAGGCCGCGAAGCATACCCAGGCGATGTTTTCTACTTACACTCACGCCTTCTAGAGCGTTGCGCAAAGCTTTCCGATGAACTCGGTGGCGGTTCAATGACTGGTCTACCAATTATTGAAACTAAGGGAAATGACGTTTCAGCTTTCATTCCTACAAACGTTATTTCTATTACTGATGGACAGTGTTTCCTTGAAACAGATCTCTTTAACGCAGGTGTTCGCCCAGCAATTAACGTAGGTATCTCTGTTTCTCGCGTGGGTGGTTCAGCACAGACTAAGGCGATGAAGAAGATCGCTGGTCGTTTGCGTCTTGACCTTGCACAGTTCCGTGAACTTGAAGCTTTCGCTGCATTTGGTTCAGATCTAGATGCTGCATCAAAGGCACAACTAGAGCGCGGTGCGCGCATGGTTGAACTACTTAAGCAGGGTCAGTACTCACCATATTCACTTGAACATCAGATTGTTTCAATCTGGGCAGGAACATCAGGTGCACTTGATTCAGTACCAGTTGCAGATATCCGCCGCTTTGAGTCAGAACTACTTGATTTCATTGGCCGCGAACGCAAGGAAATCTTCACAGTTATCGCGCAAACTAAGCAGCTTGAAGATGACACTGTCGCCAAGATGCAGTCAGCAGTTGATGATTTCAAGAAGATCTTCAAGTCAACTGCATCTCAGGCCGTGAATGAAGCTGCAGCTGATGCCCTAGAAGGCGAAGGCGTTGAACAAATTACTCGACATGTTCCTCCGGCGGTGAAGAAGTAACTCATGGGTGCCCAACTCCGCATTTATCGCAGACGCATGCGATCCGTTAAGGCGACTAAAAAGATTACGAAAGCTATGGAGTTAATCTCTGCTTCTCGTATCGTTAAAGCGCAACAACGAGTCTCGGCGTCTACTCCTTATGCAAATGAGTTGACCCGCGCGGTATCTGCAGTTGCCACTTACTCTTCAACTAACCATCCTCTGACGACTCAATCTGAGCGCCCAATCCGCGCAGCGGTTCTTATTATCTCTGCTGACCGCGGAATGGCAGGTGCTTATTCAAACAACGCAATTAAAGAAGGGGAGCAGTTAGCTGCCCTTTTGAAAACTCGTGGTTTAGAAGTGAAGTCTTATTTGGTCGGACGCAAAGCAGTGAACTACTACCGCTTCCGTAACCGTGAGATTTCTGGTTCATGGACTGGTTTTTCAGATAATCCAACCTATGAGCACGCTAAGGAAGTTGCCGGTGCTCTCATCGATGCTTTCATCCTAGATGCTCAAGTGGATGCGGCAGGTGTGGATGAGATTCACATTGTCTTTACTGAGTTCAAATCAATGCTTACACAAAATGCCATGGCAAAGCGCATGCTTCCTCTAGAAGTTGTAGAGAGTGATGCACCAGTAGCAACTGGTTTGCTACCTATGTATGAATTCGAACCTAATGCGAGCGTTGTGCTAGATGCACTTCTACCTCGTTACATTGAGGCTCGAGTATTTAACGCGATGTTGCAATCAGCTGCGTCTGAGCATGCTGCTCGCCGTCGTGCAATGAAGTCAGCGACTGACAACGCTGATGAGTTAATCAAGTCGCTCACACGACTTGCGAACGCAGCCCGTCAGGCTGAAATTACCCAAGAGATCAGTGAAATTGTTGGCGGCGCAGACGCGTTGGCCTCAGCTAGTGCAGGGAGTGAATGATGTCGGCATCAACAGGTAAAGGTCGCGTAGCTCGCGTTATTGGACCGGTCGTGGATATTGAATTCCCCGCCGACTCAATGCCAGCGATTTTCAACGCGCTACACGTAGAGGTAACCATGTCAGGTACAACACGTACCTTAACGATGGAAGTAGCACAGCACATTGGTGACAACCTCGTGCGCGCGATCTCTATGCAACCAACAGATGGAATGATCCGTGGAACAGAGGTGAGTGACACAGGTTCAGCAATCTCAGTACCTGTTGGCGATGTGACTAAGGGCCACGTGTTCAACACACTGGGTGAATCAATGGACGTTCCAACCTCTTCACTCGACATTAAAGAGCGTTGGCCAATCCACCGTAATGCACCAGCATTTGATCAGTTAGAATCAAAGACTGAGATGTTTGAAACTGGAATTAAAGTTATCGATCTTCTCACACCGTATGTAAAGGGTGGAAAGATCGGTCTATTCGGTGGTGCAGGTGTAGGAAAGACAGTTTTGATTCAGGAAATGATTTATCGCGTAGCTGAAAACTTCGGTGGTGTGTCTGTATTCGCCGGTGTTGGTGAGCGTACTCGTGAAGGTAACGACTTATTCCTTGAAATGACTGAGACCGGTGTTATTAATAAGACCGCCTTAGTGTTCGGTCAGATGGATGAACCACCTGGAACGCGTCTACGCGTTGCACTTTCAGCGCTAACAATGGCTGAATATTTCCGCGATGTTCAAAAGCAGGACGTGCTTCTATTCATCGACAATATCTTCCGCTTTACACAAGCTGGTTCTGAAGTATCAACGCTGCTTGGCCGTATGCCATCTGCTGTGGGATACCAGCCAACGTTGGCCGATGAAATGGGTCAATTGCAGGAGCGCATTACTTCTACTCGTGGTCACTCAATTACATCAATGCAGGCAATTTATGTTCCTGCAGATGATATTACTGACCCAGCTCCACACACTACTTTCGCCCACTTAGATGCAACAACAGTGTTGTCTCGTCCGATTTCAGAGCTTGGTATCTACCCAGCTGTAGATCCACTTGACTCAACATCACGCATCTTGGATCCACGCTACATCGGTGAGCACCACTTCCGTGTTGCTAACCGCATTAAGCAGATCTTGCAGCGCTACAAGGATCTCCAAGACATCATTGCAATCCTTGGTATCGATGAACTTTCAGAAGAAGATCGTATTTTGGTTGGACGTGCTCGTCGCATCCAGCGTTTCTTGTCACAAAATACGTTCGTGGCAAAGGTCTTTACTGGCCTTGATGGTTCATTCGTTCCACTAGTCGACACAATCGCAGCATTCGAAGCACTTGCAGATGGAAAGTATGACCATATTCCAGAACAAGCATTCTTCATGTGCGGTGGTCTTGATGACGTAGAGCGTCGTGCCGCTGAACTTGCAGCAAGCGTTGGAAAGTAATTTAACGATGACACTTAAAGTCGAACTCGTATCTCCATCAGAGCGCGTCTGGTCTGGCGAAGCATCATTTGTTTCTGCCCGAACAGTCGAAGGTGATCTCGGTATTTTGACCGATCACGCACCGCTCTTTGGAGTACTTGTCGATGGTGCAGTCAGTATTAAAGGAACAGATGGGACCACCACGCAGTTCACAGTAAGTGGTGGTTTCCTATCTGTTGCTAATAACCGAGTTTCTATCCTTACAGAGACGGTTAATAAGTAACTTACTTGAGGTAATGCTCGGTTTCGATTACACGGACCGTCTTAGATTTTCCTCGCATCACAATTGACTGACTAACAGCGCCAAAGCTGGTGTATCGAATTCCTTTAATCAACTCTCCATCGGTAATGCCTGTTGCAGCAAGGAAAACATCATCTGAATTGACTAAATCACGTGTTGTGAGAATTGGACCAGAGTTTTTCCCATCGATATGAAGTTGGCCTTGAATGGCACCGCCCAAGCAGATCATTGCAGCAGCGGTAATTACTCCTTCAGGAGTGCCACCGATACCCATGAGCAAATCAATTCCAGTATTGGGACGGGCAGTTTCAATTGCTGCTGCAACATCGCCATCTTGGATGAGGCGAATACGTGCACCAGCTGCACGAATTTGAGCTATCAACTGTTCGTGACGCGGGCGATTTAATACAACGACAGTGATATCGCTAACTGCCAAATTCTTAGACTTTGCAACTGCCTTGATGTTATCGGCTGTACTTGCATTGATATCAATTACATGAGCGGCTTGTGGGCCAGTCACTATCTTGTTCATATAAAAGGAAGTTTTTGGATCATACATAGTGCCACGTGGAGCTAGAGCAATAACTGAAATCGCGCCATTCATTCCATTTGCTGTTAGCGACGTTCCATCGATTGGATCAACTGCCACATCACAGGCTGGTCCTTCTTGATTTCCAACGCTCTCGCCGTTATGCAACATTGGCGCGTTGTCTTTCTCGCCTTCACCGATAACAACAACACCTGCCATATCAACTGTGTTGATCATCTTTCGCATTGCTTCAACAGCGGCTTTATCTGCTAAATCTTTTTGACCACGGCCAACCCATGGAGCAGCAGCAAGGGCTGCAGTTTCTGTTACTCGGATGAGTTCAAGGGCTAAGTTGCGATCTGGAATGGCCATTATTCGCGTGTAACTTTCGCGCCCAAGCTCTGCAGCTGCTCGGCAAAATTTGGATATCCACGATCAACGTGGAAAGCCTGATCAATGGTTGATTCACCTTCACTTACTAATGCAGCCAGAATTAAACCAGCGCCGGCGCGGATATCGTGAGCCTCAACTGGAGCACCTGAAAGCTCTGGAACACCTTCAATAGAGGCGTGATGACCATCAACTGAAATCTGAGCACCTAGACGGCTGAGCTCATTAACAAACATGAAGCGTGATTCAAAGACGTTTTCAGTTACTAATGAGTGACCATCTGCGATGGAGTTAAGGGCAATAACCATGGGTAATAAATCTGTGGGAAAACCTGGGTAGGGCAGTGTTGCAACATCAATGGCCTGTGGTCGAACATCCATCCGTACGCGGATTCCATCCGCAGTAGTTGTAACAATTGCACCGGCTGATGCCAGCTTTTCTAGGGGTAATTCAAGATGCTCGGCGCGTGCTCCATGAATTGTTATGTCACCACGTGTCATAGCAGCTGCAAAGGCCCATGTTCCTGTGATGATGCGATCAGGAATCGTTGCATGTGTAGTTGGTTTCAACTCGCCAACTCCTGTGATGGTAATTGTTGGAGTGCCTAAGCCTTGAATATTTGCACCCATTGAAATTAAAAACTCACCTAGATCTACTAAATCAGGTTCACGGGCTGCGTTATCAATTGTTGTGAAACCCTTAGCTAAAACTGCGGCTGTCATAATGTTTTCTGTGGCACCAACACTTGGAAAATCTAAATCTATGGTTGCACCCGTTAATCCATTAGGTGCTTGGGCAACAACATAGCCATGCTCAATGTGTGCATTGGCACCTAG
>JAPLBB010000005.1 GCA_026392945.1 Actinomycetota bacterium | reverse complement strand
TACTAACTCAACTCCCGCTGCATTTTTAAGTACATCCTGGGCAACCTGACGAGATACTTCCTTATCAAAAATTGCATGCACAGCAAGTGAGTGAGTTGTTAAGACTGGAACCCGCACGCAGGTTGCAGAAACCTTTAAATTCTTGAGGCCTAAAATCTTTCTTGATTCATTGCGAACCTTTAACTCCTCAGATGAATAGCCCTCTTCTTTTAATGAACCTGCCCAAGGAATCACATTTAATGCAAGCGGACCAGAAAATGGGCCAAAATCTTTAATCACTTTTCGAGAATCCCCTGCTTCATCACCAGAGTTTGTATTTGCAACTAATTTAATCTGCTCGCGCAAAATATCTAAACCTGGTTGACCAGCACCGGATGCTGCTTGGTAGGAGGCAACAACTAATTCTTTTAAGCCATACTGCTGATGAAGTGCGCCCATTGCGACGATCATCGAAAGAGTTGTGCAATTTGGGTTAGAGATAATTCCTTTTGGACGATTCTTAATTTCCTCTGGATTTACCTCTGGCACAACTAAAGGAACCTGATCATCCATTCGAAACGCACCTGAGTTATCTACAACTACTGCGCCCTTACTTGCTGCAATTGGCGCCCACTCTTTTGAAACCTCATCTGGCACATCAAACATTGCAATATCAATTCCTTCAAATGCCTCAGGGGAGAGTGCAACAACAGTTAGCTCTTCACCTCTGCACATTAGTTTTTTACCAGCACTTCGAGCAGATGCAATTAATCTAATCTCACCGTAAACATCTTTGCGCTTAGATAAAATATCTAGCATTACGGTGCCAACCGCGCCGGTTGCACCAACTACAGCGAGTGATGGTTTTTTACTCATCGACCACTACCCCCATATACAACTGCTTCAATTTGATCTGCATCTAATTCAAATGCGGTGTGTGCTGCTTTAACACCCTGTTCTAAATCACTGCTGCGGCAAACAATTTAGATGCGAATCTCTGAAGTTGAGATCATTTCAATGTTCACGCCCGCTTCAGATAAACAAGCAAAGAAGGTGGCAGTTACTCCTGGATGGCTTCGCATACCAGCGCCAATTAATGACAATTTACCAATTTGATCATCGTATTGAAGGGAGGCAAAACCAATCTCACCTTGAATACGTTGCAAGACTGCAGTTGCATTTGCACCTTCAGTTTTTGGAAGTGTGAAGGAGATATCGGTTAGTCCGGTTGCTGCTGCTGAAACATTTTGCACAATCATGTCGATGTTGATGTCAGCATCGGCAATTGCTTGAAAAATGGCGGCAGCCATTCCAGCTCGGTCTGGTACACCAACGATGGTTACCTTCGCCTCACTTTTATCGTGAGCTATTCCTGCGATTATTGCTTGTTCCATTTCGCCCCCTTCTGGATGATCCTTAACCACCCAGGTTCCTTCCTTGTTGGAAAAAGATGATCTAACATGAATTGGTAAGTCATAACGGCGTGCATATTCAACACAACGCAGATGTAATACCTTGGCACCACTTGCCGCCAACTCCAGCATTTCATCATAGGTAACTGTTGAAAGTTTTTTGGCAGCTGGCACAACTCTTGGATCGGCTGAGAAGATGCCATCAACATCGGTATAAATTTCACAAACATCTGCTTCAAGCGCAGCTGCTAATGCAACCGCAGTTGTATCAGAACCACCGCGGCCTAAGGTTGTAATGTCATTAGTATCTTGTGAGACTCCTTGAAAGCCGGCCACAATTGCAATCGCACCTTCTTTTAATGCTTCTTGAATTCTTCCTGGTGTTACATCAATAACTCTTGCTTTGCCATGAGTTGAGGTAGTAATAATTCCTGCTTGTGAACCAGTGAATGATCTTGCTTCATGTCCTAAATTTGAAATTGCCATAGCGAGTAGTGCCATTGAAATTCGCTCACCCGCAGTTAGCAACATATCTAACTCACGACCATTTGGCAGTGGTGATACTTGATTAGCTAAATCGATTAACTCATCGGTGGTGTCACCCATTGCGCTGACTACAACTACGACCTGATGGCCACTCTTTTTGGTGGCAACTATTCGGCTGGCAACCCGCTTTAACCCTTCAGCATCTGCAACTGAGGAGCCGCCAAACTTCTGCACGATTAAGCCCATGGGGTAAGTGTGGAGCATGAATCAGAGAAGTTGGGAATTATCTCAAATAGTAAGACACTCAATCATCTTATATATTGAGATAATTAGTTATCGTAGCTTC
>JAPLBB010000051.1 GCA_026392945.1 Actinomycetota bacterium | reverse complement strand
GCAGGTGGGCCAGTTGTATGGCCTGAAGTAGATGCGTTAGTACTTCTACCGCTTGCCGCACACGCCCTTTTTTCAAAGCCGATGGTGGTTTCACCTCATTCAGAGATTGCAATTGATTTAGAGAGTGATTCAGCGGATTTAAATGCTGATGGAATTAGAAGAACTAAATTGCAGAAAAATGATCGGATTGTTTTAACTAGCGATAAGGAAGATATTTTGCTGGCACATATTAAGCCTGCTACCTTTACCGATCGAATTGTTGCAAAATTTAAGTTGCCAGTTGAGGGTTGGCGTGGCGAGTAAGAAGGTTAGTAAAAGCAGCTTAGAAGAAATTTCCATTCGCGGTCTTGGCGTAATTGAAAGCACAAATATTGAATTCAAATCCGGTTTAACAGTTTTAACTGGTGAAACCGGTGCTGGTAAAACAATGGTTTTAACCGCGCTCGGATTAGTTCTTGGAAGTAAAAGTGACTCTGATTTAGTTCGGCAGGGACAAGAGCGGGCAGTTATAACTGGTAAATTTGCAGTCCCTAAAGATATTGCTGATTTGATTACTGAATCTGGTGGTGAGGTTGAAGATGAGAGCGTGGTTATAACTAGAACACTTAGCACCGCTGGTAAATCTCGTGTATTAGTTGGCGGGGCAGTTAGTTCAACATCGGCGGTAAATCAATTTTCCCAAAGCCTAGTTGAGATTCATGCCCAGTCATCCTCTTCGAAGTTAACAAAACCGGCGGTAAGCCGTGAGTTACTCGATCGCTTTGCTGGCGTTGATCTAGCTGAGTATCAAAATATTTTTAATCAATATCAACAGTTGATTGATCGAATAGCAGACCTGCAATCCCAATTAAATCAGCGAGATAAAGAGATGGCTTTGCTCTCAGAGTTTGCAGCTGAATTTGCCAAACTGACCCCAAAATCCGGGGAGTTGTCACAAATTGAAAATGAGATTGCAAAACTGGGTTCAGTTGAGCAGTTGAATCAGGCGGTCAGTGCCAGCCTTAATCTCTTAGAAGATGATGAGATCTCTGCAATTAATCTGCTGCAACAGATCCGAAAAAACCTTGATCAAGTTGGTGGCAAGGATAGTGAGTTAGATAAATTAGCTGAGCGCTTCACTGAGTCACTACTTAATCTCTCCGATGTGGGTAGTGATTTAACTACCTATCTTTCAAATCTCGAGGCTGATCCAAATCGATTTGCCACTCTGCAGGAGCGCAAAGCTTCTTTGAATTCGCTACTTAAAAGGTATGGCAAGGGTAGTGAGCGAGATGCAGCCTTTGAACAATTAATTATTGATGGCCAAAATGCCAAGGCAAAGATGGCAGATTTATCTGGGGGAGATGAACGAGTGAAGGAGTTAGAAAAAGAGGCTGAGAAGTTATTTACTCAGTTGAAGACTCTAGCGCTAGAAATTTCGAAGGATAGAAAAGCAAGTGGCGAGAAGCTGGCAAAATTGGTAACTGCCGAGATAAATAACCTGGCAATGCCAAATGCTAAGTTTGTGATTGAACAAAAGGTGGCAGATAGTACTATTCCAAAAAATTACACCAGCACCGGCTTAGATGAGATTGCGATTCTATTTGCTGGTCACGTTGGCGCTGCACCTCTTTCACTAAGTAAGGTTGCAAGTGGTGGTGAATTATCACGGGTTATGTTAGCTCTTGAAGTAGTCATTGCTGAAGCCGAACCAATTGGCACATATATTTTTGATGAGGTTGATGCAGGAGTTGGCGGAAAAGCAGCAGTTGAAGTTGGCCGGCGCCTAGCAAAGCTTGCAAAATCTGCTCAAGTTATTGTGATTACTCACCTGCCACAAGTTGCAGTCTGGGCTGATAATCATTTAGTTGTTAAGAAGAGTGAAAGTGGATTAGTAACACAAAGTGATGTGATTGAAATGAGTGAAGATGCTCGAAAAATTGAAATCGCCAGGATGTTAAGCGGGCAGGAGGATTCAAAGACGGCGCAAGAACACGCAACTGAGTTATTAGCGATAGTTAGAAATTCATGATAATCTAGTCTTCCATGACCGCCCCTCATGTGAGTAAACATATCTTTGTTACCGGTGGCGTCGCCTCAAGTCTAGGAAAAGGATTAACTGCTTCAAGTTTAGGCAGACTTCTGCGTGCTCGCGGGCTTCGCGTGACGATGCAAAAGTTAGATCCATACTTAAATGTTGATCCAGGAACCATGAATCCATTCCAACATGGTGAGGTGTTTGTTACCGATGATGGCGCTGAGACCGATCTGGATATTGGCCATTATGAGCGTTTTCTAGACACAAATCTGCACGGTTCTGCCAACATTACAACTGGTCAGATCTACTCCGCTGTAATCGCTAAAGAACGCCGTGGTGAGTATCTAGGAGAGACAGTCCAAGTTATTCCACACATCACTAATCAAATTAAAGATGCAATGAAGGCGATGGCAGGTCCTGATGTAGATGTTGTGATCACTGAAATCGGCGGCACTGTCGGCGATATTGAATCTCAACCATTTTTAGAGGCTGCTCGGCAAATTCGCCAAGATGTCGGCCGCGATAATGTGTTCTATCTTCATGTTTCCTTAGTTCCATATATGGGTCCAGCTGGTGAGTTGAAAACTAAGCCAACTCAACACAGTGTTTCCGCACTTCGTTCTATTGGTATTACACCCGATGCGATTGTGCTTCGAAGTGATCGACAAATTCCTGATGCAGTTAAGAAGAAGATTTCATTAATGTGTGACGTTGATCTAGAAGGTGTTGTTGCTGCTGTTGATGCCCCATCAATCTATGACATTCCTAAGGTTTTATACTCTGAAGGATTAGATGCTTTCGTGGTTAAAAGATTAGGAATTAATTGTAAGGATGTAGTTTGGGGAGAATGGGCAGATCTACTAGATCGAGTTCACAATCCAAAAATAGAAGTAACGGTTGCATTAGTTGGAAAATATATTGATCTGCCAGATGCATACCTTTCTGTGACTGAAGCGCTCAGAGCTGGCGGCTTTGCTAATTTCGCCAAGGTGAATATCAAATGGGTACCAAGTGATAACTGCGCAACTGACAAGGATGCAGCAGCAAATCTTGGTGATGTTGATGCAATCTGTGTTCCGGGTGGTTTTGGAGTTCGCGGTATTGAAGGAAAACTTGGTGCTTTGAAATATGCTCGTGAGAATAAAATTCCAACACTTGGTCTCTGTCTAGGTTTACAGTGCATGGTAATTGAGGTGGCTAGAAATATTGCCGGTATTAAAGATGCTAACTCAGCTGAGTTTGATGAGAAGACAACTAATCCAGTTATCTCAACTATGAGTGATCAAATTGATATTGTTGCAGGTCACGGCCAAATGGGTGCAACTATGCGCCTTGGTTTATATAAAGCAGATTTACTTGCTGGCTCTGTTGTTGCTGGTGTTTATGGAAAGAGCCGAATTAGTGAGCGCCATCGCCATCGGTATGAGGTCAATAATAAATACCGGGAGCAGTTAGCTAAAACTGCCTTAGTTTTCTCTGGTCTATCTCCTGATAAAAATCTAGTCGAGTTTGTTGAGTTGCCCAAAGATGTTCATCCTTATTATGTTGGCACCCAAGCACACCCAGAGTTTCTTTCCAGACCAACCCGTGCTCATCCACTCTTTGCCGGATTAATTGCAGCTGCGATCGCAAAGCATGGCAAGTGATCATTTAGCTGATTTTTTCAATTACCTAACAATTGAAAAAGGCTTAGCTACCAATACCGTAACTGCGTATAAGAGTGATTTAGAGCGATTTTTTCACTATATATCGATAAATAACCTTTCGTTGGAGCAGATTAAATCTGATGACCTAACCATGTATGTGGCTTGGCTGCGCGGGATGAGAAATGTTGAATTTCGGATAGGGGAGTCAAGCATTGCTAGAAATGTAATAAGTTTGAGATCTTATTTTTCCTATCTAGCTAAAGAGCACAAATTTTATGATCCAACCTCAAACTTTAAGCCGCCAAAGATTCCAAAACGTCTTCCGAAAGCTTTATCAATTGAGCAAATTCTTAGTATTTTAAATATTGCAGGCGTTGATCAGATTTCATTAAGAGATAAAGCTATGTTAGAGCTTTTATACTCAACCGGAGCGCGGGTTTCAGAGTTAATAAACTTAAATACCGGGGATATTTCAACCATTACTAATGATGGTCAAGAGAGCACGACTGTGAAATTAAAAGGTAAGGGTGGTAAAGAGCGAGTTGTACCAATCGGCAGTTTTGCAGTACAGGCGGTAAATGATTACTTAACTAGGTCTCGGCCAAATTTGAATAAAGTTTCTACTCAAAAAGCCCTTTTCTTAAATCAACGAGGTGGCAGGTTAAGCAGACAGAGTGCGTGGAATGTAGTTGCAGCTAGTGCTGCAAGGGCTGGTATTGCTGAGCAAGTAACACCTCACTCAATGCGTCATTCTTTTGCCACTCATTTATTAGATGGTGGAGCAGATATTAGAGTTGTTCAGGAGTTGTTAGGACACGCATCGGTAACTACAACGCAGATCTACACACTTATTACTATCGACCGGCTACGCGAGAGTTATAGCAGCGCGCATCCAAGAAGTAAGTAGTTTTACCGTCCGCGCAATCTGCGAGCAATAATACTTTGGTCACCCTTTGCTTCAAGGTCAGCAATAATAATTGCAAGTGATTCTCTAACAATTCTGCCTCGGTCAACTGCTAAGCCAAGATCACCACGAAGTGCAAGACGAGCTTGATCTAAATCATAAAGTTCATCAGGGGAGAGATAAACAGTTATTTTCTCATCATGTTTTTCTCTACCAGATGGCGCACGATCAAATGCATTAACTCTTCTTCTTGGAGTTTGGCGTACTGAATTCTTTGGTGTTGCAGCAGCAACCGGTGCTTGTGTTATCTCTTCTGCGTTTTCTCGTTGAGAAGGTACCGCACTTAGTGTGGCAGTATTTCTAAATAACTCATCTGCACCAGGCAAACTTACGCGACGACTCACTTAGATCCTCCTCTTGCGATTAACTCTCTAGCTAAGCGACGGTATGAAGCTGAGCCACTACTACTGCTTGCATAAGCTGTTACTGGCAAGCCGGCAACAGTTGATTCTGAGAATCTAACAGTTCGGGAAATGATTGTGTCAAAGACTTCATCTGGAAACTCTTTATCAATGAGCTCTAGCACCTCACGGGAGTGACTTGTCTTCTTCTCAAACATTGTTGCCAAAATACCTAGAATTTCTAGCTCAGGATTAGTGTTTTCTTTGATCTTTTGAATTGTCTTTTTCACAAGTGAAAGACCAAGAACTGCAAAATACTCACACTCCATCGGGATAATTACGCCATTTGAAGCGGTAAGGGCATTGACAGTCAATGTTCCAAGTGATGGTGAGCAATCAATTAAAATTACATCGTATTTATCTAACACAGGTGCTAGTAATTTACGAAGCTTATGTTCTTTCGCAATTTCAGAAACGAAAGCGGCTTCAGCAGCAGCTAAATCTTCATGGCCTCTAATGAAATCAAGACCTGGGGTAGAGGACTTAAGAATAAAATCTTCTAACTTTGCTTCAGAGTCATTTAATAAATACCAGATAGATCCATACTGCTCGCGTAGCGCTGTTCCTTTTATGCCAAGACCTGTGGTCATAGAGGCTTGAGAATCAAAATCAATTAGTAGTACCCGGCGGCCAACCTCGGCTAAGGCAGCACCTAAGTTGATTGCAGTCGTTGTTTTGCCAACGCCACCCTTTTGATTTACTACTGAGATAACTCTTGCGCTTCCAGCTTCCGGAGTCCGGTTTGGTTCTGGAAAATTTTGGAGTTTCTTGCCCAAAACATCAGAGGTAGTTGCTAAGCCTTCTTCTCGCGCACGAGAAAGGGCAGGCTTGTTTGTCGATTTAGCGTTATAGAGAGAAGTCTTTCTAGCGTTTTTTGCCATGACCGCAACCTACGGTGGGGCAAGTGCAAAGGCAAGGATGTGTGAAGTATCTTGTGCGCATGTCGCAAGAAAATTTATCCACCGCCGCGGTGCCTGCTGCCTCGATTACCGATGGCCGCGTGGCTGGATTTTCCCTGCACCTAGCTAATTTTGATGGCCCGTTTGATCTTTTGCTGCAACTTATCTCTCGCCACAAGATGGATATAACCGACATAGCACTTGGCGCAGTAACTGATGAGTTCATCTCATATATAAAACAGCTTGAAAACAGTGAAAATGGCTGGGATTTAGATAAAACTACTGAGTTCTTAGTTGTTGCTGCCACACTTTTAGATTTAAAGGCAGCAAAACTTCTACCATCAGGGGAGATCGATGATGAAGCAGACCTTGCACTGCTTGAAGCAAGAGATCTTCTATTTGCCAGGTTACTTCAGTACCGAGCATTTAAAGAGATTTCAGCAATATTTTCCGATCGAATTGATCGCGAAGAGAAATCTTTTGCCAGGTTAGTGGCGCTAGAGCCTCACTTCGCACAATTGCTGCCAGAAGTTTTAATAGGTGTTGGTGCTCAAAGATTTGCCGCAATTGCTAATCGAGTTTTAACCCCGAAAACTGCGCCCACCTTTAACATCGATCACCTACATCAACCTCTGGTAAGCGTAGCCGAGCAGGCAGCCAAGGTTGTGGAACACCTGCGGCGCGCTGGTCGTGTCACATTTAGAGCCCTAATCGCAGATGCAGACTCAACATTGGTGGTTGTGGCTCGGTTCTTATCGTTGCTTGAGTTATATCGCGAGGGAGTTGTGCGGTTTGAACAGATGGTTTCACTCGGTGAGCTTCAGATAACCTGGATTGGAACTGCCCATGGTGAGGTTAAAGTTAGTGATGAGTTTGATGTGCCAGTACAAACAATAGATGAGGCCGATAATGTCTGAAGTTGAACTGCAGCGTTGCCTAGAGGCGATCCTGATGGTGGTTGATGAGCCGGTAACCGAGCTTGTTTTAGCCCAAATCATCGAGGTTCCAACGGAAGAGATCATCACAGCTCTCACATCGTTAGCTACAAAGTATGAAGTTGAACAACGAGGTTTTGAATTACGCCAGGTTTCCGGCGGATGGCGTTACTACAGTCACCCAGAGATGGCGCCCCTGGTTGAAAAATTTGTTTTAGATGGTCAACAAGCTCGACTTACGCAAGCAGCCCTTGAAACATTAGCGGTGATTGCTTACCGGCAACCGGTATCACGAGCAAGGGTCTCTGCAATTCGAGGAGTTAATGTTGAAGCGGTAATGAAGACTCTAGTTAATCGAGGTTTGGTTGAAGAGGCAGGTGTTGAAGGGGAGTCAGGCGCAATTTTGTATCAAACAACCTCATTCTTCCTTGAGAAGTTAGGGCTTAACTCCATCTCCGATCTACCCGCATTAGCCCCATTCCTGCCTGATATCGATGGTTTGGATGAGTTGCTTTCAACTTTAACTGAGTAAGTAAAACATTTCTTAATTACTTCACATCACGCTAAACTTATGCGTGAGCCTTTCTCGTTTAAATAAAATCATTGCTGATGCTGGCATTGCCAGTAGGCGGGCTGCTGACCAATTAATTCTTGAAGGTCGCGTAAGTGTTGATGGTGAAATCATTATTGAGCTTGGTGGTAAGTATGATCCGGAAATTAATGACGTTAAAGTCGATGGTGAGAGTTTAAGTATAAATAAGTCTAAGACTTACCTTGCCTTTCATAAACCAGCAGGCATTATTTCAACCATGTCAGATCCAGAAGGTCGAGCGAATTTAGGTGATTACTTTAAGGACCGAAAAGACCGGCTTTATCACGTTGGAAGATTAGATAAGGATTCAGAAGGAATAATCCTGCTAACTAATGATGGGGATTTAGCCCATCGAGCAACTCATCCTTCATATGGTTTAGAAAAGCGATATTTAGTGGAGGTTGAAGGGGAGTTTAATAAGCAGATGTCTGACCAGCTTTTGCAGGGGGTAAGGCTTGAAGATGGATTGGCTCGAGCTATGAAGGTTGTCCATGCCAGAGCGGTCAGCAAGAACCACCACTGGGTAGAGATAACAATCCATGAGGGTCGCTTTCACATTATCCGGCGGTTGATCGAGTCCCTCGGCCTTAAGGTGCTCAGGCTGATTCGCCTTGACTTCGGCCCGATCAATCTGGGAGATATGAAGGCTGGGCGTCATAGGGTGTTAAATTCACAAGAAATGACAAATCTGTTTACCCTTTTAAAGTTAAATAAATAAACCGATTTTTCTTGAATCTATTTATCGATAAATCTATTTTATAATCTTTTTCTAATACCTATAAATCGACTTTCCAATGAGCCAATTACGACCGATAAATCAATATATTGATATTTAGGTGGTTAACCTGAAAAGATATTTCTCTACAAATCGTTTTTTAATATCTCGGTTTCACAATAAAGCGACATCTATATTTAATGATTTAACCTCAATCATCAATGAGATATGAGTCGGTACTATTGCTAAATGCGCGTGCGAGGAATCAGGGGAGCTACCCAGCTAGAGGCAGACTCATCTGCGGAGATGATCGATGCCGTCAGTCAGTTGCTCTCTGAAATGCTCTCAGCCAATGGCGTTAAAACTGATGATTTAATCTCAATCATCCTTACCTCAACTCCGGATCTAACCTCTGAGTTTCCTGCTGTGGCTGCTCGAAAGATTGGGCTGGGGAGTGTGCCGCTGCTTTGCGCTGTTGAGATAGATGTAAAGGGTTCGCTGCCAAAGGTAGTTAGAGTGCTTATGCACGCTCATCTAGACCGAGATTTAGCCGATATAAAGCATGTTTATCTTCGAGGTGCTGCAGTATTACGTAAAGATTTAGCACAATAACTTAAATGATTAGCTCAGTACGCATCGTTGGCTCCGGCTTGATCGGTACCTCAATTGGGTTATGTCTAAAAACTGCCGGCATAAATGTTGATATGGTCGATATTGACCCTAGTACCGCCAAATTAGCTCAGGATTTAGTTAAAAGCACGCCAATATCAACTCCAGATCTAATTATTGTTGCAGTGTCAATCGATGTTAATCAAAGTGAAGTTATTAAACAATTGAATGCAAACCAATCATCGATAGTTTGTGATTTAGCTAGCGTAAAGTCTGATCTTCTACTTAAGGTTGCAGAATTATCAGATAATGCTGCAAATTTTGTTTCACTACATCCAATGTCAGGACGAGAGATGAGTGGTGCGCAAAGTGCCAGAGCAGATCTTTTCACTGGTCGGGCTTGGATAGCTATTGATGAGAATAAGAGCAGTAAAAAAGCTAAGGAGATTGCTTCGGAGTTAATCTCAATTTGTGGCGGAAGTGTCTATTGGATGAGTGCCTCTGAACATGATGAAATAGTTGCAAAAATTTCCCATATTCCACAGATATTAAGTACTGCATTAGCTGCATCTTTACTGAATATTTCAGAGGAAAAATTAAATTTATCAGGCCAAGGCTTACGGGATTTAACTCGGTTAGCAGATGCTGATTCAAAGTTATGGAGTCAGATACTTCTAGAAAATCGGGAGCGATTAACTCCGATTATTTCTGAGTTAGTGTCGCAATTAGAAGCAGTTCAAGAAAATTTATCTCAAAATAATGCTGATAAAATGAGAGATTTTCTTACCAAAGGTAAATCTGGAAAAGCAAAAATACCTGGTAAGCATGGTGCTAAAGCCCGGGAGTATTCATTTTTGCCAATTGTGATTGATGATAAACCTGGTGAATTAGCAAGAATTTTTAATGAGTGTGCCAAAGCTGCTGTAAATATTGAGGATTTAAGTATTGAGCACTCACCAGGGCAGGAGACTGGCTTGATCACACTGGCCCTTTCAAGCGCGGATTGCGCAAAACTTTCTGATCACTTAGAAAAACTAGGTTTTAAGGTGCATCCAGCTAAAAATCGATAAATATATTTACTGGCAAAGATAGACTTACGCTCATGTCAGGGTTGGTATTAGCAATAGATGGTCCAAGCGGATCCGGTAAATCTTCAACTGCAAAAGCAATTGCAATACGCGCTAACTGGAGTTATTTAGATACCGGTGCCTTGTATCGCGCTGTCACCTACCTTGCGCTAGATAATAAAGTGGAAACCGAAGATGAAGTAACTAATTTACTGAATTCACACGAGATTACATTTCAAACAAACCCAGTTGAACCAAAAATATATCTTGACGGTAAAGATATTTCTGAGGAGATACGATTTCAAAGAATTAATGATTTAGTTAGCCAAATTAGTTCAATGGTTGGGGTAAGAAAAATATTACTGGATATGCAGCGCAAATATATTGCTGAAGCTCCGATTGGTATTGTGGTTGAGGGCAGGGATATTGGCACAGTAGTTGCACCTGGTGCGCAATTAAAAATTTATTTACACGCAGATATTTCAACTAGAGCTGAGCGACGAGAGCTTGAAATGAGCGAAAACATTGGCTCTGAAGGGGTTGGAAAATCATTAGCGAACCGAGATGAGATTGATTCAACACGGAAGATTTCACCTCTTATGCAAGCAGATGATGCGGCAGTAATTGATTCAACAAGATTGACATTGCAAGAGGTAACAGATCAAATCTGGAAATGGCTTAAACAGAGAAATTTAATTGGATTACCGACAATTGCTGTAATTGGCAGGCCCAATGTTGGCAAATCAACTTTAGTGAATCGAATGATTGGTCGCCGTGAGGCGATTGTCGAAGATACGCCCGGTGTTACGAGAGATCGGGTTAAGTATGAAGCTGAGTGGAATGGACGAAGGTTTTTCTTAATTGATACTGGCGGCTGGGAAGTAAAACCAGAGGGAATAAGCGAGAAGATTACGGCAGGTGCTGAGGCAGCAATTGCTGAAGCAGACTTAGTCATGTTTGTAGTAGATGTTCAGGTTGGTGCATTAGATGAAGATCAATCATTAGTTGATTTGCTTCGCAAAAGTGGCAAAAAAGTTATTTTGGTTGCTAACAAGATCGATAACGCTGAGGATGAAGCAGATGGATATGCATTATGGAATTTAGGTTTAGGTGAACCACGATTTGTATCAGCGCTACACGGTAGAGGCAGTGGAGATTTACTTGATTTACTAATTGCTCAACTTCCTGAGGTCGGCTCTGAACAGGTAGATGATGGTTTTAGAAGAGTTGCATTGGTTGGCCGGCCAAATGTTGGTAAATCAAGTTTGTTAAATGTTTTAGCCGGAGCTCCAAGAGTTTTAGTTGACGATGCTGAAGGAACAACTAGAGATGCAGTAGATGAGTTAATTGAATTTGGTGGATCAACTTGGAGATTTATCGACACCGCCGGAATTCGCCGTAGAGCTCATCAAGCAAGTGGAACTGATTACTACGCATCACTTCGAACTCAGATTGCACTTGAACGAGCAGAGGTTGCATTAGTTATTTTTGACGCTTCCCAAATTTTAACTGAACAGGATATTCGAATTGTCAGCATGGCAGATGAGGCTGGTAAAGCATTAGTAGTAGTAATGAATAAGTGGGATTTGGTAGATGAAGAGCGTCAATTAGTTTTAGATAAAGAGATTGAACGCCAGCTTGAGCGATACCCCTGGGCTCAGCGAGTAAACCTTTCGGCAAAAACTGGCTGGCATCGAGATCGCCTAGCTCCGGCACTTAGAACTGCCCTAACAAATTGGGAGAAGAGAATTCCAACCGCAAAGTTGAATGCCTTCTTGGGTGAATTGGTAGGGGCAAACCCGCCACCAGTTCGTTCTGGCAAGCAGCCTAAGATTAAATTTGCGACCCAGGCTGGAACTTGTCCGCCAAAGTTTGTTGTTTTCGCTACTGGATTTCTGGAAACTGCCTACCGCAGATTTATTGAAAGGCGTTTGCGAGAGGAGTTTGGCTTTGATGGAACCCCAATCGAGGTTGCAGTTAAGCTCAAGGATCGTGACAATGATTAATATTCCAAATGCGCTGACCTTGCTAAGAGCGCTAGGAGTCCCATTATTTCTCTATCTATTTCTAATTGCTGATAAACCAGTGCTTAGTTTTATAGTTATTGCAGTTGGTGGCGTAACTGATTATCTAGATGGCAAAGTAGCTAGAGCGCTTAATCAAACCTCTGAGTTCGGCGCAAAATTTGATCCATCAGTAGACCGGCTATATATCGGGGCAGTTATCTTGGCCTTAGCTAGTAAAGATTATCTACCCTGGTCACTTGTGATCGCCATTATTGCCCGGGACGTGATTCTGCTCTTGGTAGTTGTTTATCAAAAGATTCGGAAAATGCCATTTCTTGAGGTTACATACCTTGGTAAGGCTGCCACATTTAATCTTCTCTATGCGTTCCCTTTCTTGCTACTAAAAGATACTAATTTAATCGGTCCATGGTGTTCAATTTTAGGTTGGGCCTTTGCTATCTGGGGAGTGGCACTATACTTTTATACTGGCTTGCAATACCTTTATCGAGGATTAACATCGAACAGTGCAGTTAAAAAGGGGAGATAATGTCAAAAGTTCCAGATGATCTGCGCTATACCAAAGAGCACGAATGGGTTCAGGAGATTACTCCTACCAAATTTCGGATTGGTATTACAGATTTTGCGCAGGGTGCTTTAGGTGACATTGTTTATATTCAGCTACCAAAGTCAGATTCTTCAGTAAATGCCAACTCTGTTTGCGGGGAGGTTGAATCAACTAAATCGGTTTCAGAAATCTATGCCCCAATTACTGGCAAGGTTGTTGCAGTTAATAAGAAATTAGAGTCAAACCCTGAGGTTATTAATGCTGATCCTTATGGTGAAGGCTGGATTGCTGAGATTGAAATTCCAGGGGCCGCCCTCTCTGAAACCCTACTTTCTGCGCAGGAATACCAAAATTTGACCGCTTGACCGTATTCCAGTCAGGCAATAGTGTCAGCCTATAGTTGAAGGTAACAATGGTTGGGGGAGTGATGGCAGACAAAGTAACACCACCAAATGACCTAACCTCAACGCTCAATCTTCGTCAATTACGCGCTATTCCTGAGTCAGTTAGAACTGATGAACTGTATAAATCATTATCAAATGAGCAACAAGATGTTGTTAGCAAACTGCCAAGCGGTGTGGGAATTCTGTTAGTGCTTAAAGGTGCTGGAATTGGCGGCAGATATTTACTAGATGGCGCTGAAGTTAAAATTGGTAGAGATATTAACAATGAAATATGTCTAGATGACATTACCGTTTCTAGATCACACGCATTAGTTTCTAAATCTGATGGTTATTCAATCAAGGATCTAGGAAGCTTAAATGGCACTTATATAAATGCAGTTGCGGTTCGTGAATCAAAGATTAATCCAGGTGATGAAGTTCAGATTGGTAAGTACCATTTCACTCTATTTGTGGGGGATAAGTAATGGCTGTTCCAGCACGAGCGTATTTAAGTATCGGTGAAGTTTTAACCAGGCTTCGGGCCGAGTTTTCTGATATCACTATCTCGAAAATCCGTTTTTTAGAATCTGAGGGATTAATTGAACCGCAACGTACTCCAAGCGGATATCGTAAATTTACAACAAATGATCTAGAAAGATTATGTTTTGTTTTGCTTGCTCAACGCGATCAGTATTTGCCGCTTAAGGTAATTAAAGAGAATTTAGATGCAATGGATCGTGGCCTAACACCAGCAAAAGCAGTTGGCGGAGTTGCAACCCCACGTCTTGCTGCAGCTGATGGCGTATTAACGGCTGACCAGTTTGCCAGTGATAATGATCTACGCCTTACTAGATCTGAGATGCTTGCTGCTTCAAACTTAACTGATGAGCAGCTAACTGAGATTGAATCTTATGGATTAGTAACAATTCGCGGTCGACATTACGACAGTGATGGCCTTGCAGTTGCTAAGGCGGTTGCAGAGATTTCAGCCTTTGGTATTGGCGCAAGACATCTTCGTGCTTTTAAAACTGCTGCTGATCGTGAAATCGGATTAGTTGAACAAGTAACAACGCCGCTAATTCGCCAAAAAGGTTCTGAATCAAAAGCTAGGGCGGAAGAGGTTGAACGTGAGTTAGCATCACTATCAATTAGATTGCATGCTTCTCTTGTTCGCGCCGGCTTGCACCGCGCTAAATAATCTTTAATGAAAAATTACCACCCGGTTGAGGTGATGGGTGTTCGGGTTGAAATGCCTTCCAATCAGCCAATTGTTTTATTAAAAGAATTAGATGGAGTGAGGTATTTACCAATTTGGCTAGGAGCAGTTGAAGCCACAGCTATCGCCTTTGCTCAACAAGAGGTTTCACCACCTAGGCCGTTAACCCATGACCTATTTAAAGATGTGCTGATGCAATTGGGTGCGAAATTAGAGAATGTATACCTGACTGAATTAAAAGATGGCGTCTTTTACGCCCAATTAAATTTTGAAGCAAGCCCAGCTATATCTGCACGTCCAAGTGATGCGATTGCTCTTGCTTTAAGAATCGGTGCACCGATCTTGGCAAGTGAGGATTTACTGGCAGAGGCTGGGATTGAGATACCAGATCAGGCCGAGGATGAAGTTGAACGGTTCAAGGAGTTCTTAGACCAGATTAATCCAGAAGATTTCCTTGGTTAAGTCCAACCCTCAACCTTGGGTTGAAGTATTTCGTGTCGCTCATACGCTCAGCAAGCGGCCTATTCTACAATTAAGCCTTCCCCATAGAATTGAGTCCCCATGAACACCTCATCAGATATCGGTTACCGCGGAGCAACCGCATGTGTTGCTGCTGGCATTTCATACCGTCAGTTAGATTATTGGGCTCGCACTGGTTTAGTTGAACCAGGTGTTAGAGGCGCAGCAGGTTCTGGCTCACAAAGACTTTATAGTTTCCGCGATATTTTGGTGTTAAAAATTGTTAAGCGTCTTCTAGATACTGGTGTTTCATTGCAAAATATCCGAACTGCAGTTGAACATCTTCGTGGTCGTGGTGTTTCAGATCTTGAAAGCATAACTTTAATGAGCGATGGCGCATCAATCTATGAATGCACCAGCCCAGATGAAATCGTTGACCTACTTCAAGGCGGTCAAGGCGTATTTGGAATTGCAATTGGCAAGGTTTGGAGTGAGGTTGAGGGTTCACTTTCGACGCTGCAAGGTGAGAATCTTATCGATGGCAGCCTTGTGGTTAGTGGTGAAAGTAACGATGAATTGGCCCAACGCAGAAAGCTTAAAGGCGCTTAACCAATATAATTCTTCCCTAATATAGTTTGATTGGGGGAGCCATGTCATACCGGTCTGAGTTTGTCGATCGTCACATCGGACCCAATCAATATCAAGTTGAAACAATGTTACTTGAGCTTGGATTTAAAGATTTAGATTCATTTATTTCTTCTGTTGTGCCACAAAATATTCATATCAAAGGTGAGATCGAAAAAAGTATTCCAGCAGGTATCTCTGAGGTAGCAGCACTTGCTGAAATTAAAAAGATATCTTCAAAAAATCGCGTAATGAAATCTTTAATCGGTTCTGGATACTACGGAACAATCACGCCAGCAGTAATTCTGCGAAATATTTTAGAAAATCCTGGCTGGTATACCGCATACACTCCTTACCAACCAGAAATTAGTCAAGGAAGATTAGAAGCAATATTTGCATTCCAAACTGCAGTTGCTGACCTTACTGGTTTGCCAATTTCAAATGCTTCAATGCTTGATGAGGCAACTGCTGCAGCCGAAGCGATGACATTAACAAGACGAGTTTGGCAAGGAAGTGATGATGCGGCATTTGTAATTGATAAAAATTTACATCCTCATGTTAAAGATGTTATTAAAACCCGTGCAAAACCCCTCAAAATTAAGGTTATTGAGAGTGATTTTGCTGAAGCTAAATTTGAATCTGAAATATTTGCTGCCGTTATTGCATATCCGGAATCAACTGGAAAAGTTAAAGATTTATCAAATATTGTGAAAAATGTTCAACAATCAGGCGCTCTTGCGATAGTTGATTGTGATCTACTGGCTCTAACGCTCTTTAAATCACCAGGGGAGTTCGGCGCGGACATCGCAGTGGGTTCGGCGCAAAGATTTGGTGTTCCAGTCGGTTTTGGCGGACCACATGCCGGATTTATGGCAGTTAGAAATGGTTTAGAAAGATCGTTGCCTGGACGCTTAGTTGGTCAATCAGTAGATTCACACGGCAATTTAGCTTTCAGATTAGCACTTCAAACCCGCGAACAACATATCAGAAGAGATAAAGCAACCTCTAATATTTGTACCGCCCAAGTTCTACTTGCAGTTATCTCAGCTTTCTATGCAATGTGGCATGGACCAGAGGGTTTAAGAGCAATCGCAGAGCGTATCCAGAGCTTTGCATATAACTTAAGGTCAGCTGCTAGAGACGGCGGCTTTGCTGTTGGTGAGTATGAAATCTTTGATACCGTGCTTATGAAAACTCCTAAGGCGGAAGAACTTCTGAAAAAAGCAGTTGAAAGCGGTTTTAATTTTAGATTAATTTCAAAAGATGAAATTTCCGTAAGCTTTGATGAAACTACAACCTTAGAAGAGTTTGCAGCAATTCTGAATATATTTGGTTTAAAGAGTGTCCAAATTGCTTTGCCGAAGGCGCAAATTGCACGGGGGAGTAGCTTTTTAACTCATCCGTTATTTAATACCTACCACTCCGAAACCTCCATGTTGAGATATATAAGATCATTATCTGACCGTGACTTAGCGTTGGATCGCACAATGATCCCACTTGGTTCTTGCACTATGAAGTTAAATGCCACATCAGAGATGATTCCAGTAACTTGGCCAGAATTTAATTCAATACATCCATTCGCACCAGTTGATCAATCTGCTGGCTATACACAATTAATCGAGCTACTAAGTAATTGGCTTACTTCTATAACTGGATATGACGCAGTTTCACTCCAGCCAAATGCCGGATCACAGGGCGAGTTCGCTGGTTTATTAGCAATTAGAAACTATCTAGACAATAAAGGTGAAAGCGCAAGAGATATTTGCTTGATTCCATCTAGTGCGCATGGCACAAACGCAGCAAGTGCCGTCATGGCGGGAATGAAAGTGATTGTAATTGCTTGTGATGAAGATGGAAATGTTAGTCTTTCAGATCTGAAAGCAAAGATATCTGAATACAGATCTAATCTTGCAGCTTTAATGGTTACTTACCCATCAACACATGGGGTATTTGAATCAGCTATCTCTGAAATTTGTGAATTAATCCATGAAGCTGGTGGTCAGGTTTATGTTGATGGTGCAAACTTAAATGCTTTGGTTGGAGTTGTTAAACCTGGAAAATTTGGGGCTGATGTTTCACATTTAAATTTACATAAAACATTTTGTATTCCGCATGGCGGCGGGGGACCAGGTGTCGGCCCAGTAATTGCTCGCTCACATCTTGCACCATTTTTACCAAATCATCCAGCAAATCCTGCAGCCGGTCCGGCGACTGGGCCTGGGCCAGTATCTAGCTCACCTTTTGGTTCAGCGTCGATTTTGCCAATCTCATGGATGTATATCCGGATGATGGGTGGCTCTGGCTTAACTAAAGCAACTGAAGTTGCAATACTTTCAGCAAATTACCTAGCTAAAAAGATTGATCCATTGTTTCCGGTTCTATACCGCGGTCAAAATGGACATATTGCCCATGAATGTATTATCGATATTCGCGAAATAACTAAAAACACTGGCGTAACTGTTGACGATATTGCAAAAAGATTAATGGATCATGGTTTCCATGCACCAACAGTGAGTTTTCCAGTAGCTGGAACAATGATGATTGAACCAACTGAATCTGAAGATATAAGGGAGTTAGATAGATTTTTAGCTGCAATGGAGAGTATCCGCAGTGAAATATCTGATGTTGAAGCGGGCAAAATAACTGTTGAAGACTCACCGCTTCGCCATTCACCGCACACAATGGGTGATTTGGTTAGTGATGGTTGGGATCGAAAGTACTCACGGCAGGTTGCGGCGTTTCCAACTGGTGAAGATATTGGGATTGGTAGATCTGGTAAGTATTTACCAACCGTGGGACGAATTGATGGCGTTTATGGGGATAGAAATCTAGTGTGCAGTTGTTTGCCGATCGAGGAGTTAGCCTCTAACTAGATCTTTTCTACTTTACATAATGTAGATTATCGGCGATTAAATATACGCTTAAAACCATACTTACTGACCATTACCCAGGACTCCCAAATGATCAAAAGGCTCATTTTGGAGCGTCCATACTCACGCTCAACAAATGTTATTGGTACCTGCTTTATCCCAAAACCAGACTCAACCGCTTTAAGTGCCATCTCAATTTGGAAACCATACCCTCTCGTTTCAATCTCATTAAAGTTTATTTTTTCAAGTAGCTCTCTAGGTAATACCCGAAAACCTGAAGTTAAATCCTGATATGGCAATTTCAAAATAAAGGATGCATACCAGGTGCCAACTCTAGAAATAAGTTTTCTTCGTGCCGGCCAGTTCACAACAGACCCACCTGCCATCCACCTAGTTCCGATTACTAAACTTTCCTCATTAGCTACATGTAAAAGGTCAGCCAATTGTTCAGGTTGGTGGCTTAAATCGGCATCCATCTCAACAAAATAAGCATAATTACCAGTTAATCCTTGTTTAAAACCAGCCAAATAAGCAGGTCCTAAACCAGTCTTTCTATCTCTAATTAGCACCGATAATCTTTCGATAGTCATAGATTTTGCAATCTGCGCTGTTTTATCCGGTGAACTGTCATCTATAACCAAAAAATCTACTGCATAATCTTTGGACAAGTGAATTCTTGCTGCGTCTAATCTCCCCAACAAATTTTCAATATTTTCAGACTCGTTATATGTTGGAATGAGTATCAGAACAGATTTCATTGAGATATTTTTCTCCTTAAAAACAGAATGATTAGTAACCAAACAATACTGATACTTTCAAGATACTTTCCATATATTTGAGTCCATGTTCTACCCTCAACTGATATAATATTATCGATTAAAGTTGCCGAGTTGAATTTAGATAACTCGCTATAGACTTGACCATTATTATCGATAAAAGAAGTTACGCCAGTTGTTGAAACATATGGAATAAATCTGCCGGTCTCAATCGCTCTTACTTTTGCAATATTAAGTTCTTGTTCGAGTTGAGCTGTATCACCAAAAGTTGCATTATTGGTCTGAACAGTTAAGAAATCCCCTAAAATCTGGTCTCGAAATGAATCATTTAACAACTCATAGCAAATTAGTGTTTGAAAGGTTAAACCATTTACAGTGAATATATGATCATCAGTCCCGCCAACAAAATCTGTAACATTGTTGGCATAACTTGAGAATTTTGTAGCTATATTTCGCAGCGGTATATACTCACCAAAAGGTGTTAAATAACGTTTAGTGTAAATTTGCTGCGCAGTAGGGTTTAATAAGATGGATTGATTTCTTAAGCCAGCTGTTGATTTGGTAACTCCCCCAATCAATATAGGAGTCCTTAAATCAGTTGAAATTTGAGTAATTTTACTTGCCACGCTTGGTGAAGTATTTATATCTACATCAACAGCATTTTCAGGCCAAATTATAAGTTTCACCTCGCTTAGCTTTATCGATTTAGCCGTTTGTGAAAGGTGACGATTAAATACTTCCATAGGTTTCGCATTGAAATCTAAGCCTAGATTAGACACTCCACCTTGTATTAGTGCAATTTTAACGTTAGGCCCACTACTAACAGAGGTTGGAATAAATGCAGATAGCGCTACCAAAATTAGTAAAATTGATCCAGTAATGAGTGTTCTACTAGCTGAGATTGCTGCAATAAAAAAGGCAATTAGCACTACTCCCCCAAATTTATAAAGATTAGATAATGGGGAATCAACCTGTGTAAAACTAATTCGAGTCCACCCGAACCCGGTGAACGGAACGGTTCTAAGTAACAATTCAACTATTACAAAGGACGTTGCAAATGCAAATTGGTTATATCGTTTTGATTTTCCAACAAAATAAGCTGGAAAGATAAAGAATGCGGCCTGGCAGAAGCAAAGAACTAGCCACGGCAGGCTACCAACATATATACCAGTCCAATGTTGAACAACTAATAGCTGTGATAAACCGAAAATGTATGAGATTAGAACCCTAGAGCCCAGCCGTGCACGTATTAGTAAAAAGTACCAACCGGCCAAGCCAATAAATGCTGAAGGCCAAAAAGAAGATGGTTTAAAAGCTGTAGAAGATACCAACCCAAATATAACCGCTAAGAGGTAATTCATTTAGGTCCATCCCAGCGCACTAATTATTCGATCAATACTTGCACCTAATCCATATTCGTTTTTTAAGTCTTCAATTTTTTTCATAGATTTTGGCTGCTTTGGAATCATTATTTGCATCTCTGGTATAGCAACATCAAGTGCGCAACTGACTAATTTGGGAGCAATTGCCGCATAATCTGCACTTTCTAGCAACTTCTTACGAATGTTTGGTGTTAGTCGCTCATCACCTTCTCGCGCTGCTTGCATTACCTCAGATAGTGTCGTGAACTGATTGGCAATGTTGGCAGCTCCTTTTTCTCCGATTCCACGGATTCCGGGCAATCCATCTGATGAATCACCACGGATCATTGCAAATAGTGCGTACCGATCACCAGGTATTTGATATTTCTCTGCAATCCATTTTAAATCTACTAGATCATGATTTGAGATACCTTTTGCAAGGTAAACGATTTTCACATCTCGCTTGTCATCTGCTAATTGGAATAGATCTCTGTCGCCAGTAACGATTCGAATTGGTCCTTGCTGCTTAACACTAAAAGTTGCCATTAAATCATCAGCTTCATAGTCATCGACACCGACCATTGCTATACCAAGAGCATCAATCACATCTAGCAAAATTGGTATCTGGGGGCCTAATGTGTCCGGCTCTTCCTCATCGCCTTCGTCATCCAGTCTATTAAGTTTGTAATCTGGAAATAGTTCTACCCGCCAAGATGGTCGCCAATCTCCTTCTAAACATGCAACCAACCGATCTGGTTTGTACTTAACAAGTAATCTTGAAGTCATATCTAAATAACCCCGAATGGCATTTACTGGTAAGCCAGATGGAGAAACCAAAGTATCTGGCATCCCAAAGTAAGCGCGATACCAAAGAGATGCACTATCTAAAAGCATCAATGTCATACAGCTGCCCCAGCGTATGCGATAACTCCCCGATCAATTTTTATCAGCGCTTGGTCTATCACTTCTTGAAGCTGTGGAGCAGCAGCTCTTAATTGTCTTAATAAATCAATAATCTGTTTCATGTTCCTAACGAAGTCGCCCACAGTTAATTCACTTCCTTTTAATATTGATGTTAAAGATTGCCCGCTTGCCCACCTATTTGATGCCCAACAGAAACCAAAATCTGGAGCACGCATAGTTTCCAAATTTAAATCACTCTCTGCATCATAAATCTTTCCATAAATTTTAGATATTGTTGCTAGTGCGATCTGAACATCACCTCTAGGGATTTTCGTAACCTCTTCATTTCTAGATTCATATACGCAACTTGATATTACTGAAACTAGGTCGGCAGGAGTGAGAGTATCAAAAACACCAGCCTGAATAGATTCAGCGATGAGCAAATCTGTTTCACCGTATATCTTCGCTAACATCTTTCCAGATTTTGCTATTTCATCATTATTTATATAACCAAATTTATCCAAAATCACCTTAATTCGATCAAATCTCTTCGCAATTACATTAGTTCTACTATTAATTCGCTGAGTCAAACCATCAATCTCGCGCTGTAAGCGATGGGCACGCTCTGCTAATCGAGAGTGGTTTTCGCGATCTGGACAGTCATTTGATGGATGAGCTTTTATTCTTTTACGAATACTGCCAATTTCTTCTTCAATTTCAATGCGCTTTTTTCTATTTTTTCGACTATCAGTTTCAAGTTTCTTAATATCAGCTCTCATCTGTGCATATTGAACAAAATCACCAAGGTGACATTTTGCCTCACTGAGAAAAGCATCTCGAGCGCTTTCATTTTTGCGGATCTGCTTAGCTAAACCAACTACTGCCTTATCGGCTTGAAATTGCGCGAGTGAAAACTCCAGCGAAGTTCTAGCCCGAGATGAACCAAACTGGGATATTAAATTGATACTCATATTGTATGTAGGTTTGAATGAACTTTTGAGTGGATATGTACGAGTAGATGCAAGACCGCCAACCGAGGTTGAATCTAAATCGTTGTTCCACAAAATTACTGCATTTCCTTCGATATCAATTCCCCGTCGCCCGGCCCGTCCAGTTAGTTGTGTGTATTCACCTGGTGAGATTGCCACATGTCCTTCACCGTTCCATTTACTTAACTTCTCTAGTACCACAGTGCGTGCTGGCATATTAATTCCTAGCGCCAAAGTTTCAGTTGCAAAAACTGCTTTAACAAGCCCTCTTTGGAACAACTCCTCAACTGTGACTTTGAAAGCTGGTAACAAACCAGCATGGTGAGCAGAGATACCTCGCTCTAGTGCATCTGCCCATTCATAGTAGCCAAGTACAACTAAATCTTCTTCGGCAAGATTCTTCATATTCTTTGCTATAACAGCACGAATTTCTGATCTTTCTCGAGAATTAGTCAATCTCAAACCTGCTGCTAAGCATTGTCTAACTGCAGCGTCACAATTATTTCTAGAAAAAATAAAGGTGATTGCTGGCAATAATCCTTCTCTATCAAGTTTTTCTACAATTTCTGAGCGCGAAAGAGGTTTTGGGCCCTTAGGTTTATCTCGCCAATTACCTCTAACCTGCCGGTAAGAATCTCTTTCTAATCTTGTTAGCTCAGGATTCAATTTCTGATTTTCACCAAATAAATCAAGCAAGCGATTTCCAAAAAGTACATGTTGATAAAGCGGGACAGGTCTAATTTCACTAACAATTACTTCTGTGTCACCCCGCACTGTTTGAAGCCATTCACCAAACTCCTCAGCATTGGAAACAGTTGCAGAAAGTGAAATAATCTGTACTGCATCGGAAAGATGTATCAAAATCTCTTCCCAAACCGCTCCCCTAAATTTATCAGCTAAATAATGAACTTCATCCATTACTACATATTTAAGATCACTAATCGTTTTAGAATTAGCATAAATCATGTTACGTAGCACTTCTGTTGTCATAATAACTATTTGTGCTTCTGAATTAATGGAAGTATCACCAGTTAAAAGGCCGATCTTCGATTCACCATATTTTAAAACTAACTCAGAGTATTTTTGATTAGATAGAGCTTTGATTGGTGTCGTATAGAAGCACTTGCCGCCACTATTTATCACCAAGTCAACTGCGAATTCGCCAACAATCGTTTTGCCCGCACCGGTTGGAGCCGCGACAAGAACTCCCTTACCGCTCTCAAGGGCGTGGCAAGCGTTGATCTGAAATTCATCTAATTCAAATGGAAAACCTTCAGCAAATTTTCTCGTTTTAGGAAATTTACCATTAGCCTTCACGCGAGCATAGCTTTCAGAAGGTGAAAGACTCATGGTGCAAGCCATGTTGTAAGAGCATTTGGAACATTAGTAACTTCAATCGGTAAGGGGGATACAAATTCTCCATCTGCATATGAAACAGTTGGGCCAGATATTTTTACATGCTTGCCCTTATACACATCAATTTTTCGGTGCGGAATATGGTTACCTCTAAATACCTTTGGAAAAATTGTTAGCAACACAATTTTAGTGACTGGCCTAACTATTAAAATATCAAATATGCCGTCTGAGTTTGATGCTCCAGGACATATCCTCATGCCCCCACCATAACTCTCACCGTTAGCAACAACTAACAACATTGCATTTTGTTCAAAAGCTTTTCTATCGATTTCAACCTTATAAGGTATTGATTTAAATCTTGAGAGAATCAAAATTGTTGCAATAGTATATTTTGATTTACCTCGCGGCCAAACCATTTTATTTGCAAGCGAATTAACAATTGCATCAAATCCAGTACTGAGAACTTGTACGAACCATTTGGACCCATCTGCCGATTCCGCTTTGCCAAGATCAATTTTTATAGGTTTAGATTTAGAGATTATTGAAAAAATTTCAGCGACTGATTTGCCATTAAACCCCGTAGCCCTTGCAAAATCATTACCAGTTCCGGCCGGAATTACTCCAAGGCAGATCAGTTTCTCAGCCACCATCTGCAAACAGAGATTAACTAAGCCATCCCCACCAACTGCAATTAGGTAGTTATAACGATTAGTTTGAATCTCTTTTTCCAGCAAAATCCTTGTTTCTGCAAAAGTGTCACAATCAATGAGCTTGTTCTCTAGACCACTGTTGGATAACAATTCAATGAGTTCTCGAGCAAGAGTGCTTCCCTTTCCCTTGCCTGCACTTGAGTTACAAACTACCAGCCACATTATATTTCTTCAGGTTCATTAATTGCGGATAGTCCCGTTTTATTTCTATCTTTTCTATTTCGCTTTTTATCAACGAGCAGCGCAAAAACGCCACTAGCAAAATACAACAAACAAAGAGGGATAGCTAACAATGTCATGGTCACTGGATCTGGAGTTGGAGTAAAGGATGCAGTAAATACAAAACAGAGAAATACTGCAAGACGCCAAGGCTTAAGGATTGCTTTGCCAGATAGAACACCCAAAAGATTAAGCGCTACTAGAAAGAGAGGCAAAACAAATGCCATACCGAATATAAGAATGAGTCTTAGAACGAAATCAAGATACTCATCAAAGCGAATAAGGTTTCCAAGGTTATTAGGTGTGAATCCAAGCAAAACATCTACAGCATGCGGGAGAATTAGGTAAGCAAGATAGGCTCCTGATGAAAACAAAGGTGTTGCAACGGATACAAATGCGATCGTGACTCTTCGCTCTTTTTTGTGCAAGGCAGGGGTTATGAATGCCCAAATTTGATAAATCCATACCGGTGCAGAAAATATTAAACCGGATAATAATGCGATTTTAACTTGCAAATTGAACGGACCAAGAATTCCATTTACATATAGATCACCACAGCTATCAAAATTTGGAGTTGCCGAGACTCCAATATCGCAAAATGGCATTGTAAGTAAGCGGATTATTTTCTGATAATAAATCCAACCAAAGACAGAACCCAGAATGACCGCAAAAGAGGATTTGATTAATCGGTCTCGAAACTCCCGAATGTGATCTAGCAGTGGCATATTGCCGCCACGGCGTTTACTCATAAGAATTACTTATCAGAGTTTGGATCTGATTTTTTATCCCCAGCTGAGTCTTCTTTGTTCATCTCTCTTACTTCGCTCTTGAAGATACGAAGTGATCTGCCAAGGGATCTAGCTGAATCTGGTAACCGCTTTGATCCAAAGAGTACGACAAAAACAACTGCTAAAACGAGTAAGTGCCAAGGTTTAAGTGAGTTCATAGATGAAGCCTACCCTAAACACGAAATTAAGCCTGGTATAGGGCTAGAACCGAGTTTGCGGATTCAACCAATTCGCTGGCGAACAGACTTGGAGAGGTAACGGTAATTCCTGGGGCATTACTTAGAATACTTCGCTTTAGCCACTCAATATTACTTATTTGAATATGAACTTCAAATCTATCCCCTTTTTCTTGCGACGAAGAAATCACTGAAGAATTTCGCTCTATGAAATTGCGATGAGATTTCTTTACATCTAAAACCACCTCGAACAATTTTGTCGGCTCACTTGAATTATTATGATCTTTGAAATCAATAACCGAGCAATCTTCTATTAGATCAACTTTAAAAACACGATCAGATCGGACATCCAGATCAAAGGCAGATAAATAGAGGTTACCATTTAGAAAGTAAAGACTCTGAGGATCTATTGCTCTTCTTGTCTTCTTATCCTTTATCAGCGAATTATATTGAATCTCTAAGTGCTTTTTCTCAGATATGGCCTTCACAATTAGATCAAGAAAAACTGAATTAGTTGCTAAAGGGTTAAATGTTATCAAGTTGCTACTTCCCAATTTTGAGATCTTTTTGGATAAAGCCTGCAACTTAGCCAATTGTGCGGGCTTAGATTTATTGATTTCAATTAATATCTGAAGACCTAATGCAATTACGATTAATTCACTCTTATTAAATCTTCTTGGCTTATCTAGAACTTGAGGGTCTATAACTGAGACAACTCCATCTTCGAAGACTATATCGATAAGCTCATAAGGCGTATAACCAGGTAAGCCACACATAAAAATAAGTTGCAAATCGTTTTCGACCTGTTTCTCAGTTACCGAAAACTTTACGGCCAAACTACCAATTGATATCCCTGGATTTTCCAAGATGTAAGGAATGAGATCCATAGTTCGAAGTGCTCGTATTGCCGCATTATCAACCATTAATAAACTCCCCTAGCCGAGAAACAATTGAGTTGCGAAGCGATAGAGGTTTTTTAACAATAATATTTTGACCATGCCATAATAAGATCTCAATAATTTCTGGCTCGTAACTATACGGAACAAACATTAAATCCCACTCAGAATCATATTCTTTTACTACATGCTTACTTCTTAGAGAATATGCCTGATCTTTTCTAACAAGAATCTCTGCCTCAAATACTTCTTCCTCGGTATATTTCTTAAGATAATTAGTTAGATCAAAACCTTCTGGCTTTTGAAAGACTCCATCCTCAATTGAAATTTTCGCTTCTATTCTTACCAGCTTGAACGATTTTATAACTTTTTCATCTTGAGCAACTAAATACCAAAATCCAGATCTCATGAACATGCCCAATGGCTCAACACTTCGCTGGCTACCATTGTATTTAAATGAAATTTTCTTATGTTTTTCAATCGCTTCAAAAGCCGTTGCTAGCATTTGGGAGTTCTCATTATCTCTGACTATCGGAGAGTTGAATACATTAAATTCGATTGGACCGCTTAGAGACTGAATTTTTAGAAGTGCACCCTTAGAATCATTACTCAAAGCCGAGTCATGCCATAAGTTGGCAGCCATTGTTAAATATAGAAGCTCATCAGATGCAAATTCATTTCCATTTAGTTGAAAGGTTTCGGTTCGAATCAAATATCCTTGGTCATCCTCAAAAAGTGAGTCAAGCCCCTTAACCTCGATCTCCACACCCATGCTTCTTAGCTCATCTTTATCCCGTTCAAACATCCGCTCCATTGTTTCCGGTGAGCCGCTATATCCAGTCACATTCTTAAAAATTTCTGATTTAGTTAAGTATCGTTTGGTTGCCAATAAGGCCAAGGTTAGATTGATTAACCTTTCGGTTTTCTGAGAACTCATGGTGATAGGTTAGTCATTAGTAAAATCTTTGATAAGATTGACTATGCATAAATTTCGGAAAGTCACCCTATTAATTGCTCCTATGCTGCTTTTAGCTGCCTGTTCTACTGATGGAGGCGTAAATCCAATGACCGGTTCAACACAATCATCATCTGCATCAATTCCAGAGATTGGCGGCTCAAAAGGCTCAAAGCCAACAATTTCAGCACCTTCTGGGGATGCTCCAAAAACTCTCGAGCAAAAAGATATTTTCGTTGGAACTGGTAAGGAAGCTATCGCAACATCTACTTTAGAAGTTCACTACACATTAATGGCTTGGAGTACTGGAGTATTAGTTGAATCTTCATGGGATTCTGGCCAGACCGCAACCTTCCCATTAAGTGGCGTTATTGCAGGTTGGCAACAAGGAATTCCTGGTATGAAAGAAGGCGGACGCCGTTTATTAGTTATTCCACCAGATCTTGGCTATGGCGCTGGTGGTGCTGGATCTTCAATTGGGCCTAACGAAACTTTAATTTTCGTAGTTGATCTAGTAAAAGTTAGCTAATTATTCGATAACGTCGTATGACCCTTTTGAGGGGCGACGGCGACGTTGTAAAACTGGAACTCCGGGCGCCATCCGGCGCGCAAATATAAGGAACCCAGTGTGCCCAATCATCCTGTGTTGTGGCCTTACCGCCAAGCCCTCATGATGCCAACCGCGAACAATTGTTTCGGAGGATTCTGGTTCAGTGAAATTACCAGAGTCTTTTATTGCCTCTGCAATTTTTGATAACTGCGTTGTAGTTGCTACATATGCCATGAAAACACCACCCGGTACTAATGCATTTGAGGCGGTTCCTACACAATCCCAAGGACTGAGCATGTCTAGTATCACCCGATCAAAATCAGCTTCAAATTTTTGATCTTGTAAAGCACTAATAGTTAGTTGCCAGTTTTGTGGCTCTGAACCAAAATAACTCTGAACGTTTTTCTTCGAAATCTCTGCAAAATCTTCACGAATTTCTACAGAATGCAAAAAACCACTTTCACCAATAGCACGAAGAATTGAAATACTGAGAGCACCCGATCCAACTCCAGCCTCTAATACTCTTACACCAGGCTTAATATCTGCCATTCCGATAATCATTGCGGCATCTTTGGGGTAGACAATTGTTGCTCCCCTTGGCATCGAAAGAACATAATCAGCGAGTAAAGGTCGGAAAATCTGAAATTTCAACTCACCATTAGTTGCCGCAATGGATCCCTCTGGAAGCCCAACTAAATCGTCATGTTTTAGCATGCCTTTATGAGTGTGCCACTCAGCACCAGTTGTTAATGTAATTGAATATAACTTTCCCTTAGCATCGGTTAATTGAACCCGGTCTCCATATTTGAAATTACGATCAATCATTTGAGTTCAGTCTACTTGTTAGAAATGGGTACCAGGTAACAAGTTGCGCAAAATTTACATCAGCTATTGCCTCTACTGCTCGCAAATTCTCATGAGGAGTCAACTGGGTTAAATGCGGTATCCCGATAACTTGAGCACCGGATCGTAAGCCAGATTCAACTCCTGTAGGAGAATCCTCAAAAACAACGCAAAATTCATTTTTAACTCCTAGCAATTTTGCCGCAAGTAAATATGGCGCTGGGTCAGGTTTTGACTTTTCTACATCGTCTCTTGAGACAGTTACATCAAAAAAGCCGAGCGGAAAATTTTTAAGTACAGCTCTCATGAGATTTCCAGCGCTAGCAGTTACAAGTGCGATTTTTAAGCCAGCAGACCTGCAATCCTGTAAAAGCTCTCGTGCATTTGGAATAATTACTAATTCATTCGCAAGTTTGATCTCCATCATCTCATCCAGTTTCTTCCCAAAATACCCGTATGGTTTTACATTATTACTGCGCTCTTGCATGTATTTTTCAGTGCGCTCCGTTGGACCGCCAAGACAATTTATTTGATCTTGTTGATCCCAATGGCAACCGAGTTCAGCCATTACCTCGATCTCTGCCTGTAACCATAATGGCTCAGAGTCAATTAATGTCCCATCCATATCAAAAAGAATTGCACTCATGATGCGTTGAAATACTTAGCTTCTTGGTGGTGCAGAATTATCGAAGATGTTGATTGCTCTGGATGAAGTTGGAACTCTTCAGACAACGAGATACCAATTCGGTCTGGCTCTAACAATTCACACATTTGCAATTGTTGCTCAAGGTCTGGGCATGCTGGATAGCCAAATGAATAACGAGACCCCTGATATCCCTGGTCAAAAATTGCTTTTAAATCCTTAGAGTCTGATCCATTTATTTTAAGCTCCTCGCGGACCCTTGAATGCCAGTGTTCCGTTAAGGACTCAGTTAATTGAACGGAAAGACCATGTAGCTCTAAATACTCACGATACAAATTTGCATTAAATAACTTACTTATGGCATCACTAATCGACTGCCCCATAGTAACAAATTGAAAACTAACAACATCTATCTCACCACTTTGCTTGGTTCGGAAGAAATCAGATAAGCACAATCTACGATCGCGACTTTGCCGTGGGAATGTAAATCTAACTCGCTCTTCTCCCTTTAAATTTCCTTCATGATGAAGAACAACTAAATCATTACCATCGCTATAACAAGGAAAATATCCATATACAACTGCAGCATTAAGCCAACCATTAGATTGAACATCATTTAACAATGATCTTAATTGCGGTCTACCTTGTTGCTCTGCCATAGTTTCAAAATCTTTGCCTTTTAATCCCCACTGACCAAGGAATAAAGCTCGTTCGTCTAACATCCCAACATAATCGGCAAGTGCAACACCTTTAACTACCTTAGAACCATAAAACGGCGCAGATGGAACTGGGTTATTCTCAGACACATCACTTCTCTTCAAATCAACCTCAGTGGATTCACTTCGATTAGTCTTTAATGTGCGTCTTTCTTTAAGTGATGGCAGTTGAGCTCCAGGCACGCCACGTTTAATTCCCATCAAAGTATCCATCAATTTAAGACCTTCGAAAGCGTCTTTCGCATAGCGAACTGTTCCAGGAAATATTTCATTTAGATCCTGTTCAACAAAAGATCTTGTTAATGCGGCGCCGCCGAGAACTACCGGCCACTTCTCTGAAAGCCCTCTTGAATCCAACTCCAATAAATTCTCTTTCATAATTACAGTTGATTTAACTAATAGACCAGACATACCAATCACATCAACGTTATGAGCTACTGCTGCATCAATTATCTGATTTACTGTTTGCTTTATGCCGATATTAACTGTTTCATATCCGTTATTAGACAAAATAATATCTACTAAATTTTTACCAATATCGTGAACATCACCTTTTACGGTGGCCAGAAGTATCTTTCCTCTACCTTCATCATCAGTTTTTTCAATAAAGGGCTCCAAATAGGCAACAGCTGTTTTCATAACTTCTGCCGACTGAAGAACAAATGGAAGCTGCATCTCGCCCTTACCAAACAACTCTCCTACAGTTTTCATTCCAGAAAGTAGGTAGTCATTAATTATTGTGAGTGCTGGGATCTTTGAATCTAATGCGATTTTCAGATCATCTGCTAACCCAACTTTTTCGCCATCAATTATTCGGCGTTGCAATCTTTCATCAAGTGGAAGCGCGGCAAGTTCAGCGGCTCTGCTCTCCTTAGTAGAGGTAACTTCAATATTCTCAAATAATTGTAAAAACTTTGAAAGTGGGTCATATTCGATATCTCCATTTTGATCGAACCTTCTACGGTCGTAAACTAAATCCATCGCAACATCTAGTTGCTCCTTAGGAATACGACTAATCGGTGTAATTTTTGATGGATGAACAATTGCTGAATCCAGTCCGTTTTTAACAGCCTCTGATAGGAAAACTGAATTTAAAACGATTCTTGCAGCAGGGTTAAGTCCGAAAGAAACATTACTGACACCCAAAGTTGTCTGTACACCAGGAAACTCTTCTTTTAGCTCTTTAATCGCGTTTATTGTTTCGATGCCGTCCCGTCGCGTTTCCTCTTGTCCGGTTGCAATTGGAAAAGTTAAGCAATCAATAAGTATGTCTTCTACTTTCATGCTCCAATTTTTAGTTAAATCATTGATTAAGCGCCTAGAAACCTTTAATTTCCACATTGAATCACGTGCTTGACCATCTTCATCAATAGTCAGCGCTATTACAGCTGCGCCGTGCTCAACTACTAACGGCATGATCCTTGCAAATCTTGAGGTTGGTCCATCTCCATCTTCATAGTTGACTGAATTAATTACCGATCTACCGCCCAATTGCTTTAGCCCGGCCTCTAGAACTGCTGGCTCTGTCGAGTCCAACACAATTGGTAGCGTTGAAGTTGTTGCAAATCGAAATGCTAGTTCCTTCATATCAGCAACACCATCGCGCCCAACATAATCAACTGAAAGATCTAACATATGAGCACCATCTCTTATCTGGTCCCGTGCAATCTCAACGCAACTTTGCCAATCTTCAGCTAGTAGTGCATCTCTAAACGCCCTAGATCCATTTGCGTTAGTACGCTCTCCAATTGAAAGATAGGTATTTTGTTGTCTAAATGGTGCAAATTGATAGAGAGATGAGGCGCCGGATTCTCGATTTACAATTCTCGCTGTATTATTGCTACCGCGCAGTTGTGTGACAACTTCCTTTAGATGCGCTGGTGTTGTGCCGCAGCATCCACCAACTAAGTTTACTTTGTACTCATCAACAAACTGTTTTAAAGATTTAGCTAACTCACTTGGTGATAATGGATAATGTGCACCATTTTCACCGAGAATCGGTAGACCAGCATTTGGCATTACCGAAATTCCTACTGTTGCGCCCTTACTTAAAACTCTTAAGTGCTCACTCATTTCTGCAGGACCAGTCGCACAATTTAAACCAATTAAATCAATTCCAAGTGGTTCAAGTGCATTTAAAGCCGCTCCAATTTCTGAACCCATGAGCATCGTGCCTGTAGTTTCAACAGTTACCTGGGCAATCAAAACTATATCTTTTTTTGATTTCTTGATCGCTTCCCGTGCTCCGTTTATGGCTGACTTTGCCTGTAACAAATCTTGTGTTGTTTCAATGAGTAGCGCATCACTGCCACCTTCGATTAAACCTTTTGAAGCTATTTCATAAGATTGCTTTAATATTTCATATGTTGTGTGACCAAGTGTTGGTAGTTTCGTGCCGGGGCCAAGTGAACCCAGTACCCATCTTGGGTTCTCTTTAGTTGAATATTCATCTGCTGCCTCTCTTGCAATTTTTGCACCTGCAAAAGCCAGTTCATAAATTCGATCTTCAATTCCATACTCAGCTAAATTAGCAAAATTTGCACCAAATGTATTTGTTTCTATCGCGTCAACGCCAGCATCAAGATATTCAGCATGAACAGCTTTAACGATATCTGGCCTAGTTATATTTAAAATTTCATTACAGCCTTCATGATTTTGAAAATCTTCAAGGCTTGGATTTTGATCTTGCAACATAGTGCCCATTGCGCCATCGGCAATAACAACCCGCTGATTCAAAGCAGAGCGAAGAGAGTTCATTTGCCCTAGTTTACCTTAATAAATCGGCAGCAAACTCGATTACAGTGCTAAACCAAGCAGTGAATCAATTGCTCTAGAGACTAAACCGGTTTGATTAACATCTCCATTATTATCAGATTTTCTCGACCAATCTAATAATCGTTTTAAAGCTGACGGAGTATCTAGGTTATTTGAAATATCAAAAATCAAACCACTAACTAACTCCGTTGAATCACTAACTTCACTTTGAGAAAGTGAACGACGAATCTGATTAATTTCTAAATCTGCTGTTTTAAGTAATTCATTACTCCAAGCTCTATCTTCTTGATAATGACCTTTTAGGAGCGCCCACCTAATTGCCATTGGATCAACTTTTGCTTCTAATAATTTTGATACAAATACTAGGTTTCCCTTTGACTTGCTCATTTTCTCACCATCTAAACCGATCATGGCCGCATGCACAAAGTATTTTGCGAAATCCCGACCATATGCAGCTTTAACTATTTGTGCGCTCATAAAATGGTGTGGGAAAATAAGATCACTTCCACCACCTTGAAGATCAATTATTGGATCACTATTTTTATCATCTAGGAACTCACAAGCGATAGCTGTGCACTCAACATGCCATCCCGGACGACCAAATCCTAAGTTGCTCTGCCACCCTGGTTCATTATTACGATTGGCTAACCAAATAACTGGATCCAATGGGTGCTTCTTACCAGCTCTAGTTGGATCTCCCCCACGCTCAGCAAAAATACTTATTGCTGCATCAACTTGTAATGGCAATTTTTCTAAAAATGGTTCAACAGAGAAGTAGTGGTCGCCAGATATTTCGTAAAGTTGTCCATTGTGCGATAACTTTTGAATAAATTTCTCAATGATATCGATTGAGTCAGTCACCTTTGCAAAATTAGTTGGAGGTAAAATTCTAAGAGCTGTCATATCAGACTTATAAAGATCAATCTGAGCGTTAGCAAGAAATTGCCAATCAATTTTATCTCGGTTAGCACGTTCAAAAAGTGGATCATCAATATCGGTAATATTCTCAACAAAACTTACCTTTGAGCCAGAAAGACGTTTGTAACGATTTATTAGATCAAAACTGAGGTAAGTAGCAGCATGCCCTAGATGTGTAGCATCATAGGGAGTAATTCCACAGACATACATTTTAAAACTATCACCCATAATTGCTTTTAAATCACCAGAATTAGAGTCCTTCAATTTCAGAGTCGGGAAATCGTTAGAATCAAGTGTTGGTAAATAAAGATCTGGCCATGTTTTCATGTTATCTACCTCGCTTAAACCGGTGGCCATGGGACTGCTGGCCAAGCCTCACTTGGCTCCGGAAACCTAGCACTACTAATTAGATTATCAGTCCTACTTGTTATCGCAGCTATTTCTTCTTTAGTTAGATAATTTGAAAAAGCTTCATCGAGGTCAATTGATTTAACATTATTTAAAAGACTTAACTCTTCTGGCAAAAAGGGCTGTTCGGAAAACTGCCATAGGACTGTTCTTAGTTTGTCCTCAGAATGAAATGCCACGCCATGGTCACATCCTTTAAGTACTCCACTTTCATCAACCAATAAATGCCCGAATTTACGGTCAGTGTTATTAATAATTGCATCAAAGAGAGCAAGTTTGCGCAGTTGATGATCGGAACTTTGGCCGAACTCAACCACATCAATGTTCTGATCTACCTTGATCCACTCTTGAACCATGCCAAATCCGAATGGCCCTTCCCGTAATACTGTGTATGGAACGATATTAAATTCTGCAAGATCGCTTAATAAATATGCGGAGTACTCTCGGTTAGCAAGGTTTCCATCTGGAAAATCCCACAATGGTCTCTCACCAGCAACTGGTTTATAGATTACTTCTATTAATGGATCGCTACCTTCTACATTAGCTAATAAGGTTGCATTCGAAGCATCTACTAAACGGCCAACTACCATTAAGTTTCCGTTCAAAATTAAGTCAGTTACATCTTTCATCTGCGATAACCATTGGCCCGAGGACACAAATGACCGAGTGGATCAATTGGAAGTCCACAAAATGGACAGGCTGCTCGGCCAGCATTCACAATGCTCATCGCACGTTCACAAAAACCTTTTACTTGCGCAATATTAAGTGTGGCTATTAAAAGATCTGGGCCCGTATCTATGTCGTCTAAAATAAGATCATCATCTTGTGAAGCTGCCTGTATATTCACTACTACTAACTCATTCTCCCAGGTAATACTTATTACTCCTACTTGAAAATCCTCATCAATTGGCAACTCCATAGGTTGGTTATCAAGATCAGGTGCGGCAGAGATTACTTCTGGCGAAGCTAACTTACCTCGACGCAATTCACGCACTAACTCTTCTAATCTCTCAGTTAATGCAATCACCTGACTCTTTTCTAAAGTTACAGAGTTTAGTCCATCGACAGATTTTACTTGAATGAAAAATTGACGCTGGCCAGGGTCACCAATTGCACTGACAATAAACCTAGTTGCTGGTTCGTGACGATAAATAATACGCGGCACTATCTCCTCCACCAGCGGCCACCAGTAAGGATGTTTCCGCCACCAAGTAAATTTGAATTAAATTTTGAGATTACTGTTTGAGATACCTTAAAATTACTCTGCAAAATAGTGGTACCAGACTTTTCTAGATTGATTATCGTAAGCGACGCAGGCTCAACTACAAAGCTTTGAAAACGATTAATTGGCAATCCAAGAGATGAAGTTATAGCCATCTTGATGATGTCCCCATGGGTTACAACTAAAATTGGGCCTTTCTTAGTCTTCAGATCAGCAAGTGCAAGATCTACCCGTTTGCGCATACTTTTAAAACTTTCTCCTTGCGGAAAAGTGAAAGCGGCCGGATTATTTTGAACATTCTTCCATTTGGGATCTTTACTCAACACTGCAAGCTTACGGCCAGACCATTTTCCATAATTCATTTCGATTACTCTGTTGTCTACCTGAAAATCAATTTTTGAATTTTTCTCCATAAACGGTGCAATTGTTTGTATACACCTAGTAAGCGGACTGGAATAAACTTTAGAAAATTTGATTCCTGAAAGATAAGAAATAAGCGATTCAGCTTGTTTAAAACCGGCTTTTGACAACTCAACTGAGTCATCCTGGCCAGCTAAAATGCCTTTGGTGTTGGCCACAGACTGGGCATGTCGCAAAAGATAGATAATCGGCATTTGGCAAGGTTACCGATCTTTTACCTATCTTGTTGCTAGCCTGCCAGCCATGGAACGTCGCAAATTAGGTGGAGTATCGATCTCCCGACTCGGACTAGGAACTATGACCTGGGGTCGTGATACTGATGAAAATGAAGCTGCCCAACAGTTGCAGTACTTTGTTGAAGCCGGTGGAAATTTAGTTGATACCGCAGCCGTTTATGGTGATGGTGACGCTGAACGTGTTCTCGGTGGTTTTATTGGCACGTTAGTAAAAAGAGATGACCTTTTTATTGCAACCAAAGGTGGCTTAACATTTAAAGATGGTAACCGCCAAGTAAATAACTCTCGTAATGAATTGATCTCTGATTTAGATAAATCTTTAAGTAGATTAAATATTGATTATGTAGATCTTTGGCAAATCCATACTTGGGATAAAAATACTCCCCTAGAAGAGACTTTGTCCGCACTTGATTATGCAACCAGTTCTGGAAAAGCTCGTTATGTGAGTGTTTGCAACTTCAATGGCTGGCAACTTGCAAGAAGTGCAACGCTGCAAAATCCAATCTTTGGTAAAGCTGCAATTATTGCGGCACAGAATGAATACTCTTTGCTAAATAGAAAAGCAGAGGAGGAGATAATTCCGGCATCTTCGGCACTAAATTGTGGTTTCTTAGCTTGGTCACCCCTAGGAAGAGGTGTTTTGACTGGTAAGTATCGAGGCGGCGTGCCATCTGATTCTCGAGGCGCTTCACCACATTTTGCAAACTTTGTTGAGCCATATCTTTCTGAGCGATGCCAACAAATTGTGGAAGCTGTTTGTGTAGCAGCTGAAGGATTGGGCTACTCACCTCTTGAAGTTGCACTCTCCTGGGTTAGAGATGCACCAGGAGTAACGAGCGCATTAATAGGAGCTAGAACTGGCGCGCAACTACGTGGAATTCTTACTGTTGAACAAATTACTCTGCCTGAGCAAGTTAGACAAGCATTAAATGAGGTTTCAGCCTCTAGTTAAACATTCTCCAAAAATTCGTACAAAACTCGAACTCCAAATTTTAAACCTTCAATAGGTACCCGTTCATCTACTCCGTGAAAAAGAGCAAAGAAATCAAGATCCTTTGGTAACTTAAGAGGAGAGAATCCATAACCAACAATTCCTAAATCATGCAGCGCTTTATTATCTGTGCCACCGCTCATCAAGTAAGGAACTGGAATTCCGGCAGAATCCTCGCCAGAAATAGCATCACACATAGCTTTAACTAACGGGCCCGCAAACTCAACCTCGAGTGCAATATCACGAGTTAATATTTCAATCTCAATATCATCGCCAGCAAGTTTTCTAACTGTCTCTTGAAGCTGATTTTCATGACCAGGAAGGAATCTTCCGTCTACCATCGCACTTGCACTCTGCGGGATCACATTTACTTTGTAGCCAGCCTCTAGCATTGTTGGATTTGCAGTATTTGAAATTGTTGCACCAAGCATCTTCACCGCATCGCCAAGATGATGCAGTAGCGACTTAACATTCTTTGGGTCATATTTATCACCGGTTAGTTCAGCAATGTTCCGGAAAAAGATATTACTAGTCTTCGTTTCTAATTGAGGCCACTCATACTTACCAATTCTTGCAACAGCATCTGCAACTTTTGTTACCGCATTATCTTGATTTATAAATGAACCGTGCCCGGCGGTACCCTTAGCGGTCAACTTCATCCATTGAATACCTTTTTGAGCTGCTTCGATCAAATAAAGCCGATGTTCGCCAGTTATTGTTACTGAGAATCCACCAACCTCTGAGACCGCTTCGCTATAACCATCAAAAATTTCTGGACGATGTTTAACTAGCCAACGAGATCCATAATTAGAACCAGCTTCTTCATCAGCAAAGAAAGCTAATAAAATATTTCTTGGTGGCTTATAACCAATGCGCTGCCACATTCTGACTGTTGCTAAAATCATGGCATCCATATCTTTCATGTCAACTGCCCCACGGCCCCAAATAAATCCATTTTTAATCACGCCACTAAAGGGGTCAACTGACCAATCAGCGGCGTTGACGGGAACAACATCGATGTGTCCATGCAAAACAAGTCCAGGCCGGCTTTGATCTGCTCCTTCAACCTTTGCAACCACATTTACTCGGTTTGGTGCAGTTTCAATTAATTCACTCTTAATGCCAACCTCAGCTAACTTGCTAGCGACATACTCAGCCATTGCTTTCTCATCGCCTTTACCTTCGCCATGATTAACACTTGGAATTCGAATCATTTCCTGGCAAAGTGTGATGGTTTCATTCTCTAATTCAATGATCTGCTCTTTGCTCAATTTCATAGGGCTATTCTCCTATATAAGTGCGATTTCCATTGAATTCAGTTTGCGTTAAAATGAAATCAGGTCCAGGTGGCGGAATTGGCAGACGCGCTAGCTTGAGGTGTTAGTGCCCGTAAGGGCTTAGGGGTTCAACTCCCCTCCCGGACACGCTTGATTTTCAATGGTTATCAATAGAATCCGCATGTGGATATATCAGCAGCGCAGTTGATCCGGAACATTCCAGATTTTCCAAAACCAGGCATCCTTTTTAAGGATATTACTCCCCTGCTTGCTGATCCAAAAATATTTAAGCAGTGCTGCCAAGCAATTTCTGATCTGGCAACTGATGCAGATTACATCGCCGGAATTGAAGCCCGTGGATTTATTTTTGCAGCCGCAGTTGCAACGATGAGCAATAAAGGATTTATACCAATCCGAAAAAGTGGCAAACTCCCTGGTGAAACAATTTCAACAAGTTATGACCTTGAGTATGGCCAGGCCACCCTTGAAATACATGCCAATTTAATTCCAGCGGGCAAGAAAGTTTTAATTGTGGATGATGTGCTTGCTACTGGTGGAACTGCTGTGGCAGCAACAGATTTGATAATCGCCGCATCCCTGATCCCAACTTCTCTTGTCTTTTTGCTTGAAATACCCGCATTGGGTGGAAGATCACGGATCAAACAAGCCCACAGTGGTCTACAAATCCAGACAATATTGGCAGAATAACCACATGGCCGAACTCATCTACTACTGCGGAACAATGGATAGCGGTAAATCCACATTGGCACTTCAGACTGCCCATAATCACCGCTCTCGTGGCCGTGATGGAGTTATTTTTACAAGTAAGGATCGAGCTGGCAAAGGTCTAATTTCTTCTCGATTAGGTTTACAAATTGAGGCATTAGAAGTTGATGTTGATCTAGATATTCATAAATTAATTATTGAACGATTATCAATCGGTGGCCGCATCAGTTTTATTATTTGTGATGAAGCACAGTTTTATACAGCAGAACAGATCGAACAGCTTGCAAAAATAGTGGATGGTTTAGGGATCGATGTTTTCGCTTTTGGAATTCTCTCTGATTTTCGAACTAAATTATTCCCAGGCAGCGCGAGGTTAGTTGAGTTAGCAGATCGGGTTCAGACATTGCAGGTTGAAGCATTATGTTGGTGTGGTGAGCGTGCAACACATAACGCAAGAACTGTCGGTGGGAAAATGGTTACGGAAGGTGAACAGGTTGTTGTTGGCGATGTAAGCACTACCTCAACAGTTGCCTATGAAGTTTTATGCCGCCGTCACCATATGCGTAAAGTGACATCGAAAATTTCTAATCCAGCGTCAGAACAATCTCTGCCGTTTAATAACTAATCGAAAGGCAACATGAAAACCAAGGGATATGCCGCAAAATCAGCTGGAGCTTTACTTGAGAACTACGAATTTAATAGAAGAGAACTTCGCCCTAGAGATGTAGCACTTGATATTTACTATGCCGGTATTTGTCACTCAGATATCCATCAAGCACGGGAAGAGTGGGGTCCATCAATATTTCCAATGGTGCCTGGTCATGAAATTGTTGGAAAAGTTACTGAAATCGGTTCGCAGGTAAGTAAGTTTAAAGTTGGCGAAATCATTGGTGTTGGAGTTTTCGTAGATTCTTGTCGTAAATGTGCAAGCTGTAATGCTGGCCTTGAGCAATACTGCGTTGAAGGTATGACTGGTACTTACAACACCCTTGAGCGAGATGGTAAGACAGTTGCGATGGGTGGGTATTCAGATAAGTTTGTTATTGATGAGGATTACGCAGTTCATGTTCCGGCAAATCTTGATCTAGCCGGAGTAGCACCACTTATGTGCGCTGGTATCACTCTTTATTCACCACTTAAGAATTGGAATGCTGGACCTGGTAAAAAAGTTGGCATCATGGGCTTAGGCGGACTTGGTCATATGGGACTTAAATTTGCTCATGCATTAGGAGCAGAAACTACAGTTTTCTCTCATTCACCTGAAAAAGAATCTGATGCTAAATCTATGGGTGCTGATCACTTTGTAGTAACGAAAGATATTAAGAACTTAGAAAAACTTAACAAATCATATGACTTAATTCTAAACACTGTTTCAGCTGACTTAGATCTTGAACCATACTTACAGCTATTAAAACTAGACGGAACTTTGGTTGTGATCGGCCTACCTGGTAAGCCATATTCAATAAATGCTGGCACATTACTCGGCCAGAGAAGATCACTTGCCGGTTCAATGATTGGTGGAATCGCTCAACTCCAAGAGATGCTTAACTTCTGTGGTCAGAAAAACATTGTCAGTGATGTTGAGGTTATTAAGTCTGATTATATTAATAAAGCATACGATCGAACAGTTGCAAGTGATGTTAAGTACCGCTTTGTGATTGACGCTAAAACTTTTTAAACAAATTGATGAGCAGCTAGCGCTAGCAATGGCGCTAGGGCAAGGGCTGGTAGAAGATCGCCAACAGCAATCTGTTTAATTCTAAGCAATCTAAGGGCAATACCAACTAGCAAAATACCGCCCACTGCTGTCATTGCTGAGACCTGATAGTCGGTCAAAATTGAACCTAAAAATAAACCGATTGCAGTCCAAGCAAATTGGTAAATTCCTACTGGCAAACTGGAAAGCGCTACGCCCCAACCAAGAGATGCAGCGAATGCAAGGGATGTAAAACCATCTAATGTGCTTTTTAAAACTAATTGATCAATTCCAGTCCCCATACCATCAGAGATACTGCCAAGAATTGCTAGCGGCCCAATTGCAAAAATTAATGAGGCAGAAACAAACCCATCAACAAAATTAGACCCACCATCTTTGCTAAACCTCTTTTTCAAATTTAGCCCAAAATTCTCAAGTCTATCTTCAATGCGAAGCATTGACCCAAGCACTGCACCAGCTAACAGTGAAAATACAACTACTAAAATTACCCAACCTTTAGGCATAGAATCTTGCAAATCTTTATGCCAATAAGCAGACAATGCATCAGCTGCGGAAATAATCGTCACACAACCTAAAACATCTGTTATTAAATTCCTTAATTTTTCACTTATTCTTCCGCCAATGAAAACTCCTAGAGTTCCACCAATAATTATTGTTAATATATTTAAAACAGTACCAAAGCCCGGGAACATCTAAGCAAACCTAACAAATGATGCAATGCCAAAAACTAAGCAGTAGATCGCAAAAGGATAAAGTGTTTTAGTCTTAAACCACCTAACCAAAAATGAAACACTAAAATAGGTAGCAACAAATGAAACTAGAGACCCAACTAGTATTTGGCCAAGCAACTGCCTCGCATCACTAGTAAATAGTTCTGGTAGTTTTACAATTGCAGCTCCGACAATTACTGGCAAGGAAAGCAAGAACGCAAAATCAGAGGCGACTGAATGATTTAGCTTGCGAAGCAAGCCGGCGCTCATTGTTACCCCGAACCTACTAATTCCGGCGAATAGTGCCAGGCTCTGACCGAAACCAATTACAACCGCGCTCTTTGCATTAACTCGATGATCAATCTCGGCATCTGAATCATGGTACTCATGAGCAATATCGCGCCTTGCTAAGCGCTCTGCAGTTATCAACAACAAACCATTAATAGTTAAAAAAATTGCAGAGTAGGCAGGCTTCCCAAAAATACTTTGAAAATAATCACCAAAAACAACGCCAAGAATTCCAACTGGAATAGTTGCAATTACAATGTAGCCAAGAACTCTAAATGGGGTTGTTTGAAAATTTCTAGATTTTAAAGCAATAACAGTTCCGCCAATTAATCCCAGCCATCGTTTTCTAAACACAATAAATAGTGCAACTGAACTAGCAAGGTGCATAGCAATAGTGATTAACAGATATGCCTGATTTTCTTCACTAATAAACTCTCTGAAGGATCCCCCAATCCATGCTGGTATCAAAATTGCATGTCCGAGGCTTGAGATCGGAAACAACTCAGTTATACCCTGAATAAAACCGGTTATTACTGCCTGGCCATAGGTAAAACTCAAGATAACCCAATCGATAGTTGTTGTGAGATAGAGTTTAGCAGTGAGCATGCCAACAAACGGTGAAAATTTGTCCAAAAGAATAGTTAATATGTTAAGGCCCTCACGAACAATTCCAGTCACCCCGTGGCGAGCTGATTCAACCTGGTCACTAGGTGCTGGCAAACACCATATTCAAAGACTTGCGATTCTTTTTTTGGGATTAACAATATTTGGAATTGGCGAAGCATTTTTAGTTGTAACTGGGCTTGGTAATTCACCTTGGGTAGTTCTTTCAGAAGGAATATCAGTCCATACTGTTTTAAATATTGGTGAATCAACATTTTTGGTTTCAGTGCTGGTACTTTTACTTTGGATTCCGCTTAAACAAAGACCGGGATTTGGCACAATCGCAAATATCGTCGTAATCGCAGCGGCTATTGAGGTCGGACTATTTTTTATACCGGTAGTTGACAATATTTTTTTAAAATATTTCTATGTTTTGTTTGGAATTGCATTAGTTGGCGCCGGTTCATCGCTTTACATAACCTGCGGACTTGGCACCGGGCCTCGCGATGGCCTGATGACTGGATTGCATTACCGGACCGGGGTGCGAGTTGGCAGGGTGAGATTAGGAATTGAGATTATCGCGGCCAGTACGGGAGCTGTGCTTGGAGGCTCATTAGGCGTCGGAACCCTGCTATTTGCACTACTTATTGGTCAATCGGTGGCAATTTCTCTTGGTGTCGTAGACCGCCTTACTACCAAGTAGCCAATAGATTTAAGCCATTCCCTCGGCTTGTTAGACCGAATCTGACAACATGTCGAAAACACCATGTCTAAAAAACAGAAAGGTACCTCCATGCTTGATAGCTTCTTTAAAATCAGTCAGCGTGGCTCAACCGTAGCTCGTGAAGTTCGTGGCGGAGTCGTCACATTTTTCACAATGGCTTACATCGTTGCGCTGAATCCATTAATCATCGGTCTTGCAAAAGATGCTGATGGAAAATTCATTGGCGGAGGAGACGCACCTAATCTTGCATTAGTTGCAGCTGCTACCGCACTTATCGCAGGCGTTATGACCATCCTGATGGGCGTAGTCGCAAACTTTCCATTAGCTCTTGCTACCGGTCTAGGTTTAAATACCTTCGTTGCCGTTGGCATTGCCTCCAAGATGACCTGGGCAGATGCCATGGGTCTTATTGTTCTTGAAGGCCTAATTATTCTTGTCTTGGTACTCACTGGATTCCGTATTGCGGTTTTCAAGGCTGTACCTAGTCAACTAAAGATCGCTATCTCTGTTGGTATCGGCCTTTTCATTGCATTAATTGGATTAGTTGATGCCGGTTTCGTTCGTAGAACCGGATCTGGTCCAGTTCCTGTAACTCTTGGTGACAACGGAAATCTAGTTGGTTGGCCGGTAATTGTTTTCGCATTTGGTCTGTTCTTAATGATCGGATTAACTGTGAAAAAAGTTAAGGGTGCGCTTCTAATTGGAATCTTTGCAGCAACTGTGGTTGCTATCGCAGTTGAATCAGCATTTAAAATTGGTCCAAACTTTGATGGTGCAACTGGAACAGTGAATCCAAAAGGCTGGGGCTTAAATGTTCCTGCACTTCCTGATGCAATTGCAGCAACTCCAAAGTTTGACATCATTGGTGATTTCAACCTTTTAGGTGGATTTGATCGTATCTCAGTAGTTGCAGCAGTTCTTCTAGTATTTACACTTCTACTAGCTGACTTCTTTGACACTATGGGAACAATGACTGCAATCGGCAGCCAGGCAGGTCTAGTTGATCGTGATGGCAATGTTGAGGGTGCTGAACGCATTCTTCTTATTGACTCACTAGCAGCTGCCGCTGGTGGTGCTGGTTCAGTTTCATCTAACACTTCATACATCGAATCAGCATCTGGTGTTGGTGAAGGTGCAAGAACAGGTCTAGCTTCAGTTGTTACTGGAGTTCTGTTCCTCCTTACAACCTTCTTAGCGCCTCTTGTCGCCATCATCCCTTACGAAGCTGCTACCCCAGCTTTAGTAATTGTTGGCTTTTTAATGATGTCTCAAATCAAGGGAATTGATTGGGATGATCTTGGAATAGCAATTCCTGCATTCTTAACAATTATCTTGATGCCATTTACTTACAATATTTCTGTAGGTATTGGTGCAGGATTTGTTTCATTCGTAGTAATTCGCGTATTCCAGGGCCGTTCAAAGGAAATCCATCCTTTGATGTACCTAGTATCAGGATTATTCATGGTTTACTTCTTGCAATCACCAATTAATATCTGGACTGCATAAGAATAAATCAAATAAAGGGGCGGACCAATTGGTTCGCCCCTTTACCATTTAACGGGAGTTAATCCCTTTTCCTGCAAACGATTATTTACTTTACTAAAAGGTTTGGAATCAAAAAAGCCACGATAAGCCGAAAGTGGACTTGGGTGAGCAGAATTGAAGACATCTGCATCCGCAAAAAGATTACTTACTTTCTGGGCTTCGTTCCCCCATAAAATTGCTACTGCGCCATTATTAGCAGCAGCTTGAATAATTTTTTCAGTGAAATCTTGCCAACCAAGATTAGAATGCGAATCAGATTTACCCGACTCAACCGTTAATGATCTATTGAGTAGTAAAACACCCTGACTGGCCCAATCTGAAAGATCGCCATCAGACCTATCAATACCTAAGTCATTATTGAGCTCGGTAAAAATATTTTTCAATGATTTAGGAAGTGGCGCAACGCCTGCTGGTATTGAGAATGCTAACCCCATCGCATATTTTGGATTTGGGTAAGGATCTTGGCCAACAATTACAACCTTTACTTGATTAGGTGGTATTTGTAAGGCACGAAAAATACTCTTTTGTTCTGGGATAAAACTATTTGTAAGATTCTTTGAAATTTGCGCTAATAAATTTAAATCGACGAATTCATGCCATATCTTTGGAAGTAGGCTAACTAGATCAACGGGCACGGGCAAAAAACCGACCACCATCTTCTTGTATTGAAATCTCTAGACCATACGCTTCTGATAAGTTTGTATCGGTAATAACTGATCGAACCTCACCTTGAGAAATTACGGAACCATTTCGTAATAAGAGTGCATGAGTCGTACCAACTGGGATCTCTTCGATATGGTGAGTAACAATTACAGTAGCTGGGGCTAATGGATCTCTAGCAAAGGTTTCAATTCGCTTCAATAGATCTTCTCGCCCACCTAAATCGAGCGAAGATGCTGGCTCATCTAATAACAGTAACTCTGGATCAGCCATAAGTGCCCGAGCAATTTGTACACGCTTCTTCTCCCCTTCACTTAATGAACCAAATAAGCGATCACCTAACTCGCGAACACCAAGAGCAGTTAGCAGGGCCATTGCTCTTGATTCATCCCATAGGTCATAACGCTCCTGCCATCTGCCTAACATCGCGTAAGCAGCGGTCAGCACTACATCCATAACAAGTTCATCATTCGGTAATTGTTCAACCAAGGCTGAGGAGGTTAATCCAATTCTTGTTCGAAGTTCAAAAACATCAACTCTGCCAAGTTGCTCTCCTAAGATTTTAATTGTTCCAGTGGTTGGATGAATTAACGAGGAGCAAATTTGCAACAAGGTAGTTTTACCAGCGCCATTAGGTCCCAGGATTACCCACCTCTGACCCTCAAGTACTTGCCAATCAAGCGGACCAAGAATTATTCGTTCACCTCTGCGGACGCTGACATTTGATAGCTCCAATATCGCGCTCATAGGAGTGAAAGATACCCCGTGTAGGTGGTGAATATGGTTAATCTGACCCAATGCCGAATAAAAATCCCCCTGCCTTTACCGGACTAATTCTGGTTTCAGGCGAAGATCGTCCTGGGATTACGCAAAGTCTCATGAAGGTGCTTTCGCAATTTTCAGTGAGTGTGATTGATGTTGAGCAATTAATAATTAGAGATCGTCTACTTCTAACTGTTTTGATCACACTTGATGAAAATCATGCTGAGGCAGTGGCTGCGGATTTAAACATCTTACAAGAGGAAATCGGCTTAGATATAGCGGTCGATTTCGTCCACCATGAACAAATGAATGAGAATTCAGAACTACTGAATGTAGTAATTATTGGCGAAAGCATAAAACCAATTGGCCTTGCTGCCGTAGCAGATGAAATTACCCGTTTAGGTGGAAATATTATTGCAATACGCCGCACTGCTACTACCCCAGTCTTAGCAATCGAATTAAATATAAAGATTCCTAATAAATCAATTAAAGAAGTTCAACGGTCACTAGCTAAAGTAGCAATTACAAATCGTATTGATCTGGCAGTAGAGCCAAGTTCCCGGGCGCGCCACGCTAAGCGATTAGTCCTCCTTGATATGGATTCAACATTGATCCAGCAAGAAGTAATTGATCTACTTGCAAAGCATGCTGGAAAACTTGACCAAGTATCTCAAATTACAGAAAGCGCCATGGCTGGTGAACTTGATTTCTCCCAGGCTCTGTCAGCCAGAGTTTCATTACTCGCCGGACTTAATGACTCAGTTATTGAATTGGTCCGAAAGGAAATATCACTTACAAACGGAGCAAAGAGATTAATAGAGACTCTTCATAAACAAGGCCATAAGGTTGGAGTTGTTTCTGGTGGATTTCTGGATGTAATTGAACCAATTCTCAAAAATTTAAAGATTGACTTCTATCGGGCCAATAAATTAGAGATAGTGAATGGAAAACTGACTGGCAAAACCGAAGGTGAGGTTATTGATCGAGTCGCTAAATTAAATTCCTTACAAGAGTTTGCAAAAATTGAAGGAGTCGAACTATCACAAACAGTTGCAATAGGTGACGGCGCAAATGATCTGGATATGATCGAAGCAGCCGGTCTTGGAATTGCATTTAATGCTAAACCTAAAGTTGCCGCAGCTGCCGCAACAACTATAAGTACCTCAGATCTTTCGACCGTACTACTTTTAATGGGAATACAAACTAACCTCTAAAACTATTGCTAGCCAGACTCCTAAGTTTGACAATGGTTTCTGCCGGATCAGAAGATTTATAGACAGCGCTACCAGCCACAAAACAGTTTGCACCTGCGCTGGCCGCTGTTTCGATTGTAGATTCAGATATTCCACCATCTACCTGCAATAACGGGAATGCTTTACCTTCATTTATGAAAGCTCTAGCTTGAGAAACTTTTTCCATCTGGTCAGTCATAAATGATTGCCCACCAAAACCAGGCTCAACCGTCATAATTAAAAGTAAGTCCAATTCATCAATAAATTCTTCGACTTGAGCAAATTTTGTTCCAGGCTTAATTGCCAATCCCACTTTTGACCCATTTGATTTAATGTGTGAAATTGTTTGTTTAACATTATTTGCAGCCTCAAAATGAAAGGTTACAGATTCACAACCATTTTCAGCATACTTTGGTGCTATAACATCAGCATCTTCAACCATAAGGTGAGCATCAACTGGAAGTTTTGAAAATGCAATAATCTCTAAAGCTTGCTTAAAATGAAAAGTGAAATTGGGAACAAATTTATTATCCATTATGTCCAAATGAAGCTGATCAGAGACCTTTGCAACCCTTTCGATTTCACCTTCAAGGTCATCAAAATTTGCATTTAAAATGCTTGGATTTATTAAGATACGGTTTCCCATAACAGTATTTAACCTTTCTTTTCAAAGAGAACCATAAACATTGCATCAGATTGGTCTTGGTGTGTCCAGAGTTGAACTGATCCATCATCTTGAACACCTTGCGCATGAGCCAGTGCAAATGAGTTAATCGGTGAGATCTTCATATCTGAGTGAGTATCGAGGAAATCAATAACCTGGCCACGGGTCTCAGCAAGGTGTGGTGAGCATGTCACATAAGCAATTATTCCGCCAGGTGATAATAACTGGTACGCACTTGATAAAAGATCTCTCTGTAAAACTACCAATCCCTTTAAGTCTTTAAGGGATTTACGCCATCTCGATTCTGGTCGCCGTCTAAGGGCGCCGAGCCCGGTACAAGGAGCATCAACTAAAATCCGATCAAATAATTGATCAAAATTATTAGGATTAGTTCCATCAAAACTTACGACTTGCTGATTGTTAACAACTCGCTTTACTAATTCTGCACGATGCGGGATTGGCTCATTTGCTAAGAACTTAGCTGATGGATCTTGCTCAGATAATGAATGGAACAGGTACGCAGCTTTGCCACCTGGACCAGCGCACATATCTAGCCAAGACAAACCTGGCGTTATGGTTGCTAAGAAATTTTCAACAACTAATTGTGAGCCTCGATCTTGGACACCCGCCCTTCTCTCAATAATCGGAGCAAACTCAGATGGAATACCGGGCAAATTCACTCCGCTTGGGTAACCGATAATTTTTGTTGCCCCTAGCTGAATTAACTTATTAATATTTGATTTTCCAGGCCACGCAACAATATCTGGCGCTGCCGGTAGATTATTCGCAACAAGTAATTCTTCAACCTTTGCCCAATCCTTTAGCTGATCAAAAAATGATGAGATTATCCATTCCGGGTGGCTGTATTTAATCGCTAATTTCTCAATTATCGGTAGTTTTTCTAATTCAGAAAGATCATTTGAATCTGCAGAAATCTTTCTTAATATGGCGTTCACGTAGGAGGCTTTAGATTCACCAGTTACCAATTTCGCTACCTCAACAGTTTCTCCTACTGCAGCATGATCAGCAACTCGCATCTGAGTAATCTGGTGAGTGCCAATTCTTAGCAGATCTATAATCTTTGCGTCAATTTCATTAAATGGACGATCTATAAACTTTTTAATTATGTAGTCATGTCGACCTTGCATACGCAGCGTTCCATATGACAGCTCAGTAGTGAAGGCCTTATCGGCAGTACTCATTTTCGATTTCGCCAACAGCTCTGGTAAACGAATGTTTGCGTAAGCGCCATCGTTATTCACTTGATGAACTAATTCATAAGCTGTCAGGCGCGATGGATTTGGTTTACCCAAGTTGCAGCCCTGACCTATTTGGTAATCCCCTAATAAACTCAGCAGCACTCATTTGAGACCTTCCAGCTGGGGTTAGAGTTTTGATTTCAATAACACCATTATTGGCGCCAACTAAAAAATGCTCATCGGTGATTAGAACCTCACTAGGTGGCAGATTCGCGGTTCTATTAGAGACTTCTAATGAATCAATTTTTAACCTTAGATCCCCAAGTAATGTCCAAATTCCAGGATTCCCAGCTAAAGCTCTGTATCTATTAAAGATTTCACTGGTGTTCTCATGCCAATCAATTTTTCCGTCATTTTTAGTGATTTTAGGGGCAAGTGTTATTCCAGAATTTAATTGTGCCACAGGTTCGGAACCACTCTGGATTACAGCGAGGGATTGAACAGCAAGATCTGCTCCAATATTACTTAACCTTGTAAGCAACAGCTCGGTAGTTTCATCTGGTTCAATTAAAACGCTTTTACTTAAATATACTGGTCCAGTATCCATTCCTTTGTCCAGCTTAAATATTGTTATGCCACTTTCTTTGTCAGCAGAAAGAATTGCCCACTGCACCGGAGCTGCTCCTCGCCATCGAGGTAAAGAAGAGAAGTGAACATTTATCCAGCCATGTTTTGGTAAATTTAGAAGTTCTTCTGGAATTATTTGTCCAAATGCAATTGTTATAACTATTTCGGGATTCAACGTCTTAATTAAATCTTTAAGGTGATCCCGACTATCTGGCTTTAAGACATTAATACCATTTGACACTCCCCAAGATGCTAGCTCGTTTGGAACTATGTTCATTCCGCGTCCAGTTGCCTTGTCAGGGTTTGTAATCAAACCAATTAACTCATGCTCATTACTGATGGAAAGTAAAGAAATTAGTGGTTTTGAAACATAGGAAGATGAAGCTATTACCACTTTCAATTTACTAAAGACCTAAACCAAAAGTTGAATGCGGTGAAACCTTGATAATTGGAGAACTTCCATCTTTTGCTGCAACTCCGAACCATTCTGATTCACGGATTTCTTTCATAGCTATTTTTCTCTGATCTGATTTCATTCGATCGATAAAAAGTACGCCATTAAGATGATCTGTTTCATGCTGAAGACATCGAGCCAGTAGTTCAGTGCCTTCGACAATAACTGGCTCGCCATGCATATTGAAACCTTTAGCAACTGCTCTAAAAGCTCTTGGAGTTTCATATACTAAATCTGGAAAAGATAAGCAGCCTTCTTCACCCTCTTGCATCTCATCGCTTAGATCAAGGGTTGGATTGATCAAATGACCGATTGCATCATCTATGTCCCAAACAAAAACTCGCAATGGAACACCAATCTGTGGTGCGGCTAGTCCAGCACCAGGGGCTGCTTGCATTGTTTGAGTTAAATCTTCAACGAGTTGGCGAAGTTCCTTATCAAAATCAACTACTGGCGTGGCTGGAGTGACTAGAACGGGATCGCCGAATAATCGAATTGGTTGGATTGCCATAAGTAAATGATACTTCAGAAGGAAGGGCTATAAATCAAAAGGATCAAACCGAATGCTAAATATTTTCCGACGTTTTAAGGCTTGAACCTTAATTACATCATCTAGTAGGTCAACAAGTAGCGAACCATCAGCCAGTTTAACTCTTATCAATATTTTGCTCTGATAGCTATCGATCGTGATTGGGCCAGTAATCTCGTAGGTTTTATCATTGCGCAAATTCTCCGCAAACTTAGAAATCTCCGGTTTATCCCCCACAACAACAGCTACTCGATAAAACGGTGGTAACTTTGCTTTATCTCTGCTGTTTAACTCCGCAGTGGCATTTGCCAGCGAATCTCCCCTAAGTAAACATTGAACCGAAGGGTGATGATTTGGAAGTGACAAAGAAATTTCCGCAGAATTACTAGCCTTGCTTAATAAAGAAAACCAGTGAAACTTTGCAAGCTCTTCCGCTCTTAAAGATGGTCGATTAAATATTTTTTCGCCATCAAGCATAACAACGGATGAATAAACTCCATTTGGTTCAGAGCCAGCAGTTGAAACAACTATATGGCGCCCGCTTGGTACGGAAGAAATTTGTTTATTCCCAGATGAAACTAATATTGCAGTCTTGGGAATTGCTCGCCCAATTTCCTCAGCTGTCCTTTCAATTCCTTTAGCAATTACAAATGGACGGTTATCTGCACAGAAAGAGCATGCCCAATTTTTATACTCTGCGTGGCACAAATAACATTTTGGAATCTTCTTTGACCCATCGATTTGTAATTTACCGCCACATTCACAATTTGCCGTATTTCGACATTTAGAGCAAAGGAATAGATTTGCATAACCTTTTTCTGAAACTGAAACGAGCACATTGCCGTTAGAAATTCCTTTTTTGATGGACGAAATATATGAGTTGCCATTTTCATTGGTTAAGAATCTCTGGGAATTTTTCTGCATATATAACTTCTTTTCAAGCCAACCTATCTCTATTAGCCGAGCAATCTCCAAGGAGTGCGAAGGTGAGATAAATATTAAAGAAGTGAAATGGTCTCTGAGCAATGTAACATCCCTTGTGTTCCAGCCTGGAGAGTGCAACTCGTAATGCGAACTATCTAAATCTGATAAAACAATAACTGTGGCATTCTTTTCAAGCGGGGCAAACACTCCGCTTCGAGTGCTTATTATTACTTTGGGAGATTTATACCGAGTTTTCAAAAAATTTCGATAGCGAAGGCTTTTACTTAAATGTGAACCAAGTTCAATGAATTGATCGCCGAAGTGGTTGGCAAGCAATTCTGAGAGTGTAGAAATATCCTTTTCGTCTGGGACGATCACCAAGATTTGGCTAACCTGTGCCCTTAATTTAACAATTTCTAAAAGAAACCAATTTGGATCGGTCGCAATAGGAAAATTAATGCCCCACTTAAGTCTTTGTTTACTAACCAATTGTCCAAAATCTGCCCTACCGATTAACTCTCGTAGCTCTGGCGAATCAAATGAACTTGATTTATTTATTGAAGCAGCAGATTCAATAAATTTTTCTTCTTTAGCCACTCTACTTGGAACAGCTGAATTCAATACTGCCCAAAAACTGCCGCCGAAACGATTTCTAACCATCTCTATATGACTAATTACTGTTTCACTTACCATCCCACTTGGGGAAGTTAGGTCAAGTATCGATTTTAACTTCTGAGTTTGATCACTTTTATCTTTTCGTCCAACAACTAAACCTTCAGCTTTTCCAGACCCAAATTCAACTAATACTTTAGTTCCAGTGACTGCACTCTCATCAAAGATCTCTGGAACTAAATAGTCGTAAATTCCCTCCAAGCTAGAGACTGGAGTATCAACTAAAACTGAGGCTACTGGTAAATTCTTTGAAACATTCAGTAACTTTTGGGGTACTTTTTCGACTGATTGCCGTCTTAATTTAAGTGGAGCAGCCACTGTTTAGTTAACTAGAGCCTTTAGCGCATTTGCTCGGTCAGTTTTTTCCCAAGAAAAATCGGGTAACTC
>JAPLBB010000048.1 GCA_026392945.1 Actinomycetota bacterium | reverse complement strand
GCACGCTTTGCTGGATCGCCAGATTTGAAAATTCCAGATCCTACGAATACACCATCTGCACCTAATTGCATCATCATTGCTGCATCTGCAGGTGTTGCAATTCCACCAGCGGTAAATAACACAACTGGGAGCTTGCCAGTGCTAGCAACCTCTTTTACTAAATCATATGGTGCTTGTAACTCTTTTGCGGCCACAAATAATTCATCCTCACGCATCGAAGTTAATCTGCGAATCTCTGCTGAGATTGTGCGCATGTGGGTTGTGGCATTTGAAACATCGCCTGTGCCAGCCTCACCCTTTGATCTAATCATTGCCGCACCTTCGTTAATACGACGAAGAGCCTCGCCGAGATTTGTTGCTCCGCATACAAATGGAATTGTGAAATTCCACTTATCAATATGGTTTGCATAGTCAGCTGGAGTTAAAACTTCTGACTCATCGATGTAATCAACATCAAGGGTTTGTAAAATTTGTGCTTCTACAAAATGACCAATTCTTGCTTTTGCCATAACTGGAATAGAAACGGCAGCTTGTATTGCAGTAATCATGTCTGGATCTGACATTCGAGCTACGCCACCTTGCGCACGGATATCTGCTGGTACGCGCTCTAACGCCATTACCGCAACTGCACCTGCATCTTCGGCAATTTTAGCTTGCTCAACATTTACAACATCCATAATTACGCCGCCCTTTAGCATCTCTGCCATGCCGCGCTTTACTCGTGCCGTGCCTGTTTCCTTGGACATCATTCCCCCAATAGCAATATCTAGACTCTAAGTGTACTAATTACTTTCAATTGCCAACAGCAGTTAAAAAGCGACTTACCACACACAAAAACTGACTATGGGGTCAAAATTGGGGCATTGTCGGTTAAAAATATCCAGATCTTGCCCGGCTTAAAATTCGCAACTTTTCCGTCAGCATCTAGCCAGGTAGTGACATCTGTTTCAAGATCTCGCTGCCAAGTTAATTCATAACTAAAGCCATCGCGCAACATGATTGCTTTGCCACTTCCAGTTGTTTTAGAAAATGGTGTAACTCCGCCAAATTTATCGCCATAAATAGATGGAGAGATTGAAACCAATTGAATTATCGCTGTATCTGCACCAAGTTGTGATCCAGATGCCGCCATATTTGGTTCATCACTAAAGTAAATTAAGTATTTCTTACTTACTTCATCCCATCTTAATTCGTATCTTGCATTTGGCCATTTAACTTTTGCTGTAAGCGTTGCAGCTCCAAGTTTTGGCGCATCTCCAAAACTCCACGGTGCAACCTTCGGAGAATCTATCTGTGTGCCAGATTTTGCGTTCGCTCTCTCTAATAAAAGTGCGGGCTTTAGAATCATATCTACTGGGCCTGATCGCTCTGGATCTTTTGTATAGATTGATGGCGGATTTCTTTCTGCAGATAAATTCTCAATATTTGCTGCAGCAAGTACCGGACGCAATTTACTTTGCGCACCGGAATAAGCCAGACCCACCCTGCCAAACTGAGCTAACAATTCAATATCTGAAATACGGGCAGACCTAACAGGCCCGATTAATTCTGGCAGCGTTGCTGAATAGATCGACGCAATTCGCGTTAAACCTGCTTCAACCTGTTCGACATAAATTACGTCAGCATCTTCAAGGCCAATTTGAGGTCTAGCCTCCTTTGTGTCATCGACTTTGACCACAAGAATTTGGTTATTGCTACCTTTTAAACCACTGAATAAATTCTTTTCAACTTCTTCCTTATTAATAATGCTAGAAAGTGGAGAAATAGCGTGATTTGCGAGAAGTAGAAAACTTAACATAACAGGAATAAGAAGTCGTCTGACCCACTTACGACTCGTCTGCATATTGCGTACTCTAGATTCCATGTTTATTACTGAGGCAAATCTGTTGACTCGAGAACATCATCTTCAAATGCATACCGGACTGGTAAAGGAGCTTTTCCAGCTAAACGAAAAAGTCTTATAAACAATTTCTTTCGCACATTTCTAGTTGCATTAACTGCTTCGAGATGGATATTAATTGCCAATTTAACCTTGGTTGTTAAGTCTGAGAGTTCAACCAACAGCGGTGTAGGTAATTCAAGCAGCTCATCACGAGCTGCTGATTGAACAAGCTTTAATGACTCTGATAAAACGCTCTCAGCAGCTGACCGCTCTTCAAGATTTGCAAATCGAGCAGCACTTGCTGATGCTGATATTAAATAAGCCGTAGCCGGATCCAGATTTGATTCCGCCACAATTTCATGAGCGAGGGCTGCGCGCTGTTGGAGTAATGCATCAAGGGTCGCCCAAGATGTCTCGACTCGATGATGAAGTCGATCTAATCTAGAAGCAGAAAATGAGATGTACCAACCAAGTATTACCACTAACAATATGACGAAAAAACTTTCAATACTCATCGCCTGCTCCAGAATTTATTCTCAGATGCCAAAGTAACTCGCTGCCCACCGGCAATAGCCATCTCATAGATGTTTTCAATCTGTTCAGCAACAACTTGCCAATCATATTTCTGGGCACTTAATTTTCCATTACTTGCCAGCGTTTCTCGATTTTCATTATCTTTCAATAGTGAAATCAAAGTTTTTGCTAAATCCTTTGAATCTTCATTGATGAATAACGCACCAGCCTCACCATTTTCTAAAACTGCCTTGAACGCTGGAATATCGCTAGCAACAACCGCAGTTCCAGCCGATAATGCTTCAGTAAGAATTATTCCAAATGACTCTCCACCAGTATTTGGTGCAACATAGATTTTTACTGATTTAAGAAAGCTCTCTTTTTCTTCATCAGTTAATCTGCCCACAAATTGAATGCGATTGCGTAATTGTGGATCTATTTCCTTTACAAAGTCTTTACTCTCACCCGGACCGGCTATTAAATACTTAACATTTGGAATAAATCTTGCCACGATTGGCAATGAATCAATCAGTACTTTTAACCCTTTTCTTGGCTCTTCAAATCTACCAATGAATCCAACCGTGTAGTCACCACTAAATTTTTCAGAAATCTTAGCGTTTGCATATTTTTGTCCATCAATTCCATTAGGAATCACAACAGCATCAGTTTCAAAGTGATCTTTTAATGTGTCTCGCGCTAACTCACTTACAGCAATCCGTGCGGTCAACTTTTCAACAATGGGCTCAAGAATTGGCCCGATTGCATAAATAGCTTTCTTCTTTGGTGTTGAAACATGAAATGTTCCAACTAATGGCCCTTCTGCAGCAGAACAGGCGAGAAGGGAAAGTGAAGGTATTGCTGGTTCATGCAGATGGAGTAAATCAAAGTCACCGGAAGCTATCCATTGTTTTGCTCTGGAGCTAGCAATTGGTCCAAAAATTACCCGAGCTACAGAACCGTTAACTGGGATTGAAACAGGTTTGCCAGCATTTACTAAATAATCTTCATGTTGGATTGAATCATCAGTAACTGGAGCCAAAACAGAGACGTGATGGCCTTCTTCTATTAAATGCTCCGTAAGGTCTCGGATGTGGGTTTGAACTCCCCCGGGTGTATCCCAACCGTATGGGCAAACCATGCCTATTCTAATTTTCTTCATCTACCCATATCCGTTGCAACATATGCCAATCAACTAGCGAATCTTTGATTCTCTTTGCAAAGTTATCTGCCATTGATTGAGTAACAATCCTTACTTGCTCTTCCTCGCTACCGGAAATTGGTAGCTGAATAGTTTCATCAAAAGTAATTTCAATACCTTTATCAAGATATCGGATATAAGCTGTTACTAAAGGTGAGCCGGTCTTAATCGCCAAAATTGCTGGCCCTGCAGGCATCTTTGTAACACCACCAAGGAAATTAACCTCTATTCCATAACGGGACATATCCCGATCTGCCACCAGAGCAACTAACTTGCCTTGATTCAACCGATCTATCAAAATTGGAATTGTTTTCTCTCTATGACTAATTGCTTCTATACCAATACTCTGGCGATACGCTAAAAACTTCTTAAAGATTGCCTCTGGTTTTAATCTTTCAACTACCGCAGTTATTGGTATCCCAGTTGAACAAAAATAAGCAGCTGCATGATCCCAGTTACCAGCGTGGGGCAAAGCAATAATGCATCCTTTTTTCGTCTCTATTGGGTCACGAAGTAGATTTTCGCGCACTACGAAAGTTGTTTCAATGATTCTAGATTTACTCCATTTATTTAATCTAAATGTATCAAACCAATACCTTAAATATGAGCGCATACCATCTTTAGTCAGCTCATCTAATTCGCGCTCAGAAATATTTGACGCAACCCGTTTGTAGTTGCTCCGTAACCTTTTAACACCCTTGCCATTTTTATTAAAAATTCGATCAGAAACTAAGTTTGCTAATTTATAGGCCTTTTTTTCTGGTAGTACCCCAATTACTTTCCACGCAAATAAATACAGCAAGTACATTTATTTCACCGCTTTATAAACAATCATCATTCGTTGGGCCATCGTAAATATTGAAATTATTGCCAAAATCCAAATACCACTTGCCATTGCATAATCTAAACCGAGACCATGTAAGCCGTACGCTGTTAATGCAATAATCAAACGCTCACTGCGTTCAGCTAAACCACCATTACATTCAATGCCAAGTGATTCTGCTCGGGCTTTAATATAAGAGACCATAAATGAAGCACAAGTAGCGATAATTATTGCGGGGACTAATCGGTCTGACTTATCAATAAAATAAAGTAGCGCGCCGATAAAAATTGCTGCATCACTTAATCGGTCAAAGGTTGAATCAAGTAGTGCTCCCCATTTGCTGACACCTTTGTTAGAAGCGCGAGCTACTGCTCCATCAAATAAATCAAAGAGCACAAAAACTGCTACCCAAAGAACACCTGCGAAAAATTCTCCCTTTGGGAAAAAATATAGAGCGCAGATAACACTGCCTAAGCCACCAATAGTTGAAATCATGTTGGCACTTATGCCCAATTTGATCAAGGTTTTGACCAAGGGTGCAATAATTTTCGCGACAGGATCACGTAATGAACGCTGCAACATAATTCACATCGTAGGCTTACCGATCATGGCTGACCTAATTAACGCACGGTTCGTACTCGGAATATCTCCTGAGAATGCAGAAATATGTGCTGCCCTTGGGCTGCCGGCTGCGCAGATCGATGACCCAACCTTAATTACCGCCGATGTTGTCGTTGTTGTTGCTAGCACTAAAAATGGAATTGATCCAAAGGTTGTTGCCCAATGGCATAACTTTCGTGAGTTGTATGTTCCAACAATAGTTGCAGTAATTGATTTTGAAGATGGCGATGTGGATTTTGAAGATATGAGTGCAATTGTTGGGAAAATGTTAGAACCAGTATTAACTCCATACCTGGTACTTCATGCTGACAATGGCCAGCCGACTGCGCTAATTAATCTGGAAGACCAAATGATTACCGACTACTCCGCTGATGCGATTACTCAATTAGCTAGTGACGCCGAACATCGAGAGTTGATTTCAGAGTTTAAAGATGAACTTCATAATGCATTAATTGAAGGTGGCTGGGATCAATTTGTACAAGGGTTAATAATTCCAGCAATACCACTTATGGCTAAAAATAAACTAGGTGTAGCTGAGATAAAAAGGTTCTTAGATCTGATTCCAACCCGTAGCTAACTGTTCTCTACTCTCCTGTAAAAGTTTAGGTATCACCTTAGTTTTTCCAATAATTGGCATGAAGTTCGCATCCCCAGCCCATCTTGGAACTATGTGTTGGTGAAAATGCCCAGCAATTCCAGCGCCAGAAACATCACCTTGATTTATTCCAATATTAAATCCTGATGCATTACTAACTTTGCGCAGCACTTTCATACCGTGAGCAGTAAGTGATTGAACTTCATTGCGCTCTGATTCAGTTAACTCTGGCAACTCAGCCACATGCCGATTTGTGCAAACTAATAAGTGGCCTGCGTTATATGGATAAAGATTCATAACAACATATGCCTCTTTGCCTCTGGCAACAATTAATGCTTCGGCATCATCTAACGCGGCAATTCTGCAAAACGGACATTCAATTTCATTGCCAGCAAGCGGCCGGTTCTCCCCTTCAAGGTAAGACATGCGATGTGGCGCCCAAAGACGTTGCCAACTATCTGGCATTCCCGCACCGCCTGACAATGACTGATCAGACATTTAAATTTGCTTGCGATCTTTAACAGCAGCTAGAACTTCAGCAATTGCATCCTTAATTGGAATCTGATTCTTCTGATCCCCGTTGCGATATCTAAATGAAACAGCATTTACAGCTGCATCTTCTTCACCAGCGATCATCATAAAAGGAATCTTTTCAAGTTGTGCGTTTCGAACCTTTTTCTGCATCCGATCATCAGAGTTATCGATATCAGCCCTGATTCCCGCCTGCTTAAACTGCTTAATTACATCTGAAAGATATGGTGCAAATGATTCAGCAACTGGAATGCCTCTAACTTGAACTGGCGCAAGCCATGGAGGGAAAGCACCGGCATAATGTTCAGTTAATACGCCGAAGAATCTTTCAATTGAGCCAAATAATGCACGGTGAATCATTACTGGCTGTTTAACTGAACCGTCAGATGCGGCATAACCAAGTTCAAATCTTTGCGGTAATTGAAAATCTACTTGAATAGTAGACATCTGCCAGGTTCGACCAATTGCATCACGGGCTTGAACAGAGATTTTTGGTCCATAAAAAGCTGCTCCACCAGGATCTAAAACTAATTTTAATTTTTGTTTCTCCGCTGCTTTTCTAAGAGCCTCAGTTGCATCCTGCCAATCCTTTTCTTCACCAACTGATTTTTCTGGGTTTCTAGTTGATAGTTCTAAATAAAAGTCTGTTAATCCGTAATCTCGCAATAAATTAAGCACAAAGGTAAGCAGTGAATCTAGCTCGCCAGCCATTTGCTCTTTAGTGCAGTAAATATGGGCATCATCTTGGGTGAAACCACGCGCTCTAGTTATTCCATGAACAACACCTGATTTTTCATAACGGTACACAGTGCCGAACTCAAATAATCTAAGTGGTAAATCACGGTATGACTTAGGTGATGACTGATAAATCAAATTATGAAACGGGCAGTTCATTGGCTTCATGTAATACTTTTGGCCAGCTTTTTTAATTGTGCCGTCTGCATGTAGCTCTTCATCCATAACCATCGGTGGATACATTCCATCTGCGTACCACTGCAAGTGTCCAGATTTTTCAAATAGAGCTGCCTTTGTTAGGTGAGGAGAGTAAACAAATTGGTAATCCTCTTCTTCATGACGCTTTCTTGAATAATCTTCCATCGCTCTTCGGATGATTCCACCCTTAGGATGAAATACCGCAAGACCCGAACCAATTTCTTCAGGGAATGAAAATAAATCTAACTCTGCGCCCAGTTTGCGATGATCCCGCTTTTCCGCCTCTTCCAATAAATGTAAGTAGGCATCCTGCCCTTCAACAGTCGGCCAGGCAGTGCCATAAATTCTTTGTAACATTGGATTCTTTTCAGATCCCCGCCAATAAGCACCTGCTGCTCTCATTAATTTAAAAGCTGAAATATATTTTGTTGATGGCAGGTGTGGTCCCCGGCAAAGATCACTCCAAACCGGATTTCCATCTCGGCCTAAGTTGTCATAGATCGTAAGTTCAGCCCCACCAACTTCAACAGCTGAATCATCTTCTGTTGCACCAGATTTCAAACCAATTAACTCACACTTATACGGTTCACCCTTTAACTCCGCCAATGCATCTTTCTCATTTGTTACTCGACGACGAAAGCGCTGGCCAGCTTTTATGATCTTGCGCATTGCACTTTCTAATTTTTCTAAATCAGATGGTGTAAATGGATTTTTTGGATCAAAGTCATAATAAAAGCCATCACGAATTGGTGGACCTATTCCAAGCTTGGTTTCCGGGAATACCTCTTGTACTGCTTGAGCCAAAACATGTGCAGTTGAGTGGCGCAATACATTTAGACCATCAGGTGAATCAATGCTTACCGATTCAACTGCATCACCTTCTTTTAATTCACTCCACAGATCAGATAGCTGCCCATTTATTCGGCAGACCACAACATTAGAGTTTGTTTCAAATAGATGGGTTGGTCTTTGATCAGCGGCAATCTGGACAGATTTACCGTCAACAGAAATCTTGATCTGATTAGACATGCCGCTAGGTTAGCAAAGCGGGCGAGAAAGGTGCGGAATTAGCGAAGGTATTCGTAGTAAATAACTAGTAAAACCAGTGAAATAAATGTGCCTACCGCAAGCAAAATCAGTTGATGCTCTTTCTTAATCCGCGCAGAACTTGCTGCCCGAGATGCAATACCTCTTGCCTTAGTTAATGCACGTGCTGCCCACGCAAACTCTGTTGCTAAAATTCCAAGTCCAGTGAAAATAATCAGCCAGCCCGGCCCTGGAGCAATTAGTGCGACCACTCCTAGTAACGTAACAAGGCCACCTACTACTCCGACAAGAAATCGTTTCAACCCTGGGTTCATGGATTCATATTACTAAACAATTTGCTCTTGAAATTCTCAATTAACTCTTCCCCCAGCAAATTCTTACCAAACAATCTGTCTTCGACCTTGCTCACAGGCTGAATTAATCTAATTGATGAGGTGGCATAAACCGCCTTTGAATCTAATAATTCTTCAAATTTAAACTCTCGCTCACTTACTTCAAACCATTTGATTAGTAATTCACGTGAAATACCAGGCAAGCAACCAGTAGAAAGCGATGGGGTTTGCCAGCCAGCTTCAGTGAGAATTAAAAGATTAGAAAGAGCAGTTTCAACCACATCTGCGTTTTCATTTAGAAATATGCCATCATCAAATCCAGCAGCACTAGCTTTTCTGACAGCTGATAAGGACTCCCCATAAGAAATAGATTTGATGCCACTTAATGCCCCTTTGGAGATCTTCGGTTCATTAATTTTCATTAACGAAATAGATTCTTTACCTTCACTAACTGGCTCTAAGGTAATAAACCAATCACCATCGGCTAAAACATTTAGGCGTAATCTAGATTCACCGGTTGCACTTGCTAGTATTTTTTCAATTCCCACTTCAATATCAATCCGTGCTGGCAGGGTGATAAGTATTTGCTTAGCGGATTTTTCAAGTCTGGCGTAATGCCGATCCCAGGCCACAACTTTCTGATCAATAGTTAAGATTGTTTCAAATAGGCCATCGCCTCTTAAAAGAGAGTTTGAATATGGTAATTTCGCCAGGTCATCTTGCAAAACACCACTTATCAATAACTTCATACCAACACCCCAGATGCAATTGCAGTTAATCGCTTTGCCTTCAATTGGGTCTCTTCCCACTCTTGGTTTGGCTCACTTTGCCAAGTAATACCAGCGCCAGTTCCAAAGTGAATTTTCCCATCATTTTCTGACCAAAAAATCCGAATTCCAACTGATAGCAATGCTTTGTCTCCTTCGACCCAACCAATCACACCGCAATATGGACCTCGCGCAACTTGCTCGATTTGTGCAATTGTTTTCAAAGCAGATGACTTTGGTGCCCCACTTATTGAACCTGCTGGAAGTAGATGCTCTGAAATATTCTCCCAATTAATATCACTTCTTAGAGTTCCAACTACATCAGAGACTAAATGAAACAAACCTGGGTGCTCCTGCGTGGCCAGCAATCTTGGTACATCAACACTTCCGATTTCACAGATGCTGCCAAAATCATTACGCATTAGATCAACAATCATCACATTCTCTGCCTTGTCTTTCTCCCCAAATGCGTCACTTGTTGCAGTCCCCTTTATTGGAGTGGATTTAATTCTCTTCCCACTTCGCTCAAGAAATAACTCAGGGGAAGCAGATGCAATCTCTAAATTTGGTAACTTTAAATAACTTGCATACGGCGCCGGATTTGACTGCTGCACTCTGCCAGCTAAGCCAAGTAGTGATTGGTCGCAATCTGTGGTCAGGATTCGACACAAATTAACTTGATAGATATCACCTTGAGCAATCTTCTCCTTGATCTGCCAAGTAGATTGTGGAAGTGGTGCATCAATTACTTTTGCAAACCGTGCGCAGATCCAATTTCCCTCAAAAGTATTTACGACCGCCCAAAATCCAGGTTTGTTAAGGCTGGCTGGGTCAGTTGAGATCTCAACGCATTCTGTTGCAAGCCGGTTGCCCATCCAAAAGCTTGCGTCAATTTTCTCCATGTTTAACGCTACCGCGAACGCCCGTTTACGGTGTAATAAATTCAAATGTGCGCACAGTGGCCGGATGCGATAGATTTCACCCTCGTAATACGCGGACGTAGCGCAGTTGGTAGCGCGGAACCTTGCCAAGGTTCAGGTCGCCGGTTCGAACCCGGTCGTCCGCTCTCTATAAAATGTTAAGTCTTACTAAATAAAAGCTAGGTCGGATGGCCGAGAGGCGAGGCTCGGGACTGCAAATCCCGCTACACGGGTTCAAATCCCGTTCCGACCTCCAATAAAAAATTAAGCAGCAGGTGGACGAGACAAAATTCCAGCGCAGTTGTTAACGACAAAACTTCCAGCAGAAAATGGCACAACAATTGCATCTCCAGATTTAATACTCAAAGTGCCAGCATTTTCAAAAACTAATTCTCCGGCACCAGAAAGGCAGAGAAATATTCCAAATCCAGCCTCAATCTTTTTATCATCACCAGTTAAATAATCAGCTCTAAAAAATGGATCTGCAACTGATTTAAATATCGGGTGTGATTTTGCAGCACTGCTTTCAAATCTACTTGTGATCGCTTTATCCTCTGCTTCCGAAAGCGGTGACAACCGCAATGCGTCTAAAGCGGTATCAAAGCCAAGGTTTAGATGTCCATCCTTATCACCATCAACTGCAAAGCCATCCCACTCAAGTAAAATTGAAAGATCGGTTGGCTCTTGTAGCTCTAAAACAAATATTCCAGATTCAATTGCATGCGCAACACCTGCTGGTACAAATACCGCATCTCCGGCCTTTACTTCTTTGAAAACTAAGGAATCTAGTAAACCCTGTGAGTTATGAGCTTTAACTAAAGCTGCGACTTCAGCCTTACTCATCTGTTTCTTAAAACCAATGCCCACCTTTGCACCAACTGGTGCATCTAAAATTATCCACGCCTCAGTTTTGCCATGATTCATATGTAATTTTTCTTTAGCAAAGCTCTGGTTTGGATGGTAGTGAACTGGGAGGCGTTGATCTGGATCAAGTAACTTAACTAATATCTCAATTGAGTTTCCAAATTTTTCTATGTGCTTTGAACCTAACCAGGAAACTGGATCTACATGGATGGCATCTTTGAGCAATCGCCCGTCAGCTAATTTCGATAAACCATTTACTGCCTCACCAAATCTGGTGGTAGTAGAACCAATCCACTCCTCTGGCCGCATTGGCCCGCCTGGACCATTACGCAATTTACCGATCCGATTTCCACCCTTATAGAAATGATCAAATTGATTTGAGGGTAATTTGGACGGCATAGCGATTGAATTGCTCATCTGAGTAGTTTAAAGGTTAAAGTATTTCCATGCTAGAAAAAGTTGAACGCCCTTGGGGCCGGTATGAGGTGCTGCAAGAAGGTGGCACATACAAAGTTAAATCAATCCATCTCTCCCCCGGTAAACGCATCTCCTACCAACGCCATCAAAAGCGCAGTGAGCATTGGTACATAACCGATGGCAGCGGTGAGGTAACACTTGATGGAAAAGTTCAGCAAGTATCTCGGGGTTCAATTATTGAAGTCCCACAAGATTGCCTTCACCGAATCAGTAATACTGGAAGTAACGAGTTAATATTTATTGAAGTACAAACCGGAAGCTATTTTGGTGAAGATGATATTGAACGTGTTGAGGATGATTTCGGGCGAAATTAATTAGTTTTTGCGTATTTTCCAGCAAGAAGCATTAAATAAGATAGTCCAACTACTAACAGCATCGACCAACGAAGTTCAATGTGGTCTGAGATAAAGCCAATTAATGGTGGACCGACCATAAATCCAAAGTAGGCAGTACCAGAAACGCGAGCAACCGCAACTGAGGGCGCTACTTGCCCGTTGTATTTTCCATGCGCTAATTCACCGGCCGCACTAAAAATCAGCGGCATAACAATTGAAAGTCCTAACCCAATACAAAACCAACCAAAAATTACTCCCCCGGTGTTGCCAATAACTAACCCAATAGCTAATCCAGTTCCGCTGATAAATCCACCACCTCGAATTGCATTTGCAGATCCAAATCGAGTTGCCAATCGATCGCAAGATAGGCGACCAACGACCATCATCAATGAGTAGACGATGTATGGCAAGGTGGAAACAAATGGTGAAGCATTAAAGCTTTCTCTCGCCAATACTCCACCCCAGTCACCGGCTGCTCCCTCACCCATCGCTGCACATAACCCAAACAAACCAAGTATCCAAAAAATCCCTGGACTTTTACTTTTAACAAAGTTTTCCTCTTTTATATGAATATCCGCGCTAGCTGGTAGATATAAATTTTTGATGAATAACAAGACAATAAGGTAAGCAATGGAAATGCTTAACTCTTGAACGGAGAGTGAGATTTCAAATTGAGAAAGCAATCCACCAAATAGACCACCAAGTAAAGTCCCGATGGAGAAATTGGCGTGGAAGAAGCCCATCATCCGCTTGCTACTTTTCTTTTCCAGAGTAACGGCATGGGCATTCATGGCTATATCGTGCATTGCCGTTGCAAATCCCAAGAGAAATAAGGCAACTCTTAATTCAGTTAAAGTATTTGAAAAGGCAATCGCTACCGTTGCGAATGAAATAGCGAACGTACCAAACACAATTATTGGCCGGCTCCCAAACTTTGCACAGAGTTTTCCAGCTGGTTTCAACGCGATAAATACACCAATTGCAACTAGGAGAAGTGAGATTCCAACTTGAGAATTAGTTAGAAGTAAACTCTTTTTTATATCTGGGATTCGAGCTATCAAGGTACCCAGGGCAAACCCATTTAAGATAAAGGCAATCACCGTGGCGAATTTTGCCCGTTTTAGGCTAAGCATTAAATCTGCCGAGATATTTTTGCTCATAAATTAAGTGTATATTTAATCTACTAAAACGGACGATTAGCGCAGCGGTAGCGTACTTCCTTGACATGGAAGGGGTCACTGGTTCGATCCCAGTATCGTCCACTCAAATAATCACTCCTGTAAGATACCTAGGTGAATTCAAATTTAAACGACCGTGATGCTGCTTGGGTTTCGCAATTTTTAGCATCTCGTAGATCCACTCGTGATTTTCTACCCACCTCAGTTCCGCAAGAAATAATCGATCAGATTTTAACTGACGCATTAACAGCGCCGAGTTGGTCCAATACTCGACCATTCAAAGTTGCAGTCGCAACCGGTGAAGTTAAGGATCGTATAAGTGATGAGTTTTTATCTCGGTGGGCTGTTCTCTCAAAAATTATGCGCAAGGGCGTTAAAAATAAACTACGCCTTATCTTCACCCGTTACGGTCTGCCAACTAGTAATCGCAGCATTGTTAAGCCATATGTAAAAGAGTTAAGACCTAGAGCTCAACGTGTGGGTAAAGAGTTATATGAGTTATTTGGTGTTAAACGAGGTGACCGAGAGGCACGAGATAAACAATGGGGTAAGAATTACTCATTCTTTGGCGCACCAGTTGAAATGTTTATCTATATTCATAAAAGCCTTCACATCTACGCAGCATCTGATGCAGGTCTTATGATGGAAAATTTAATGCTCTCAGCACATGGTTTTGGACTTGGCACCTGCGCCCAAGGGGCGGTAAATATTTGGGATGATGTAGTAAGAAAAGAGTTTGATATACCAAAGGATTATCGATTACTTTGCGGAATGGCAATTGGCTACCCAAGTGATTCACCCGTGAACTCCTTTAAGGCTAACCGCATTGGTGTTGATGAGATTTTGTTTAAGCCAAAGAAACAAAAATAGGCCAGATCAATGCCGCCAAAAGATTCCAGTAGAGAGTCCCATTTTCCTGCCATAGAAAAGAAGTATGGCGAATCAATGAAATTTTGGTTTGCGGTGATTAAAAAGGTTGAAGGCAAGAAATACCCAGAACAAATCGCACACCTACGGGATAATTACGGTTTCTCACAAGCACATGCCAACGCATTGGTTATGTATTCAAGGGGTTCAAAATCTGCAAAAAGATTTGAAAAACCAAGTGATTACTATAAATCCGTAGATCCAAAACAAGCTAAAACTGTTAAAGCAATCTTTAGAGCAATCACAAAGAAGTATCCAAAATTAGAACTAGTGATCGCTTGGAATCAACCAATGTTAAAGATTGATACTAAGTATGTTTTCGGAGCGTCCGTTACTAAAAACTATATTTTACTCGCCCCGTGGAGTTCGAAAGTGTTAAATAAATTCAGACCAAAACTGAGTGATTATAAGGTCAATAAGAAAACATTCGCAGTTCCAAATAACTGGAAAGTTGATGAAAAACTACTGCAGCAAATGGTTAAAGAAACTTTGGCTGAATAAACGCACAGATAGGCAATTGCCTATCTGTCGTGACTATTTTTTGCCGGTGAACTACTTCATTACCGGCAATGCGGCAAGTGCTGCTTCAAAATCCTTATCTGTTAATACTGAGTCCACCATATTTCCATTTAAGAATTGATCATAAGCGGCTAAGTCGAAGTGACCATGTCCACAATGCGCGATAAGAATTACCTTCTCTTCGCCAGTTTCTTTCGCCTTAAGAGCTTCTCGAATTGCAACTGCAATTGCATGGGTTGGCTCTGGCGCAGACACGATTCCTTCAGTTCTTGCAAACTGAACACCCGCTGCAAAACACTCTTTTTGACTGACAGTGGTCGCAGTCATCATGCCAAGTTCATAGATATGAGAAACCAGTGGCGCCATACCGTGATAACGAAGACCACCAGCATGAATTGGATCGGGAATGAAGTCATGACCCAGCGTGTGCATCTTCATTAATGGCGTCATGCCAGCTGTATCACCAAAGTCATATGCATAAGTACCACGAGTAAGTGAAGGACATGAGGCTGGTTCAACTGCCCGAATCTCAGGGTTCATCTTTCCTTTTAGCTTCTCCCTAATAAATGGGAAGGAAAGTCCAGCAAAGTTCGAACCGCCACCGGTGCAACCAATTAATATATCTGGTGTTTCACCAACTTTAGCCATCTGCTTCAGTGCTTCTTCACCAATAATTGTTTGATGCATTAGAACATGGTTTAGAACCGAGCCAAGTGCATATGCAATCTTTGGATCTGCAACTGCTGCTTCAACCGCCTCAGAAATCGCAATGCCGAGAGAGCCAGATTTATTTTTAGGATCCATTGCTAATTTGCGACCAGCTTCAGTTAATTGTGATGGTGAGCGGTGCACAACTGCGCCGAATACCTCCATCATTAATCTACGGTATGGCTTTAAATCATAAGAGCCACCGACCTGCCAAACTTCACACTCCAAATCAAAGAGTGAGCAAGCAAATGCAAGTGCTGTTCCCCACTGGCCTGCGCCAGTCTCAGTTGTTAACTTTGTTATGCCAGCTTTTTTATTGTAATAAGCCTGAGGCACTGAGGTATTAGTTTTGTGTGAACCGGCAGGTGATACACCCTCATACTTATAGTAAATATGTGCTGGGGTATCTAGTAATTTTTCTAATCTTCTTGCTCTAAACAATGGTGATGGGCGCCAAGTTCGATAAATATCTAATACTTCGCCAGGAATATCTATATATGACTCGGTTGAAACCTCTTGCAAAATTAAATCCATTGGGAAAAGCGGTGCTAAATCAGCAGGACCTACAGGTTGATGAGTGACCGGATGAAGTGGTGGCGGTGGTGGTGATGGTAGATCGGGAATTATGTTGTACCACTGGGTTGGCATCTCACTCTCATCGAGTGTTATTTTGGTGAAACTCTTTGGATCATTACTTAGTGCCATCACTTGCCTCCCATGGTTTTGGGCAAGGCTAGAGGGCGTCGCATCACTCTGGCAATACCAATTTCAAAACATTTTCTTTACAAATGTCCTGTCGATAATTTAAGGGCATATTATTCATTTATGCCGATTGCCAAGTACTCATTAGCCGCTCTGGATTGTCCAGATCCGGTCGCCTTGGCAAGCTTTTATTCAAAAATTACTGATTTTGAAGTGGTAGTTGCCCATAATGATAAAAATGGAAACCCTCACTGGGTTGAGCTAAAGGAAAATGGTGTTACGCGAATCGCATTTCAGCGAGTGGAAAAGTACACCAAACCAACATGGCCAGAAGGTCCAATTCCCCAACAAGCACATCTTGATTTTAATGTGGAAGATTTGAACGAAGCCGAAGCGAAATTACTTGCAATTGGAGCAGTTAAATCAACAATTCAAACTAGCTCAAACCCTGAGGAGAATTTTCGCGTTTACTTTGATCCAGCCGGGCATCCTTTTTGTCTGGTAAGCGCCTAAGCAAATATAGAAATTTAAATCCGTTAAGATAAGCGTATGAATGATGCGCTAACAATCTCAGCCTTAACCTTTGGCGCTCAAGCCTTCGTCACCTTGTTTGTGATTTTAGATCCACCAGGTGCTGCTCCTATTTTCCTTAGTCTTGCCTCCGGTAAACCAATAAAGGTGCAACGCAAATTAGCGTGGCAGGCAGCAACTGTTTCTCTTGTAGTAATTGTTACCTTTGCTTTGTTTGGAAATGCCCTATTGAATTACTTAAATATCTCACTGGCCGCCTTGCAGGGGGCTGGTGGAATATTGCTTTTGATTACTGGGCTGGGCTTACTTACCGGATCCCTTACTGATGAGGGCTCATCGACCTCAAAAAATATTGCATTAGTTCCACTTGGTACACCACTTCTTGCCGGACCTGGCGCAATTGTTACCACCATGTTGTATGTTCAAAAGGCGGATGGTTCATCTCAATTAGGCGCACTCGCGCTAGCAATAGTCGCGGTCCACTTTATTATCGGCTTAACCTTTATGTTCTCAACAAAGATCCTGGCAGTAATTAAAGACTCTGGCGTCACACTTTTGGCCCGAATTGCCGGCTTACTTCTCTCAGCAATTGCAGTTGAGATGATTGTTAGCTCAATCAAAGCCTTCTTTAATATCGCCTAACTAATCCCAACTGTCAGGTCTAGCATCTATCTTTAACCTATGGTCTTAGGTAGCACAGCCCTTCATGAAACAACATTTGTAATTGTTGATTTAGAGACCACTGGAGCCTCCCCTAAGAAAGGGGCAGCAATTACTGAGATCGGCGCCGTTAAAGTTAAGAGTGGGCAATACCTAGGAAACTTTGAGTCTTTTGTTAATCCACTGACACCAATCCCAGAGTACATAACCGAGATGACTGGCATTACAGATTTGATGTTGGCAAAAGCGCCAGTAATTGATGAGATCCTGCCGGCGTTCTTAGAGTTTGCAGGTAGCGCAGACGAAACAATAATTGTTGCTCACAACGCTCCTTTTGATTTAAGTTTTCTAAAAAGTGCGGCAAAAGAATTGGATCTAGATTGGCCTAAATATAAAACATTAGATACCGTCACTATTGCTCGCCAGGTTTTAAGTAAAGAGGATGTACCAAACTGCAAACTTTCAACCCTTGCTCAATTCTTTGGCACAAAAACTGAACCAAACCATCGGGCTTTAGATGATGCCAAAGCCACAACTGAAATATTGCATGGACTTATTGAGAGATTAGGTTCCTTTGAGGTTTACACAATTGATTCATTAATGGAGTTTGCAAAGACAGCCGCCCATATTCAACGGCAAAATTACTGGGGCTTAAGCTCTACCTAGCTGAGACAATTTCATTTGTTAGTTGCACCCATTTTTTCACAATCGCAAGTGCTGCGCCAGAATCAATTGCTTTATTTGCTAAAACAAAGCCGTTTGCAATCTGGGTTTGTAGTGGCAAATTAAAATCTGCTTTAAAGGCTGCGATTGCCAAGGCGGCATTTAAGGCAACCGCATCGCGCATTGCACCTTTCGCCCCTGAGAAAATCTTCAATGTCATTTCTGCGTTATAGGCAGCATCACCACCTGCTAAGGCTGTGATCGGTGCGAATGCAATTCCTAAATCTGCTGGATTAAAAACAGATTGAGTTAACTCGCCATCACTTATTTGGATTACTTGAGTAGTGGTAGAAAGTGAGACCTCATCCAACCCATCATCACCGCGGAATACGAAACCCTCTTTACCTTGGTCAAGTAATACCTGTGCCATAAGTGGAAGTAACTCAGCCCTAGCCACCCCAATTGCGCAAGCTTTTGGTTTAGCTGGGTTTGCTAGTGGTCCTAAAATGTTAAACACAGTTGGTACGCCCAACTCTTTACGAGCAGCAGCTGCATGTTTCATCGAGGAATGAAAAATCGGTGCAAAACAAAAACCGATACCAATTTTATGAACAGTTTGTTCAACCTCTGCCCCAGTTAAATCAATCTTGATTCCAAGCGCTTCA
>JAPLBB010000004.1 GCA_026392945.1 Actinomycetota bacterium | reverse complement strand
TGCACGTAAAGTAGCTAAACGATCACGATTAATCATGCACGTAGTCTATTCAAGTGATTCAAAAACAAATAAAGCTTCGATGTAGTTCTCACCACTAATACCTAGGTTTTGCGCATCAGGAGGCGCGGTTTGAGGCTCTAAACACACACCTTCACTATCTTCTGTATAAACAACCCACCATGGTGCATCGCACTCAATAGAAATTCTTGCCACATCTTCCCAAACAACTGCAGGCGTGCCTTTAATGCCGGTAAAAGCATCATCCCAAGGTTGGGGCGTTGGCGCACAACGCTGCCCCGTTGGTATTCCATCACTGCCACGAATAAGCATCTCTCGTGCTTCAAACTCAATTTCTACACTACCACCACGATCTAAATCTCTAGCAAACCATGGATGAAAACCCATCCATGCAGGTAGGCCGCAACCATTAGGTTCATATTCAAGTGACCAACGCAGCGCATCATCTAAAACCTCTATAGATTGTTCAACGGTTGCACCGTTATATGGTGCTGGCAGGTGAAGCAGTGATCTCCCAGGACCAATCTCTTGCCAAGAAGAGATAAGTCCAAACCCATGCAGCGCATGGGGTGGATCAATAGTTGCTGGTAGTTGAAACTCTTGTCCGCTTAAATCTTTAATCAAAGCTTCATTAATGCGTCCAGCCCACGGCGCCATCGCATACCAACCAGAAGTATGTACTTGTCCTCTAAAGGGCACAGCAAATTCATTATCGCGCCACTTCAAAGAAGTAATACGAGCACCATTGTCATTATCAATAGCTATCTGAAACTCTGCATCATCAATAAATTCCATTTACTTCTCCATTGCATCAATAAGTTCGTGCGCTCGTGGAGGCTGTGCACCAGCACGTGAACAAGTAATACCAGCAGCGATAGCTGCTTTGTGTAACAAAGCATTTAGAACTTGACCCTGCAAACCATGCACAGAGTGCTTAATAATGCCTTCAACCACAATTGCGCCCACGGTATCTCCTGCACCCACCGTGTCCACAACATCGACCTTCACGCCCTCTACTTCTTCCATGCCTAAAGCTGTGAAGCCAATAAGCCCCTTTTCACCGCGTGTAATAACCACGCAGCTCACTCCTGCCTCAATCCAGCGATGGGCAACAGCATCTAAAGATTCGCTTGGATAAAGCCATGCAATGTCATCATCACTAACTTTGACAACAGATGAGATAGAGACCCATTTCTCAATTGCAGCAGCGTATTTAGCTCTATCGCCCATCACAGATGGCCTGATGTTGGGATCAAAGACAATCGGTGCAAATTCGCCCACTTTAACTGCCCAATCAAAGAGAACGGATGCTCCAGGCTCAATGATTGTTACAAGTGTTCCTATGTGTAATACAGAGGGCTTTAAACGCTCAGGATCAGGCAGCCAAGAAGAGTGGAAATCAAATGTTGCGGTGCCATCCATCAGAAACTCATATGAAGCAGATCCTTTTGAATCTAAAGTAACAGTTGCCGTGCAAGTGGGTTTATCACTTGTAAGAGATAAACCTAATCCCACACCATCTCTGCTTAATTCTTTTCTTGCACTCACACCATAGGCATCAGTTGAAATACCATCAATGAAATCAACGTCATAGCCCAAGCGCGCTAGCGCTTTAGCTGTATTTGCTGGTCCACCACCCACGACAGCCCCCGTTGGCAAAATATCTATCAGTACTTCACCACACACCCAGATACTCATGGTAGTTCGCCTTTGCGTGCTAAAAACTCAGTCAGCACTTCCACACCTAACAAGTGATCTTGCACCTGTGGCAAACCACTAATAAGCAAAATCCCCATGCAACCAAAGCCTGCAACGTTAAGTGGAAGACCACCACCATGAATAGCATGTGTCTCTTCTGGTAATCCTTTGCTTGCATACCAATCAATGCCTTGCTCTTCAGCTAATACTCGCTCAAACATTGTTGAGTTACCTGTTGCTAACACAACGCGCGCTTTGCGCGCGATCCATGAATCATTATCGGGAGAGGAACCTGGCAGGGATGCGTGAAAGACAACCCACTCTTTTAATCGCACTTCAACTGCGATGGGCACAGAGCGCTCAAAGCCAAGATCAAGTGCGATCTCGCCAATTTCTATTGCCTCTTTTTGGGACAGGGAAGGAAGTTCTAAGGTTTTAGCCTCTAGAGCCAACCCTGCACTTGTGAACCCGCCTGTTGTTTCGACCACGCGCTAATTGTGCCTTAAATGATTAGTTAAAACTATTAGTAGGTTTTGGCTTGAATCAGCCAAGATCTACCTTTGTAATAAATCCATTCATCACTGTGACTGTGACTCGGTCTATTCGATAATCACGAGTGAGAGCAAACATTTCTTCATCACGCTGACCCACTCGATATTGCCATTCCAGGTCCATGGCACACATCTCAGCATCTGACTCACTCATAGTGATTAAAGTATTAGCTCGCACTTGAGTAATTCCTGGATCTTTATCGGCCATCGCCTTTGGAGGACATACTCCTTGCTTGAGTGAAAGAACTTTCTTAATCATGACACCTTTATTCCAAACGAGTTTGCCACTGCTTTTAATGCAGGTGTATTTCTTACCTGAAACCGCAGTTGTTGCCCCAGCTATAGAGCACTTAGAACCAGCTTTAGCGGTTGCTTGGGCAGGTGAAACTCCAAGCAGTGAGATTGCTAGGAGTAGAACGATTAACTTACGCATATCGCAATACTACTTTGAAACCACAACGCTCATTACTTGAGTTGCTGCAGAACGTGTATCTGTCCCAGCAAATCCCCAGGTAATTGAGCAGGTTCCCACAGTAAGCATCTTCACGGTTGCACGAGTAAAGATTCCGCCAGTGCGATCATCAGATTCAACAGTTTGAACCGAACACACAGCTGGTGTTGTAGTCACAGCACTCATGAGATGGCCAATACTGAGCAATCCTGAGTTCTGGCCACTCGTGAATAGAAGTGATGAGGTAAAGAAGTAGGTTGAATTGCTGACATACGATGTTGAAGTAAGTGGGCTCAACCTAACGTTTCTAACCTGTGTAGGCGCCCAATAATTTGTGATGTACATAGCTGCTTTGCTCCACACAAATGATTGCGTTACTGGTGGCGCTGCGGCGTATCGATCATCTCCAGCTTGTGAAGCTTCAACGGTACAGGTCAAGTTATCCCCTACAGGCTTAGGAGTTACTGTTTGAATTGCTGGGCCTGCTGCTAACTGAGTAATGATGTAACAGACAGTTGGAGTGAGCGATCTGTAAGTAACTGGCAAGGATGAAGTTGCCACAGCCTTTGGATACACCCCGCCACCAAATTCGCGATTTGGAATTGCAGGGAAGCTAATGCTTTGCGGAGCATTGGATCCAACCGGTGGTCCAGTGATTCCAGAAACAGTTGAACTCCAGATGATTGATGATGGGAATTGATCTGAGCTTCCTGGGTAATCAATCTGAATCTGGCAAGATCCGTTGTCCTTGGCTCTTACAGTTCCACGAGGTCCATTTGTTGTATCAAAAACTCCGATATCAGAGATTGTGCACACCGCTGGAGTAAGGGTTCTCATTGAAACCATAGTTGTACTTCCTGCAGTGCGCCCGGCAGTAGTGATGCTTGATGCGTACAAGTAAATTCCAGCTGTAGTTGGCACAGGTTCTGAAACACGCACATTTACCCTCGTTGGTTGCTTAGAGATCTGCATTGTCCGGTCAACACTTGGTGCCACTTCAAACTGGGCACTACCTGGTTGTGCTGCAGTGATCACACAGGTAACAGAATCAGCTCCAGTTAATGGATAAGTAGGTTGAACCGAATACTTTCCACCACCCAAGTTGAGAACCTGGCAGATGCCCGAAGTTTTCGCTGTATAGGAAATAGCCAATCCAGAAGTAGCGACTGCATTAAGTGCTGTTCCGCCTTCGCTGAAATATCTATTGGCCAACACCGGGAAGTTAATCGTTTGTGTCGCCTTTGGTGTTGGTGTTGGTGTTGGCGTTGGTGTTGGCGTTGGTGTTGGTGTTGGTGTTGGCGTTGGTGTTGGTGTTGGTGTTGGTGTTGGTGTTGGTGTTGGTGTTGGCGTTGGTGTTGGTGTTGGTGTTGGTGTTGGTGTTGGTGTTGGGGCAACAGTATTTGCAGGGAGGACCTCAATGGTTCCAATACTTGTCAATGCAGACAGCTTGCCCCATTGATCTCTTGCTTGAATTCTTACGCTATAGGTCCCTGTAGTCAGAGAGCAAGGGAGGGTCATATCGTTTGCAAATGAGCCCTCAGTCGTTGTTCCAGACTTTAAATACAGAGTCTCGGCGTATGCAACTACACCAGCAGAATTAACTAACGATGCTGTGACGTTTGTAATCCGAGAATCATCCTTTACCTGCGCACGAATTTCTGTAATTGTCTTGCAAACATTTACTGAAGATTGAGAGATGGTTCCTGATACAACTGATGGCGCACTGGTATCTGGAACGCTTGCAGCAATAACCTGGAAATCACCAAGAGAGGTCCAAAGCGT
>JAPLBB010000043.1 GCA_026392945.1 Actinomycetota bacterium | reverse complement strand
TTTTTTTAAGCCCGGTGAAAAAGTTCCACTTGTGACTACCCCGATTAACTCACCAGATGAATTCTTTACCTGCATATCTTTTCGAGGAATTCCTCGATCAAGTGACAAAATTGCCTTCAACTTTAATTTTGTTCCATTTTCTTTTTGGTCTGAAAGAACCTTCTGCCCTCTAAATTCCGCTTTACTCCAACCAACCGCCCAGCCGGCAGCTGCCTCAACTGGTGAAATCTGAAGTGATAATTCATGGCCATGAAGTGGGTATCCCATTTCGGTGCGCAAAATGTCTCTAGCCCCTAATCCGCAGGGTGTGCCATTTAATTTTTCAACTACCTCAACTAATTTATCCCAAACCTTTTCAGCATCTGCCCACCGCGGAATAATTTCAAAACCAAGCTCACCGGTATAGCCAGTTCGACATAAAATTATTGGTGAGTTATCAATCTCAGTATTAACAAACGCCATGTAATCCATCTCAGCTTTAATTCCCAATTGATTCAACACCTTTACTGAATCAGGCCCCTGCACTGCAATTACACCAAACTCGGTGTGTAAATTCTTCACCTCAACTGATGCCGGCGCGCTTGCCTTTAGAATTTCAAATACTGCTGCCGTATTTGAAGCATTGGGGACTAAAAATAGATCAGTATCAGAGTTACGGTAGACAATCAGGTCATCAACTACCCCACCATCCTCATTACAAAGTAATGTGTATTGAGCTTGGCTGGTGGTGATTCGAGTTAAATCATTAGTGACCATTTGATTTAGGAAATTAAGAGCCCCTTCACCTTTTAACGAGATCTTGCCTAGGTGAGATACATCAAAAATTCCAACCCGATCACGAACTGCTGAATACTCTGCAATCACACCAGTACTTGGGTATTCAATTGGCATAAGCCAGCCACCAAAATCTGCCATCTTTGCATTGCGCTCTAAGTGCTTGGCCGCAAGTGGTGAGTTTTTCATAAGCCAAACTTACACTCTTCCCGTGAAAGAGGGGGTAATTGATCTCTATAGGGATTATCAACTTTTATAAGTATCCTTTAGGCTTGCCCTATCGATCATCTGTAAGTATTTCTTTGAAACAGGAGTCAAATGATTAAGGTTAAATTAACTACCAAAGTTGATAGTGATGTACTGGTAGTTGGTCTGGGCAGCACAGGTAAGAAATTACAGATCGAATCAGGTGCAGCTCAAGTAGATGCCACCTCATTGCTTGCAACCTTGACCACAATGGGAGCAACAGGCAAAGCTGATGAAGTAATTAAGTTACCTGGAAAAAATACTAAATTAATTGTTTTTACTGGCCTTGGAAAAATTGAATCAAATTATGATCCAGAGGTTCTGCGTCGTGCGGCCGGTGCTGCAGCTCGAGAGTTATTCGGAAACAAATCTGCCGCCTTTGCCCTCCCTCATAAATCAGTAACCGAGATTGCAGCAATTGCCGAAGGTGCATCTCTTGGCTCCTATAGCTTTACGCAATTTCTAGGCAATTCAAAGAAGGATCAAAAGGATCCACTTACCCAAATCAGCGTGGTCACAAAGTTCGCCGATACCGCTCAAGCAAAGGCTGCGGCTAGGCGTGCTGAGATTATTACCGAACAAACATTTTTAGTACGCGACCTTATTAATACTCCACCTAGTCATTTAACCCCAGATTCATTTTGCAACACTATGAAAAAGCATGGATCAAAGTTTGGCGTTAAAGTTGAAATCATAAATGATGCTGCTTTGCGTAAGGGTGGCTACGGCGGAATTATTGGTGTTGGTCAAGGTTCTGCCAACCCACCAAGACTTTTACATGTTACATACAATCCAGCAAAGGCTAAGAAAAGATTTGCATTTGTTGGCAAGGGCATCACATTTGATACTGGCGGACTGGCATTAAAGCCGGCTGCTGGCATGGAGGCGATGAAAGCAGATATGTCAGGAGCGGCTGCGGTGATTGCATCAGTTTTTGCAATCGCACAACTTAAACTGCCAATCGCAGTAGATGGTTGGGCACCTCTTGCTGAAAACATGGTGAGCGATACTGCAACTAGGCCAAGTGATGTAATTACTATCTATGGTGGCAAGACAGTTGAGGTATTAAATCCAGATGCTGAAGGCAGATTAGTTTTAGCTGATGCATTAATTAAGGCTGCTGAGGTTGGCAAAAAAGCTGGCGGCTTAGATGGAATCATTGATGTGGCAACACTTACTGGTGCGCAAGTTGTCGCTCTCGGAAGTAGAACCTCTGCGGTTATGACAAATAATGAAGTATTTAGTAATCAATTTTTAGCTGCCGCAGCATTATCAGGTGAAGCATTTTGGCCAATGCCATTACCTATTGAACTTCGCGCATCCCTTGATTCACCGATTGCAGATTTAGCAAATATTGGTGATCGAATGGGTGGCATGTTAGTTGCTGGATTATTCTTAAAAGAGTTTATTGATCCTCAAACCCCATGGCTCCATTTAGATATTGCTGGCCCTGCTTTTAATGAAAAGACCGCACATGGCTACACACCTGTTGGCGGCACTGGGATCGCCCTGCGCTCACTAGTTCAATTAGCTGAGTTGGCTTCATCACAGTCGTAGTGTGGATATATCTCTAGGTCGAGTGAGCACCAAATTCGTGGCAGGATTACCTCATGGCCGATTTTGATCTAGTAATTCTCGGTGGTGGTAGCGGTGGTTACGCAGCCGCGCTTCGCGCATCGCAATTAGGTCAAAAGGTAGTTTTAATTGAGAAAGATAAACTCGGCGGCACCTGTCTTCACAAAGGTTGTATCCCAACCAAAGCCCTTCTTCATGCTGGCGAGATTGCAGATAACACCCGTCACGCTGGTGAGTTTGGTGTTAAGGCTGATTTTCACTCCATGGATATGGCAGCGGTTAACACATATAAAGATGGTGTGGTTTCAAAGCTTCATAAAGGTCTTGAAGGATTAGTTAAATCTAGAAATGTTACCTATGTGCAAGGAAGCGGAAAATTAGTTTCAAACAATACCGTTGAAGCAAATGGCACCAAATACACCGGCAAGAATGTAATTCTAGCAACTGGTTCATACCCTAAGACTTTGCCTGGCCTTGAAATTGATGGCAAGCAGATTATTACCAGCGAACAAGCAATCAAGATGGATTACGTACCAAAGTCAGTAATAGTTCTAGGTGGTGGCGTAATTGGTTGTGAGTTTGCATCAGTGTGGAAGTCATTTGGCGCTGAGGTAACAATTGTGGAAGGACTACCCCACTTAGTAGCACTTGAAGATGAATCTTCAAGTAAGCAGTTAGAGCGGGCATTTAGAAAGCGCGGCATTAATTTTGAACTAGGTGTGAAATTTAAATCTGCTGAGCTAAAGAAGAAGGAGGTTAAAGTAACTCTTGAAGATGGTAAGGAGTTTTCCGCTGAAGTTTTATTAGTTGCAGTCGGCCGTGGCCCAGTATCAACCGGCCTAGGCTATGAAGAGGCTGGCATTAAAATGGATCGCGGATATGTATTAGTAGATGATAAGTGCCGAACAAATGTGCCTGGAGTTTGGGCGGTTGGCGATTTAATCCCGACCCTACAACTTGCCCATGTTGGTTTTGCTGAAGGAATTTTGGTAGCAGAAGAAATCGCTGGCCTTAACCCAAGAGCAATTAATTACGATGGGGTCCCCCGCGTTACCTACTCCGAGCCTGAGGTTGCATCCGTTGGCCTAACAACTGCAGGTGCAAAAGCTGCTGGCCACGATGTAGTTGAGTTAAATTATGATTTAGCGGGAAATGGAAAGGCTAATATTTTAAAGACAGCCGGATCTGTCAAATTAGTTGCTGCAAAAAATGGACCAATCCTAGGAATTCACATGGTTGGTTCCCGAGTTGGCGAATTATTAGCTGAAGCCCAATTAATCTTTAACTGGCAGGCAGATGCTGCCGATGTTGCCCAACACATTCATGCCCATCCAACCTTGTCTGAGGCAATGGGTGAGGCACACTTAGCCCTGGCCGGTAAGCCACTTCACGCCCATGGTTAGGAGAATAAATTAAATGACATTTTCAGTAACCATGCCCGCACTTGGTGAATCTGTAACTGAAGGAACTGTTACACGTTGGCTTAAAAAAGAGGGCGATCAGATTGCAGTTGATGAGCCATTACTAGAGGTTTCCACCGACAAAGTTGATACTGAAATTCCATCACCAGTTGCCGGTGTATTACAAAAAATTGTTGTACCAGTTGATTCAACTGTTGCAGTTGGAGCTGAGCTTGCCGTAATTGTCGAATCTGGTTCTGCTGCAAAACCTGCAGCGCAAACTCCCGCGCCAGTTGCAACTCCCGCGCCAGTTGTTGCTGCTCCCGTTGTTCAAGCCCCAGTTGTTCAAGCGCCAGTTGTACAAACACCTGCACCTGTAGCACCAGCTGCGGCAACTGCCGGCGCAACAATTGTTGCCATGCCTGCATTGGGTGAATCAGTTACCGAAGGAACAGTTACTCGTTGGCTTAAAAAAGAACAGTTACTCGTTGGCTTAAAAAAGTGGGAGATGCAGTCTCTGCTGATGAGGCGCTCCTAGAAGTTTCTACCGACAAGGTTGATACAGAAATCCCATCTCCTGTTTCTGGAACAGTATTAAGTATTGATGTACCAGTTGATACCACAGTTGCAGTTGGCGCACGCCTTGCATCAATTGGCGTATCTGGATCAACTCCTGCCCCAATTGCAAAACCAGTACAAGTTGCACCACCTGTTGCACAAAAACCAGTAACTCCAGCACCAGTTGTTGCTGCACCTGTCGTACAAGCACCAGTTGTACAAGCACCTGCCCCGGTTGCTGCTCCAGTAAACGCAGTTAGAGCTGATGATTCTTATGCGTAAATCTCTCAACCATTAAAGGAACCGGCATCGGTGGAAGAATTCGTAAAGAGGATATTTTGGCTGCCACTCCTCGCGCAGCTGCCACACCAACTGGTGCGGTTCTAGCATCAACATTGCCAGCACCACGTGGACCATTAGCGGTATCTCCACTTCGTGGCACAACGGTAACGATGTCTAGGTGGCGCAGAACACCTTGCTGTTGCAGTTGACACTGATCGAGGCTTGTTGGTTCCAGTAGTTAAAGATGCTGGTGATTTAAATATGGGTGGAATTGCTCGCAAAATTGCAGATGTTGCAGCTCGCACTAGAGAAAACAAAATTACGCCAGATGAGCTAGGTGGTGGAACATTTACCATCACAAATACTGGCTCACGTGGTGCATTGTTTGACACACCAATTATTAATCAACCACAGGTAGCAATTCTTGGTTTAGGCGCGATCGTTAAACGGCCAATGGTTGTTAAGGGTGCTGATGGTGGTGAAACCATTGCAATTCGTTCAATGGTTTATTTAGCTCTTTCTTATGATCACAGAGTTGTTGATGGCGCCGATGCTGCTCGTTTCTTGGCAACATTAAAAGAGAGATTAGAAGAGGGTCGCTTCGAATCTGATTTAGGGTTGTAATTTGCCTCGCGTTAAAAAAATTGCAGTAACCGGTGCCTCTGGCTTAATTGGAAGCGCATTAGTTGCCCAACTAAAAAGTGATGGACATCAGGTTCAAAAAATTGTTAGAAGGCCAGCTAGAACCTCTGACGAAGTAAGTTGGAACCCAATTAAAGGTGAGATAGATCTGCAGGCATTAGCGGGCGTGGATGCAATATTTCATTTAGCTGGTGCTGGTGTTGGCGATAAAAGGTGGACGGCCTCATATCGTTCTGAAATTTTAAACTCTCGGCTTTTGGGCACCACCACAATTGCAACAGCTTGTGAGCAATTACAACCAGATGTCTTTATCTCAGCAAGTGCAATCGGC
>JAPLBB010000035.1 GCA_026392945.1 Actinomycetota bacterium | reverse complement strand
TTGGAAGTCTCTAGTTAATTGGCATGATCAAAGTAACTGGATGCTTCAAACAAAAGTTTGGTCTGAGGTTGATCAAGATCGAACAGTTAAGAATGGTAAAGGGGTATTAATTTTTGCATTTACCGGATTATTTCCATCTCTGTATCCAAAACTTAGATTAGGAGTATTAGACACAATGGAGATCACAAAATGGCAGCCTCCATTAATTTGCGAAGTTGTTCACATTGGCCGAGTTATTCGAGGAACTGGAAAATTTGAGTTGAAGAAAGTTCGCGGCGGAAGTATTTTTTATTGGCAAGAGGATTTAATTGCGCCAGCTTTTGTTTTAATCATTTTAAAACCACTCTTGTTGCTCGGCGTTTGGCTCTCACTGCGCAGATTTGTACGACAACTATCCGCTTAAGTTCGAAAGTATAGGTTTTGCCGAGTAAACTTTACTCATGGCATCCGACGGTAGTGGCAAGACTATTGCTGAGCTAATTACTACCCTGCCAGAAGAAGAACGATTAATTTTGACTTTGCATTTAGTAAATATGATCAGTACGGCAGAGATTGCAGAAAAACTTGGCGTACCAGAACGAGCTGTAGTTTCAGTAATTGCATCGGGCAGATCGCGCCTAATTGCGTTGATTTCATAAGGATATTTATATGGATTTCCCACCTGCAGGCATATGAGGGATAATTACACCTCTAACGGGTTAATGATTGATCTTTGGCAGGGGAGAGTTAAATGGCAGCGATGAAACCAAGAACTGGTGATGGCCCTATGGAGGTCACGAAAGAGGCTCGTTCGATGGTCATGCGAATTCCATTAGAAGGCGGCGGAAGATTAGTTGTGGAATTAAATGTCGAAGAGGCAACTAATTTAGGAAATGTATTACAAGCTGCAGTTGCATTAGTAAAAAAGTAATCGACTGACTCAACTTAATTCAGGGTCATGGCTCACAAAATCCTCGATCTGTATCCGAAACTAACCTACCTTTCCGAGAATAAATTAGATCTTTCAAATTTCACTGCAGTAGCTATTCCGGTATTACCAGGTGAGAAGATTGAACTTTCAAAGACTAAATTCCTAACTGAAGTTTCTAATTTTACAAAATTAGATTTAAATATTGAGCTTAATAATTGGCCAGAGTTCACAGCCAAGCCTGGTGAGATCATTGAAGTTCCAATATCAGTCGGTTCATTAACTCGAATTTATTTAGTAGGTATAGGTGATGAGAGCGATGATGATTTGCGCAAAGCATCAACCTCAATCGGTAGAAAAATAAAAGGAACGAATACTGTTCTACTTTCCGCACTATCAACTGAAAAAGAAAAAGTAATTACGCAGGGTGTTGCATTTATTCTTTCAAATTATCAATATTCATTAAAGAGTGAACAAAAAGAAAAGAAGCCAACTTTTGTGATTTATGGTGAATATAAAGATGAGGTCGAGTATGCTGAAATCCTGGCATCATCTGTATGGCAAGCTCGTAATTTAATTCACACTCCGTCAAACATTAAGAATCCAGAGTGGTTAGCAAAACAAGCAACTGCAATGGTATCTGCTGCTAAAAATTCAGATCTTTCAATCACTGTTAAATCTGGGCGAGCATTAAAAGAGTTTGGTGGGTTGTTGGCTGTTGGTAATTCATCGCCTAATCCAGGACCTAGATTGATCGAAGTGAGTTATGCGCCAAAAGGATCTAGTAATTGGCCACATGTTGTTTTAGTTGGCAAGGGAATAACTTTTGATACCGGCGGAGTTTCACTTAAGCGACCATATGAATCGATGATTGGGATGAAGAGTGATATGGCCGGTGCTGCTGCTGTTTTATGCGCAACAGTTGCAATGGCAAAGGTAAAGCCAAAAGTTAAAGTAACTACTTTATTAATGGCAGCAGAGAATGCATTATCTGGAACATCTCAAAGGCCATCTGATGTAATTAAACATTTTGGTGGCACAACAGTTGAAGTATTAAATACTGATGCTGAAGGACGATTAGTACTAGCTGATGGACTTGCTTATGCTGATTTAGAATTAGAGCCTGATTATTTAGTTGATGTGGCAACACTTACTGGAGCGGCTACTTTGGGTCTAGGTCGTCAATATGCTGCGATGTATACCCGGGAAAAAGTGGTTGCTAAAAAACTTTATGAAGTTGGCAACAAAGTAGGAGAAAAGGTTTGGCATATGCCATTAGTAGATGATTATTCGGTGGCGTTGGCCAGTGATGTAGCAGATTTTAATCATCTAGCCGATAAGTTTGGTTTCTCAGCCGGGTCAGTAACAGCAGCTTTATTTTTGGAGAAATTTGTGGGAGATCGTAATTGGGTGCACCTTGATATTGCCGGCACTGGAAGATCAGAAGTAGATGCAGGTGAGAATATTAAAGGTGGTACTGGATTTGGGGTTCGATTGTTAATTGAATGGCTTGGTTCATTTTGAAAGATGTGATTTCTGGTCGTGGAGATATGCATGCATTTTCAGAAAGTTTTGCCCATGAGGATTACTTCATGCAACAAGCAAGAGCAAATGGTGAAGAAATCGGCGCACCGGATCCAACCCCTGGAGTAGGAAACTTCCTAAAGTTTGCAGCTCAGTTATCAAAAGCTAAATCAGTTGTTGAGATTGGTACTGGCTCAGGTGTTGGCGGTTTATGGTTATTAAGTGGCATGCCAGCAGACGGAGTACTAACAACAATTGATTCAGAGCGCGAGCACTCAAAAATTGCTCGTAATATTTTTGAAGAGGCGGATGTTCCCCCAACAAAATATCGAATTATTACTGGGAAATTAATTGAAGTTATTGGAAAACTTGCTGACAGTTCTTATGAATTAATAATTATTAGGCCTGCATTAGATCTTTTTGACATGATTCAAGAGTCTTATCGATTATTAAAACCCAATGGGTTATTAATAATTGATCAAGCTTTAAGTGCTGGAAAGGTTGCAGATCCAACTCAGCGCGATCCTGAGAGTATTGCCCGGCGAGATGGAATTAAGGTAATTAAAGAGGATGAAAAGTGGGCAGCATCGGTGCTTCCAATTGGCGCGGGGGTGTTGGTAGCCAATAAACTTACTTAAATGAAGCAACCATCAAGCACCCCATGGTGGCAACCAAGCGGTGAAATTAAGCAAGTACGAGTTATTCAATCAAAAAGTAATAATAATTTTTTTGTTCTGGCAGTAGTAATCGCACTTATTGCAGGCGGAGTTGGTGCAGTCGTTGTCCGAAGTACTACAACCAACATTGGTGCAAATTTAGTGGAAACTAACAACAAGGTAGAGCGAGCTCCTGATTCAATTGCTGCCCTTGCTGCCCGAGTAATTCCAGCGGTAGTTTCAATTTCAGTAAAAGGATCATCTAGTTCAGGAACTGGATCTGGATTCTTTCTTGATAGTAATGGTTATATTTTAACTAATAACCATGTAGTTGAAGCAGCAGCAACGAGGGGGACAATTACCGTAGAACTTTCTAATGGCAAAAAATATGGAGCCAAGTTAATGGGTCGGGATAATTCTTACGATTTAGCTGTACTTAAAATTGATGTTACCTCTGCACCAACCTTGCAACTTGGAAATAGCGATCTAGCGCAAGTTGGCGATTCAGTAATTGCAATCGGATCTCCACTTGGTTTATCCGGAACGGTTACATCTGGAATTATTAGTTCAAAAAATCGCGCTGTTACGACTGGTAACGGAAGTGGTGAAAGCTCATTTATTAACGCACTACAAACTGATGCAGCAATTAATCCTGGAAACTCAGGCGGTCCATTAGTAGATTCAACTGGTGCAGTCATTGGAGTTAACTCAGCGATTGCCACACTTGGTTCAAGTAGTCAAACTGGATCTATCGGACTTGGCTTTGCAATTCCAATTAATCAAGCAAAGAAAACGGCTGAACAATTAATTAAAACAGGTTTTGCAACCTATCCAATTATGGGAATTTCAGTTGACACTAGATTTACTGGTACAGGCGCACAAATTTCAACTGATGGTGCTGGCGTCACACCGGCAGGTCCAGCAGATAAAGCTGGCTTAAAAGCTGGTGACATAATCACAACATTAGATGGTATTGAAATCAATAATTCAGATGAATTAATTGTTGCTATTAGAAGTAAAAGCGTTGGAGATAAAGTTAAGATCAAATACACCAGAAATAACATATCTAGAGAGGCAACCGTCACGCTGGCTGCCTCAAAGAAATAAATTATGTTAAATATAGGTGGAGGCGAAATAATTGGCCTAATGGTCTTAGGAATGATTTTAATTGGCCCAGATCGCATGCCTAATGTTGCCGCTGATGCTGCTAGATTCCTAGTTAAGTTAAAAAATATGGCGCAATCAGCTACTAATGAATTAAAAGAAAATTTAGGCCCTGGCTATGAAGATTTACAAGTTAAGGATCTACACCCAAAAACTTTTATTAAAAAACATATTGGTGATGTTATTGATAAGAGTGATCTTGAAATGAAACCAAAACCAAAGATTGATCCGGACATACTATGAGCACAATTGAATTAATAAATTCAGCACTTGGTACCGTAATAGACCCAGAGCTTCATAAACCGTTGCCAGAGTTAGGGATGGTTGAGTCAGTTGAATTTGAATCCGGAATAGCAAAAATCGGGATACTTTTAACAATTGTTGGCTGTCCAATGAAAGATCGACTTCACAGCGATATAACTAAATCTTTAAGTGAGATATCTGAAATAAAAGGAGTTGAAATTAAATTTGGAGTTATGAATGAAGAGCAGAGAAACAATGTTAAAAAACTAATCAGGGGTGGCCGCGAGAAATTTATTCCATTTGCTCAACCGGAATCACTTACTAGAGTTTTAGGAATTGCATCAGGAAAAGGTGGGGTTGGTAAATCTTCAGTAACAGTTAATTTGGCAGTTGCCGCAGCAGCACGTGGACTTAAAGTTGGCATATTAGATGCAGATGTCTATGGTCATTCAATTCCGAGGTTGATGGGAATGCTTGATAAACGACCAACAGCAATTGATCAAACTTTTATTCCAGTTGAAAATTACGGCGTAAAGGTTGTTTCAATGGAGATGTTTAAACCAGAAAGATCAGATCCAGTTGCATATCGTGGACCACTATTACATAGAGTCTTAGAACAACTATTAAGTGATGCATATTGGGGCGACTTAGATTTATTACTTCTAGATTTACCACCTGGCACCGGTGACATTGCAATATCACTTGGCCAATTAATTCCAGGTTCAGAAATTATTGTTGTAACTACACCACAAATTGCCGCAGCTGAGGTCGCAGAACGTGCCGGAAGAATTGCCCATCAAATCAAGCAGCCAGTTCTCGGTGTAATCGAAAATATGTCAGACAGTGCCTGTACTAAATGCGGCGAGAAGATTTCAATATTTGGTAGTGGTGGAGGTGAAGAAACATCAAGAAGGCTTAGTGAATTAGTCGGCGCAAATGTTCCACTTTTAGCAAAGATTCCATTTAACGCTGAGCTTCGCGAAGGCGGAGACGCTGGTACTCCAATTGTTTTGTCAGATCAAAGCGCAAAGTTAATTTTTGATAGTATTTTAGATCAAATTATTATTAGACCTAAATCCTTACTAGGCGTTAGATTAAATATTAACGCTTAAGATTTTTTATTAAGCTTATTAACTATCTCTTCAACAGCATCTGAAATCTCACTGTGTAGGTAATCGCGAGTGGTAACTTCACCAAGCGCTGTACGAAGGCTTGCTAACTCGCGTGTTAGATATTCAGTATCTGCAATATTTCGCTCTTCACGCTCACGATCCTCATTGCCTTGAATTCGGTCACGATCTGCTTGACGATTTTGAGCTAACAAAATAAGTGGTGCAGCATATGAAGCTTGCAGCGAAAGTAGAAGTGTTAAAAAGATAAATGGATAATGATCAAATTTTAAGTCTTCTGGAGCAAGTGAGTTCCAAATAACCCAAAGCAGCACAAATGCAGTCATGTATACCAAGAATTTTGCAGTACCTAAGAAACGTGCGAACCGTTCTGACCAACGACCAAATGCCTCAGGATCATAAGAAGGTTTAAGGGTTCTACGTGCTTCACGTGGAAACTCAAGTGAATTTTTATTTATCTTTTGTTTAGCCATGATTATCTATCCCCACCCTCTCTTCTTACTGATTCTTCATGTCGCCAATTCTCAGGTAGTAAATGATCAAGTACATCATCAATTGTTACCGCTCCAAGCAGGCGCTCATTTGCATCTACTACTGGAACAGCCAACAAGTTATAACTAGCAAGGTATGAAGCTACCTCATTTAAAGTAGCTTCCGCTGACAAAGGTGCGATGTCACTATCAAGAATTCCACCAAGTAATGTTGCAGGTGGCTCTCTTAGCAAACGTTGGATATGAACAATTCCCATTAATCTACCGGTAGGAGTTTCGGTTGGTTGGCGACATACAAATACTTGAGATGCAAGACCTGGCGCAACTTCAGATAACCTCACTCTAGAAAGTGCTTCAGCAACAGTTGAATCCGCAGTTAAAACAATAGGTTCAGTCGTCATCATTCCACCAGCTGAGTAATCTTCATAGTGCATTAAGCGCTGAACATCTTCGGCATCCTCTGGCTCCATCAACGCAAGTAGTGCTTGGGCACGCTCTTGGCCAACCTCACGAAGTAAATCTGCAGCATCATCTGGATCCATCTCTTCTAATACATCTGCTGCTCTTTCACCTTCAAGTTCTGCAAGTAGTTCAACTCGAGAAGCTTCATCCATCTCTTCTAGTACATCTGCTAATCGCTCATCATCTAATGCGCGGGCAACTTCAGCGCGACGCTTAAGTGTTAGATCATGAAGAACCGAAGCTAAATCTGCAGCCCTAAGATTTGCAAGCGTACTAAGCAAATGACTAACACCTTGGTTTGTTTCGTTTATTGCAATTCCGGATATTTCTGCCCAAGTAACTGTTGAAGAAGCACCTCGCCTGCGAAAACCAGCACCTCGGCGCATCACGTGTACTCGCTCAATAAACCAATCACCAGTTTTTGATAATTCCATTGCGATATCTTCTATTGTTACTTTTTCATTGTTATCGATCATAGTTACAGATCGATCTAACATTTCAGATAAAACAGAAATCTCGTTAATACGTGGTTCGAATCTGCGCATATTTAAGAGTCCAGTAATAATTACATGCCCATTATCAATGGAGGTTACTCTTGTAATCGGAACAAAAATTCTTTTGCGTGGTGGAACCTCAACAATGAAGCCCAAAATTCTTGGTGGCTGATTGTTAGTACGCAGTGTTGCGACCGCATCCCTAACCTTGCCAAGCTGATCACCATTTGGGTCAAAGACCGCAGTGCCAGCTAATCGGGCCAGGAATACACGATTTAGGTTTGAACCTTTGCTTGTATTCATAGGCTAAGGGTATCGGCTCTATACCAATTCATAACAATAATTAAATTACAGATAGGTTTTACCCTATGAAAGATCAGAATCACACCAAACTTCCAACTGGCCGTGATATCCCATTCTTGATCTCAGCAATCATTGGCGTAGGTGCATCAGGCCCGATAATCGCAAAAAGTCAGATGCCGGTTCCTACCATGATTTTTTGGCGAAATATTATTGGTGGCTTAGTGATGCTCCCATTTGCACTAGCTCGTCGTGAGTGGCAAAGTAAAGTACAACGTCAAGCAATTGGGTGGTCAGTAGCGGCTGGAATTCTTTTGGCAGCTCACTTTATTTGTTTCTTTTGGGCGATGAAATTTACTTCCGTGGCAACCGGAACGGCACTAACTGCAACTCAACCAATCTTTGCTGCAATTTTTGTTAAGTTAACAGGTGGGCATATTCCAAAAAAATCATTTGGTGGGATGATAATTGCATTTGCTTCAGTAATTGTAATTACTGGTATCGATTTCAATCTTTCTGTTAGGTCTTTTCAAGGAGACTTAATGGCAGTTGTTGGGGGAGCGTTAGGTGCGGCATATATGGTAATTGGTGCAAAGGTGCAGCGAGATATTTCAACATCTACTTTCACATCAGTTTGTTATATTGTTTGCGGATTATCAATGTTACCAATTGTATTATTAACTAATTCACCCTTCACTGGATTTTCAAGTTATGAATGGCTTTTACTTACCAGTCTTATTATTGGAACACAATTACTGGGACATACATTATTTAATTTCTCATTGAAAAGAGTTTCACCAGCGGTTGTCTCATTAATAATTTTCTTCGAGGTGCCAGTGAGTGCGATTTTGGCTTATATTTGGCTAGATCAAAAACCACCAGCCGGAACAATTCCCGGAATTATTGGCCTACTTTTTGGCTGTGTATTGTTTGTTTTGCGATCGAACCAAGCAAGTAGTGATGAAAAGAGTAAATAATTGAAAATTGACCTTCATACTCACTCAACTTACAGTGATGGTACAGATAAGCCATCTGAGCTAATTAACAAAGCATTAGCAGCCGGGATTACAATTATTGGCTTAACTGATCATGACTCAATTGGTGGTTGGCAAGAAGCAATTGATTCATTGCGCCCAGGCATATCACTAGTACCAGGTGCGGAAATATCATGCCAAACGACTGATGGAATTAGTGTTCACATATTGGGCTTGCTATTTGATTCCAGCAATAGTGAGTTAATGAATACACTTGAAAAAACTAGAGAAAACCGCCATGGTCGTATGGAAAAAATAATTGCAAGAATTAACGAGGCTGGAATTGATATCACTATGAATGATGTATTGGCGCAATTATCTGATGGCGCAACTCTGGGCCGACCACATCTTGCTGACGCTCTAGTCAAAAAAGGAGTTGTAGCTAGTAGGGATGAAGCATTTACTCAGATGCTGCATAACAACTCAAAATATTATGTTTCACACTATTCACCAACGCCAGAAGCTGCGATTGCATTGATAAAAGCTGCTGGGGGCGTCAGTGTGATCGCTCACCCCATGGCATCTCATAGAGGGCGAACAATTTCACTTGAAACTTTTGGCTCACTAATTGATTCAGGCTTGGATGGAATTGAGGTTGATCATCGTGATCATTCACCAGATGAGAAAAAGCAATTAATTGCTCTTGCTAGTGGATCTAATCTTGTAATGACTGGGGCAAGTGACTATCACGGTAATGGAAAACTAAACTCTTTAGGTGAATACACAACTAATCCAGATGAATGGGACAGGCTTGAATCTCGAGCAAATGCTCGAAGGGTTATTACGGTTTAAATTAAATAATTATTGGCTAGCAAAGCCAACTCGACGATCAGCAGATTCGCCAACCTCTACATAGCTAATTTTGTTGAAAGGAACCAAAATTTCTCGCCCTTTGCTATCACTAAGGGATAAAACAGAAGAAGATTTTATTGCTTCATTTACTTTTGCAATTACCTCAGACTGAGAATTTTCGCATTCAATATATAACTCATGTGTACTATCTGAAATACCAATTTTCACATCAGTTCTTGCTGAACTTTTAGCAGTGGGTTTTGTTGTAGCCATAACTTAACTCTATCTATTTGCCAGCAACATTGCGAATTTAAGATTGTGACTTAGGAAACCCGGAGATTCCCCGCCAGATTAGATTCATTACTAATTCAGTTGCCCGCTTGCGGTCAATCTTGCCATCACGGTCTAACCAGTGACGAGCAGCGGTTTGAACAGTTCCGATAATTCCAACAGCCAGCATCATTGATTCTTCTTTACCCAATCCAGTATCAATTGAGATAACTGCACTTACCGCCGCAGCACAGTCGTAAGTCATTCGGTTTAACCGCTCCCTTACTTGTGGCTCCAAGCTCATATCGCTTTCAAACAACAATCTAAATGCTTCACCTTCAGAATCAATAAACCCAAAGTAAGCCTCAACTGTGGCTGCAACTCTAGAAGAGTTCTCACGATTTGAAGCAATTGCTTTTTGAATTGCAAAGACAAGTGAGTCAATATGCATATCTAGTACTGCAAGGTAAAGATCTAATTTAGATGGAAAGTGTTGGTATAAAACTGGTTTACTAACATTGGCGCGATCTGCAATTTCATCCATGGCAGCGGAGTGATATCCGGCAACAGTAAATACTTCAAGTGCTGCGATTAGCAACTGTGCTCGTCGCTCATCACGGGGCAGGCGAGCGGATTTATCATCAGTCATTCTTTAATTCTAATCTCATATCTAAGATATTGTCAGTTTTTATTACATTTATAGTTATATTGTGCGGGTGAGCGCATCAAAAAGATTGTTATTAGTCCATGCCCATCCTGACGATGAAACGATCAACAATGGTGTAACTATGGCTAAGTACGCAAAAGATGGTGCCCAAGTAACTTTAGTTACCTGTACAAGAGGTGAAGAGGGTGAAGTATTAGTAGCAGAGCTAGCCAGTTTAGCTAGTGATAAAGATGACAAACTTGGTCAACATCGGGAAATTGAGTTAAAAGATGCAATGGCTCATCTTGGCATTGCAGATTTTAGATTTTTAGGAGCCCCAAATAAAAAATGGCGTGATAGCGGCATGATGGGTATGCCTCAAAATGATCGCACAGATGTGTTTTGGCAATCAGATTTAGATGAATCTGCAAATGAATTAGTTAAGATTATTTTGGAAATCAAACCGCAGGTGTTAATTACATACGATGAATTTGGTGGATATGGCCACCCGGATCATATTAAAGCCCACCGTGTTGCCATGCGCGCAGCTGAGATTGCGGAAGCAAATGGCTGGAAAATTGAAAAAATATATTGGAACACAATGCCAAGATCAGTAATTCAAATGGGTATCGAAAAAATGAAAGAGGTTGGATCTGACTTCTTTGGCGCTGAAAGTGTTGATGATCTGCCATTTGCAAAGCCAGATGAATTAGTTACTTCAGTAGTTAATGCATCAGAGTTTGTGCCACAAAAACTAGCTGCAATGAAAGCACATGCAACTCAAATTTCTGTAGACGGCCCTTTCTTTGCACTTTCAAATAACCTTGGTTTATCGGTATGGGGAGATGAGTACTACACACTCGTTAAAGGAGAGAAAACAGCACCTTTTGATGAGAATGGCAGAGAATTAGATTTATTTGCTGGAATTAAACAATGAATGTTATTAAATCAATAATTTTTGGTGCATTAATTGGATTTAGTGCGACGCTGCTTCATAACCTTTACTCACCATATGGTTATGTTGCATCTTTAATTTTAACCTTTTTAGGCATAAGAGTGATTGGTCAAACACTATTTAAGATCAGTTATCAATTAATCGCCGCACTGGCTTGGTTAGTTGTGGTCGTAAAGGCTGGTACACCCGGTACCGGAGATGAATTATTAATATATGGCAATACATATGGAAATCTATTTCTACTAGGTGGCCTCGTTGCATTATTGCTTGGCTTAATAGTTAAAAAATCTAATTTTCGCTAAAGCTGCCAATCCCAACTCTGACCTTCTTTACTGTCTTTTACTGCTATTCCATTTTTTTCAAGTAGATCACGTAGGCGATCACTCTCTTTAAAATCTCCTGAGTTTCTGGCTGATTGGCGCATTTTTAGCAAATTTTCAAGATCAGCAGGCAGATCATCTTTTAAGACTGGTTTAAAAAAATCTAGGCCAAATAATTGATCAACCGCTTTAAAAACTTGATACTTAACTCCATCACTAATCGTTTGAGATTTTTCAATTCCACGTAATTTTTGTAAAGCTCTTGGCGTATCAAGATCTTGGCTAAAATCTAATTCGATTTCCTCAATAAGTTCATTAGCCTGATTTTTATCAATGTTTTCATCATTAGCCCAAATTGCAGTCTTCTCACGCCATCTTTGAATTAAAAGATGGGCTGCTTTCAAACTATCCCAACTTAAATCCATCTGACTTCGGTAGCGATTTTCTAGAAAGCAAAGCCGTAATGAAAGTGGATCCAGTCGCTTTGCAATTAAATCTGAAACTAAGACAACATTTCCACTACTTTTCGACATTTTTCTACCTTCAAACAAGAGGTGCTCGCCATGAATCCAAAGTGCAACCGCCTCCTTATTTATTGCAGAGTTTGACTGTGCTCTCTCGTTTTCATGGTGAGGGAAGCGAAGATCAATTCCGCCGATATGTAAATCAACAAATTGATTCAAATAGTGAAGTGACATTGCTGAGCACTCAATATGCCAACCTGGAAAACCTTTACCCCAAGGTGAATCCCAAATCATTTCAGTTCGGCCAGCAGCAGCTTTCCAAAGCGCCCAGTCGGCGTGAAATCTTTTTGCACCATCTTCGGTGTACTCAAATTTATGTCCGGGTTTTAATGCATCTAATCGGTTACCACTAATCGCGCCATAACCGGTGAAAGATTGGGCAGAGAAATAAACGCAGTTATCCGTTCCAAGATAGGCATGATCTGTTTCAATTAATTTTTGGATCAAATCTTGCATTAAATTTATGCAATCACTTGCCTTTGGATAAGAATCTGCAGGGGTGATATTTAATTTATGTAAGTCTTCATGAAATCTTTTTTCATAGATACGAGCAATTTCAAATGGGTCCTTAGACTCAGCTTTTGCTTGGGCCAGCATCTTGTCTTCGACAAAATCTTCTGACATATGCCCAACATCGGTAATATTTTGAATAAATTCAACTTTGTATCCGGCAAACTTTGCCAGCCGAGTAATTAGATCACCAAGTAGGAATGTACGCATATTCCCAACATGAGCATCTCGATAAACGGTAGGGCCGCAGCTATAGACTCTTAATTTTTCGCCATCACTACTTACAAGTGGTTGTAGCTGCCGAGATTTTGTATCAAATAACTCAATCTTATTTTTCATAATTTGTCGGGGACTACTTTCCATACTGCAATCTTCGCAGGATCAAAGGTAATTACCGTGCCATCCTTTTTAAGCACTGTGTTTTCACTCTCTAAAACGCCTAATAGATCCCGATAGCCACCAGATGGATCATGCAGGCGAATACTGACCCGCAGCCCAATTTGTGCCGCTGATGGCTGCATGTGCCTCCCTCTATTAAACTTAGGTCGTAATCAACAGGAGTTGATGGCAGTATTCTCCACCTAAGTTGGTGGAATAACTGTAAGGAGAAGCGTGACCTACATAATTGCTCAACCCTGTGTTGATGTTAAAGATAAATCTTGCATTGAAGAGTGCCCGGTTGATTGTATTTACGAGGGCGATCGCATGCTCTACATCCAACCCGATGAGTGTGTTGATTGCGGCGCATGTGAGCCAGTTTGTCCGGTTGAGGCTATTTACTATGAAGATGATGTGCCATCTCAGTGGAAAGAATATAGCGAGATTAATACAAAGTTCTTTGTGGAAATTGGTTCACCAGGTGGGGCAGCAAAACTTGGCCCAGTTGGCAAAGACCACCAAGTAGTTTCTGCACTTCCACCACAAGAGAAATAGTTTTTTGCAAAAGCTGCCAGATTTTCCTTGGGATTTATTGGCACCTTACGGAGACAAAGCCAAAAAACATCCGGATGGTTTTATAGATCTGTCTCAAGGTACACCGGTTGATGCAACTCCAAAATTTATTCAGGAGGCACTTAGTAAAGCAAGTAACTCACCGAGCTATCCGTTAACCGCTGGAAGTGAAGAGTTAAGAACTGCAATAAAAGATTTTGCAATTAAAACATTAGGGGTAACTGGTGAGTTTGATGTGCTGCCAACAATTGGCTCCAAAGAATTAATTGCTTTTCTACCAACTTTCTTACAATCAAAAACAGTTTTATATCCAGCAGTTGCATATCCAACCTACCTAGTAGGAGCACTTATGGCATCAGCCCAAGCAACACCGGTAGAAATTGATGCCACAGCCTGGCCAGTGGCAGATTTAGCTTGGGTTAACTCACCATCTAATCCAACCGGGCAAGTGCAGAGTGACGAGCAGTTGCTGGCAGCAATTAATTGGGCACGCAAGAATAATTCAATTCTGGCAAGTGATGAGTGTTATTTAAGTTTTACATCTACCGGTAAATCAATTTTGGCACTGTCTGGGGGTAATAACTCAGGATTACTTGCCGTTCACTCATTATCAAAGCGATCAAATTTGGCTGGATACCGAGCAGCATTTTTAATTGGTGATTCAAAATTGATTGACCAGATCAGGCAGATTAGAAAACATGCTGGGCTAATGGTTTCACTTCCAGTTCAACAAGCAATGCTTGCTGCCCTTTCAGAGAATAAACACGCACAGGAACAAACTCAGAGATATCTAGCACGTGGCGTGAAATTAAAGAGAGCTTTAGTAAGTGCTGGATTCACTATCGAGCACAGTGAAGCTGGCTTGTATATCTGGTGCACAAAAGGTGAGGATGGCTTTAAAACAGTGGATTACTTCGCTGCGATGGGAATTTTAGTAACACCAGGTAGTTTTTATGGCAGTAATAACTTTGTCCGGATTGCACTTACTGCAACCGATGAGAATATTGATAAGGTGATAGCAAGAATTAATTTATGAAAACTAGCGCAATTTTATTAGTCGGTGGCATGGGAACCAGGTTAATGCCCTTAACCTCAAAGACTCCAAAGCCAATGTTGCAAGTAGCTGGGGTGCCATTTACCGAACATCAAATTAGAAAAGCTTCTCAAGCTGGAATTTCTGAGATTGTTTTAGCAACCTCATATAAGGCAGAGCTATTTGAGCCATATTTTGGTGATGGCGCAAAATTTGGCATAAAAATTAAATACGCAGTTGAGGAAAGCGCACTTGGCACAGGCGGTGGAATAAGAAATGCGGCAGCACTCCTTGATGATTGTGATCAGGTAGTAATTTTCAACGGGGATGTATTAAGTGGTCATGATTTAGCCGCCCAAATTCAATTCCATATAAATAATAAAGCAGAGGTAACTATGTATTTAACTAAGGTTGCAGATGCCAGGGCATATGGCTGCGTTGAATTATTAGCAGATAATCAGGTCAAATCATTTTTGGAAAAGATGGAAAATCCAGTAAGCAATTTGATTAATGCCGGCTGCTATATTTTCAATCGCAAAGTAATTGATCAAATTCCAGCTAATCAAGTGGTAAGTGTTGAGCGCGTTACTTTTCCAAGCTTTCTTAACTCAGGCTTAAAGGTTTATGGCTATTTAGATAACTCTTACTGGCTTGATATTGGAAACCCGCAGGCGTTAGTTAAGGCCTCAGCTGATTTAATAACTGGTGTGATCACATCTGTTGCAACGCCCAAACACAGTGGCGATCACTTAATTGCAGCAGGTGCCCAAGTTTCATCATCTGCAATTATTAATCTCGGTACTTTTATTGAACCTAAAGTAGTAGTTGAGAGTAATTGTCAGATAAGTGGATCAATAATTGGTAGCGGTGCAAAAATTGGTGCAAATTGCAAAATAGTTAACTCAATAATTGCTCCAGATACCCAAATTGAGGCTGGAATGGTCGTAATTTCTAATTATTTAGGTTTTTAATTCTCCACATTTGCCCAACTCTGACTTGACTTAATCGAGTTACAAGCGTGTAATTATCTCAGTAGCGGGCACCCCCGGCCCTTAGGTAGTTGGAGTTACCAACTAAGACATTTAGGAGAGAGATATGTCAGACCAACGCGCAGAGCTTGCAGCACTTGTAGTTTCATCGGAACAACTTTCATGGCAGGAGCGAGCCCTATGCGCTCAAACCGACCCAGAGGCTTTCTTTCCTGAGAAGGGTGGCTCAACTCGTGAGGCAAAGCGCGTATGCCTTTCCTGTGAGGTGCGCTCAGAGTGTCTTGAGTACGCCCTCGCCCATGATGAGCGGTTTGGAATTTGGGGCGGTTTATCAGAACGTGAACGTCGCCGCTTAAAGCGCCGCAGCGCATAAAATAACGGGTGGCTGAAAAGCAGAGCACCGGGGCGCAAGCCCAACTTGAAGATCAATATGTAACAGCAATTGTTGTTACCCATGATGGTGTTACGTGGTTAAGTGAAGTCGTTGCATCACTATCTTCACAAAAACTTCAACCTGATCAAATCATTGCAGTAGATAATGGCTCAAATGATGGCTCAGTTAAATTTTTAACAAATGCTGGTATTGAAGTAATTAAAAAATCCCGCAGTACCGGGTTTGGTGAGGCAGTTGCCGCCGCAGTTTCAAAATTACCTCCAGCTGCAGTCGATAGCAGCGAGCAAGAGTGGCTTTGGATTTTGCATGATGATTGTGCACCTGATCGATATGCGCTCGCTAAATTATTAGAAGCAGCAATAAGCCGTCCGCAAGTTGGTATTGCCGGTCCCAAAATTTTAGGTTGGTATGACCGTAAACATATTTTAGAAGTTGGCATAAGCATTACTGAAAATGGAACTCGTTGGACTGGGCTTGAAGACCGCGAGCAGGATCAAGGTCAACATGATGAAATTAAAAATGTGTTAGCAGTCAGCACTGCTGGCATGTTGATTAAACGTTCTTTATTTGAAGAGTTGGGTGGATTTGACCCTAGCTTAGAATTATTCAGAGATGATATTGATTTAGGTTGGCGCGCTCATATAGCTGGCTACTCTGTGATTTGTGTTGGCGAAGCGATTCTTTATCATGCCGAGGCTTCTTCATCCGAAAGACGATCAATTGATGTTCGAGATGCAATTTTACACAGGCCTTTACTTCTAGATCGTCGTAATGCAGCATTTGTACTTCTTGCTAATTCAAGTTGGTGGATTTTACCGTGGGTTGCTGTTCAACTTTTATTTACATCAATTGGTAGGTCAGTTATTTATTTATTGGCAAAGCTGCCAGGCTACGCTGCAGATGAAATTGCTGCAGTTGGCTTACTTATTTTCAAGCCTGCTGATTTAATTAAATCAAGAAGGTATCGAAAATCTGCCAGAGTTCTAACTGCTCGAGTTATCAAACCATTTATTCCGGCACGTAGTGCCCAAATTAGATCCATACTTGAGAAAATTTCATCGGCGTTACTAAATGCATTTAAACCAAAGCAACAAGAAGAAGTAAGAAATCGCACAAAGAGCTACTCCGATATTGGCGTAATTGATGAAAGCTTTGATGAAATCGATTTCAAGCCCGAAAAGAGATTTACTAGATTTAGAGCCTTAGCAAAGCAGCCATTCTTATTTGGTATTTTGGTGATCCTAATCATTTCTATTTTGTATTCAAGAAATCGCTTTGGCTTACTCTCTGGTGGATCGCTTCCAATATCGACCAGCAGTGCTAAAGATTTAATCACTTCATATGCTAATTCATGGCATTTAATTGGGCTTGGCAGCAGCAACGCTGCTCCATCTTGGATTCCACTTATTGGATTTGCATCACTTATAACATCGGGAAATCCTCAACTACTAATTTCAATAACTTATTTTTTGATT